>JAIXTA010000218.1 GCA_027484405.1 Burkholderiales bacterium
CCTTCTTGCGCGCCACGTGCTCCATCAGCACGATGACGCGCTTCACGCCGGCCACCAGGACCATGGCCCCGCCCATGCCCTTGACCATCTTGCCGGGGATCATCCAGTTGGCCAGGTCGCCGTGCTCGCTGACCTGCATGGCACCGAGGATGGACAGATTGATCTTGCCGCCGCGGATCATGGCAAAGCTGTCATGCGAGCCAAAGATCGACGAGCCGGGCAAGGTCGTCACGGTCTGCTTGCCGGCATTGATGATGTCGGCGTCCACCTGCTCCTCGGTGGGAAAGGGGCCGATGCCCAGCATGCCGTTCTCGCTCTGCAGCCAGACCTCGATGTCCGGAGCGACGTGGTTGGCCACCAGGGTCGGCAGGCCGATGCCGAGATTGACGTAGAAGCCGTCCTGCAGCTCCGCGGCGGCGCGCTGCGCCATTTCAGCGTGGGTCCAAGGCATGGTGATTCTCCTGATCAGCTCTGGCCGAAGATCGTGCGCTTCTCGATGCGCTTTTCGGGGGTCGGGTTGTGCACGATGCGGTGCACGTAGATGCCCGGCAGGTGGATCGAATCGGGGTCAAGCGTCCCGGTCTCGACGATCTGCTCGACCTCGACGATCGTTGTGCGGCCCGCCATGGCGGCGGCCGGGTTGAAGTTGCGTGCGGTGCGGCGAAAGATCAGGTTGCCCGCCTGATCAGCAATGTGCGCCTTGACCAGCGAAACCTCGGGCGTGAGCGAGCGCTCCATGATGTAGGTCTCGCCGTCGAACTCGCGGGTCTCCTTGCCCTCGGCCACGAGCGTGCCCACGCCCGTCTTGGTGAAGAAGGCCGGAATGCCCGCACCGCCGGCGCGCAGCTTCTCGGCCAGCGTGCCCTGCGGCGTGAACTCCAGCTCCAGCTCGCCGGCCAGGAACTGGCGCTCGAATTCCTTGTTCTCGCCCACATAGGACGAAATCATCTTGCGGATCTGGCGCGTCTCGAGCAGCAGACCGAGGCCGAATCCGTCCACGCCAGCGTTGTTGCTGATGCAGGTGAGATTCTTGACGCCGGAATCACGCAGCGCAGCGATCAGTGCCTCGGGAATGCCGCACAGGCCGAACCCGCCCACTGCAATGAGCTGGCCGTCCTTGACGACGCCTGCCAGCGCCGCCTGGGCGCTTGGATAGAGTTTCTTCATTCAATCCCCCGGAGGTGTGGAGAACAAACGGTCTGGAGTCTGGAGAGGGTCAGGTCACCGACAGGCCGTCATCGACGGCGATGATCGCGCCGTTGACGAAGCCGGCCGAGTCGTGCGCGAGCAGCAGGATCAGGCCATCCAGGTCCTCGGGCTTGCCCACTCGCTTGCGCGGCAGCATCTGCACGAGTTTCTGACCCTGCTCGGTCTGCCAATGCGCATGGTTGATCTCGGTATCGATATAGCCGGGGCAGATGGCATTCACGTTGATGTTGAAGCGGCCCCACTCGAGCGCCTGCGCCTTGGTCATCTGCACCACGGCGGCCTTGCTCATGCAATACACGCCGATCTGCGGCAGCACGCGCAGGCCGGCCACCGAGGCGATGTTGATGATGCGGGCCGGCCGCGCCGGTTCACCGCGCGCCTCTGCGCCGCGGGCGCGGGCGATCATGCGCTTGGCCACGTCCTGGGCCAGGAAGAAGGCACCGCGTGCGTTGGTGCCCATCATGAAGTCGAAATCCTCGGGTTTCACGTCGACCAGGCGCTGCGTCGTCGAAACGCCGGAGTTGTTGACGAGGATGTCGATCGGCCCGGCCTCGGTCTCGGCATGCGCGACACAGGCGGCGATGCTGGCCGGGTCGGTCACATCGAGCTTGATGACATGGGCTGAACCGCCCTCGGCCTCGATCTCGGCACGCAGGTCCTTCAGCCGTTCGATGCGGCGTGAGGCGAGCACAACCTTGGCACCTGCGCGCGCGAGAGTGCGGGCAAACTGCGCGCCCAGTCCGCTGGAGGCGCCGCTGATCAATGCGACCTTGCCATCCAGTGCGATTTCAACGGTCATCTGTGGTCTCCACCCGATGCGGGCTGTGAACGCCTCAGGACCCTGGGGCGCTGCACGTCGGGCCGACTGGCATCAACGCGCGAAATGGACGCATCGAGTTTAGAGGAAGCTCCCGAGGAGGACCGTCCAAGGCTGGTGCGAAAATCTCTCGATTCAACGAAGCAAAAATGCCCAGGAGCATGCGGATGGAGATCAAACGCGAGTCGATGGAGTACGACGTGGTGATCGTAGGCGGCGGCCCCGCAGGTCTGTCTGCAGCGATCCGCATCAAGCAACTGGCTGCAGCCAAGGGCCAGGACGTGTCCGTCGTGGTGCTGGAGAAGGGATCCGAGGTCGGCGCGCACATCCTCTCGGGCGCCGTGATGGACCCGATCGCGCTCAATGAGCTCATCCCCGACTGGAAGGACAAGGGCGCGCCGCTGAATCAGCCCGTGACGCGCGATGAAGCCCTCTTCCTGACCGAGACCGGCGCAAGCAAGACGCCCGCCTGGCTCATGCCCGAGAACTTCCACAACGAGGGCTGCTACGTCATCAGCCTGGGCAATGTGGTGCGCTGGCTGGGCCAACAGGCCGAGAGCCTGGGCGTGGAAATCTTCCCGGGCTTCGCCGCCGCTGAGGTGCTATATGACGAGCAGGGCGCGGTCAAGGGCGTGGCCACCGGCAACATGGGCATCGGCAAGGACGGCGAGCCCACCGAGAACTTTCAGCCCGGCATGGAGCTGCACGGCAAGTACACGATCTTCGCTGAAGGTGCCCGTGGCCACCTGGGCAAGCAGCTCATCGAGCGCTTCAAGCTCGATGCCGACAAGGATCCGCAGAGCTACGCCATCGGCATCAAGGAGCTCTGGGAGATCGAACCGGCCAAGGCGCAACCCGGTCTGGTGGTTCACGCCGCGGGCTGGCCGCTGGACAAGAACACCTACGGCGGCGGTTTCCTCTATCACCTCGAGGACAACAAGGTGGCCCTGGGCTTCGTGGTCGGCCTGAACTACGAGAACCCGTGGCTGTCCCCCTTCGAGGAAATGCAGCGCTGGAAGACGCATCCAGCCATCCGCAAGCACATCGAGGGCGGCAAGCGCCTGTCGTACGGCGCGCGAGCCATCACGGCAGGCGGCCTGCTGTCCCTGCCCAAGACAGTGTTCCCGGGCGGGGCGCTGGTGGGCTGCGACGCCGGCTTCCTGAATGCGCCGCGCATCAAGGGCAGCCATGCAGCCATCAAGACCGGCATGCTGTGCGGAGAAGCGGCCTTTGAGGCCGTGGCGGCCGGCCGCAAGCAGGATGAACTCACGGCCTACCCGGCGGCCTTCGATGCCAGCTGGCTGCGCAAGGAGCTCGAGCAGGCGCGCAACTTCAAACAATGGTTCAAGTACGGGCTGAC
>JAIXTA010000173.1 GCA_027484405.1 Burkholderiales bacterium
AGCGAGCAAGGCCTCGCGCGCCGCGGCGGCGGCGTCCGGGTACTTGCCGTCCAGGCGCAGGCTGCGCGGCTGGAGCACTTGAATACCCGAGCCCCCCCCGGCGGCCAGCGCCACGTCCTTGACCGGCGGGGCGGTGAGCTTCATGCCGCGGCCGGCGGGCCGATCCGGCTGCGTGAGCACCAGCGGCACCTGCGCCCCGGCCGCGAGCAGGGCCCTGAGCGCCGCCGCGGCAAACTCGGGCGTGCCGGCAAAGACCACGCGCAGATCAGAAAGCGGCTTGGGCGGCGGGACGGGGCTGTTGGCAGACATGAGGGCTCAGGCAATGCATAGGACGCCGGCGGCAGACGCGCCGTGCAGGCCAGATTCTGTCACGCAGCACGAAGGACGCCTGCCCGAAGAGGCGCATGGATGCTTGATTCAGTCACTTTCGGACCAAAAAATGAGCATCGTTCAATGCTGCCTTATCGCTCATCAGACAAGCGACAAGTCCGAAATGACTTTACGAAAAAGTGTTTATTTCGGCCAGAAAACCTGCCGCTAGCGAGGCAGCACGCGCTCGACAATCACCTCGGCCTCGCCCTGGTTGATGAAGCCCAGCTGCGCGGCAGCGGTCCAGGTCAGGTCGATCACGCGGCCGGGCTTGAAGGGGCCGCGGTCGTTGATGCGCACCACCACGCTGCGCCCGTTGGCCGGGTTGGTCACGCGCGCGTAGCTGGGGATCGGCAGGGTCTTGTGGGCACCCGTCATGCCGTACATGTCGTAGATCTCGCCGCTGGCCGTGCGATTGCCGTGGAACTTGCGGCCGTACCAGCTGGCCAGCCCGCGCTCGCGGAAGGGTGCGTCACCCACGCGCGGGATGTAGCGCTGGCCAAGCACCTCATAGGGCTTGTTGGGGCCGCGCAGCTCGCGGGCGGCGGGTTCGTCGCGCGGCACGGCGCTCGGCACGCTGGCCCAGTTGGCCGGGGGCTTGTCGCCCGGTCCGTCCACGGCAGGGCGCTTGGGCGCGCTGCCGCAGGCGCCCAGGGTGAGCGCCAGGACGGCCGAACCCAGGACGCGGGTCAGACGAAGGGCCTGCGTCAAGGCGCAAGTGCGGCTGACGGCGCCGGGCCGAAGCAGAGGCAGGGGCATGGCCCTGAATTATCGCGGCCCGGTTGCCGGACTCGCACCCGGGCGCACCCTAGCTGACCGCGCCCCGGGCGGCTGCAAGACGCACTGCCCCGGCTGCAGCTTCGGCTGCACGTGAACACGGCCGCTCCCTGCGCAGCGCGCCACTGCAGGCGGGCAACGGGCTGGGCGGTCTGCGTGCGCCCTGAGTCGCCCATTCTGCAGTCTGTCGCAGTTCGCGCGCCAGCCGGGAACAGCTGGGGAACAATGCGTCCATGAACTTCATTTCCAGACTCTTTGCGGCGGTACGAGACTTCTGGCGCAAATTCGGCGCCGGTTACGCCAGCCGGCAGACCTTTGCGCTGGGCCGCGGCTACAACCGCCTCGCGCTGTGGCTCACGGCGGTGACCTGGAAGCGCCTGTTCGTCATCGGCATCCTGTTCCTGATCCTGTCCAGCCTCATGTCCAGCGTCCTGGACGATCTCTTCAGCGGCCGACCCATCCGCCCGCTGGTGGAAGTGAACAACCCGCAGAAGAAGCCGATGACCATCGTCATCGAGGCCGATCCGACCGGCGTGCGCGTGCGCTCCAGCGAAGACCCGCCCATGCCCAAGCCGCCCAAGGCCCCGCAGGCACCCAAGCCGCCCATGCCGCCGGTGATCATCACCAAGGACGGCGTGAGCATCCCCGCCGATCCGAGCGCGCCGAACCGCCCGCCCATCGTGATCAACAAGGAAGGCATCAAGGTCGGCAAGGACGGCGAGATCGTCAAGATCGACCGCGACGGCATCGTCATCCAGCCGGAAAACGCCGAGAAGCTCGCCGAGCTGGACCGCGTGGGCCACGCCTCCATGGACGAGGTCACGAAGATCCTCGAGGAGCCGGCCAAGCACAGCGAGGCCGTGCTGGCCCGCGCCGCCGAGCGCCTGGCTGAACTCGCCACCATCGAGACCATGGAAAACCTGCCGCTCGAAGAGCGCGGCGAGGTGGTGCTCGAAAAGGACGGCCTGACCGTGCGCGTGGACAAGCGCGGCGAGTTGCCTGCCGACTTCGACTCGATCATCAAGGACATCACGCAGGGCATCGAGGAAGGCTTCTCGGGCAAGAACCCGAACATCAAGATCAACAACCAGGAACCGCGCAAGTTCTGGCTGGCCCGCTCGCTGACCGACATCGTCATCATCCTGATTGCGGCGCTCATCACGCTCAAGGTGATTCTGAATACCCAGCGCAAGGCCGAGGTGAAGGTGGCCGCGGCGCAGAGCGTCGCCCAGGCCGCGCAGGAAGAAAGCGAGCGCGAGGCGCTCAAGCGCCAACTGGTTGAAGCCAAGCTCGTCACCCTGCAGGCGCAGGTGGAGCCGCACTTCCTGTTCAACACCCTGGCCAGCGTCGATCACCTGATCGAGGTCGATCCCAAGCGCGCCAGCCAGATGCAGAAGAACCTGATCCAGTATCTGCGGGCCGCCATGCCGCACATGCGCGACACGACCAGCAACATGGGCCGCGAGGCCGTGCTGGTGGAGAGCTACCTGAAGATCCTGCAGTTCCGCATGGAAGAGCGCCTGAGCTATACGGTGGACATCCCCGCCGGGCTGCGCACCGCAGAAGTCCCGCCCATGATGCTGCTGTCGCTGGTCGAGAACTGCATCAAGCATGGCCTGGAGCCCAAGCCCGAAGGCGGCCACATCGACGTGAAGGGCGAGATTGCCGACGGCAAACTGCGCGTGACCGTGTCGGACACCGGCCTGGGCTTCAAGGAAGGCATGGTGCCCACCAGCGGCACCGGCGTGGGCCTGTCGAATATCCGCGAGCGCCTGGCCATGCTGTACGGCGGCGGCGCGAGCTTCACCATCGGGCTGGGCGAGATCAATGGACAGCCCGGCGGCACGCGGGCGGTGATCGAGATTCCCTACCGGCTGGCCGATGTGCGAAGCAACGCGAGTGCCCTCTGAACGCTCGATCTGCAGACCTGCCCAGCCACCAGCCCTCACACCCTCATCCTGGGAGACCCCACATGAAGCGCTTTGCCAAGTTCAGCCTGATCACCTGTCTGGCCGTCATCGGCCTCACGTTTGCAGCCGCGCTGCTGACCATGCTCTTCTCGTCGCTGTTTCCGGCGGATGCGACGATCACCTTCTTCGACAACGGCGTCGCCATGCAGGACGTCCCCAACCTGGGGCTGGCGGCGTGGTTTGGCACGCTGATTGTGCTCTGGCTCGGCTACTTCATCGCGGCCATGGCGGTGGCGTTTGCACTGGTCGTCAGCGGTGGAGCCATGCTGATTGCCGCGGCGAGTCTGGCGTTCGCCGCGCTCATGCTGATCTCGCCGCTGCTCGTTGTGGGTGCCGTCGTTTGGTGGCTGGTTCGCCGGAAGCCCGCGTCGGCCGTACCGCCTGCGCCACCCGCCGATGCGCCAGCAGCCAGCGCAGGTGCCTGACGCATGGCCCCCAAGGAAGCCCCTGCCGGCAGCAAGCTCACGCGCATCCTGATGATCCTCATCGGCGGCACGATCGCGCTGATGGTGATCCAGAACGTGGAGCTGCTGATCAATGGTGTCCGGAACTTCACTGAGTCCGGCGTCAAGCTCGTGTTCAATGTGGTGCAGGTGCCCTTTATGGGCGCGGCCGGGCTGCTGGAGCTGGTGTTCGAGGTGCTGCTTTTCGGCCTGCTGATGCTGGTTCTGTTTGCACCGGTGTGGGTCGTTCTGCTGGTACTGCGCCGCCGCCGGCGGACACAAGGCGCACGCGCTGCCGAGGAGAGTCAATGAGTGGATTGAAGCGATGGCGGGGCCGTGCCGCGGCGGCGACGAGTCTCGCAGCAACCGCAGCACTCGCTCTGACGCTGCTGCTGGTCGGGGGCGCGATCCTGTTCAAGCCCTGGCTGCCGGAGCAGCTTTGCGTAGGGGTGATGATCACACCCGTCCCTGGCGATGCATCAGGCACCGGCGGCGCCCGACAATCCGGCCGCGGAGCAATGATCCAGCTCGACCTGGACGGCGAGCACCGCTCCATCGAGAACATCGGCCTGGGGGTGTACTGGCTGGAATCGGGCCGGCAGAACTGCGTGCCCATGAGCACCGTGCTCACGACGCAGCCTTTGGTCTTTGCGGCCATGGTAGGGCTGTACTTCGGCAGCTTCTTCGTGCTTCTCTGGATATTCATGGTGCTCATGCCAGGCATGCTGGCGCTGGGTCTGGCGCTGGGGCTGGCTGGCATCCTGATCGCGGCGGTCGCCGTGGTCGGCGTGGTTGCCCTGCCTGCCGCGCCGCTGCTGATCTTGCTATGGTGGCTGCTTCGCA
Source organism: Burkholderiales bacterium (assembly GCA_027484405.1). Classification (GTDB taxonomy): domain Bacteria; phylum Pseudomonadota; class Gammaproteobacteria; order Burkholderiales; family Burkholderiaceae_C; genus Piscinibacterium. The sequence continues at coordinate 4,403 of JAIXTA010000173.1, forward strand.
AGCCGGCGCAGGCAGCCACGCCACCGCCGCCCTGATTCTCAAGGAGCCCCGATTGCCCACCGCCATCATTGCGGATGACGAGCGCCTCATGCGCGACCAGATCCGCCTGCGTCTGTCTGAAGTCTGGCCCGAGCTCGAGGTGCTGGCCGAGGCCAAGAACGGCATGGAAGCCGTGGAGCTCGTGAACCAGCACGCGCCGCAGATCGCGTTCCTGGACATCCGCATGCCCGGCATGACCGGCATCGAGGCCGCGAGCATGATCCAGCAAGCACGTCCGGACTGCCATCTGGTGTTCGTGACCGCCTACGACGAGTACGCGGTCAGTGCATTCGAACGCGGTGCGGTGGACTATGTCCTCAAACCGGCGGAATCGGCGCGTCTGGCCACAACGGTGGAGCGGCTCAAGCAGCGCCTGGGCGGCGGCGGCCAGCCGCCTGCGCTCAACGACCTGCTCAGCCAGCTCAAGCTCGCCATGAACGGGGGCAAGAAGGAATACCTCAAGTGGATCCAGGCCACCGTCGGCGCGCAGCTGCGTCTGATTCCGGTGGAGGATGTGCTGTTCTGCATCAGCGACGAGAAATACACCCGCGTGCAGACCGAGAAATTCGAGGCTCTGATCCGCAAGCCCATCAAGGAGCTGGTCGATGAGCTAGATCCGGATCTCTTCTGGCAGATCCATCGCTCCACGCTCGTGAACGCCCGCAAGATCGCAGGGGTGGTGAACGACGATCGCGGTCACAAGATTGTGAGCGTGGTCGGCCACCGGGAGAAGCTTGAAGTCAGCCGCAGCTATCTGGGCCTGTTCAAGCAGATGTAGTGCGCGAGCGCGCCGCCAAGAAAAAGGGCCTGGGGATTCCAGGCCCTTTTTGCTTGCAATGACGCTGTGGGGTCAGCTGCCGCGCGCGGCGCCTGCACCGGGGGCGCCTGCCGGCCCGCCGAAGGGCAGCGGTACCGGCTGACCATTCAAGGTGGCCTGCCCGGCAGAGAGATTGAAATCGGCCTTGAGCAGATCGCCCTCGCGCTTTAGAAGGCCCTGGGCAGACAGCTGGTCCAGCATCATCGGCAGCTGCTGAGCCTGCACAGGTGCGATGGCTGCAGCGGCTTCCTCGATCCACGCAAGCGGCAGGCTGGCGCTGGCCTTGACCACACCCTTGCTCATGAAGACCATCAAGGGCGGTGCCTTGAGGTCTTCCGCCGTGACGCCCTGTGTAGAGACGGAATAGCTGATGCTGCCTTCCTTGCCCTTGTAGCTCGCGCCCAGCTTGTCCATGCTGTATTCGGGGTTGTGGGGCAGCAGGCCCTTGACGAGTTCCATCATCGGTGCGAGCGCGGCCTCGGGATCGATCTTTGCACCCGGCTTCGGACAGGCATAGGCCTGCTTCATGAAGGCCTGCATGCCCTTCTCATAGCTGGGCGCATGAAGCCGCCGCATGCCGCCGGCGAATTCGAGCTTGTCGATCTTCACGTCGTTGACCTGCATGGCCCCGCTCATGCTGACGGTGCTGGCCGCGAGGTCCTTGTCGAGCGTCGATTCAGACTTGAACTTCAGCGCACTGAGACTGACATTCACAGGCTGACCAGAGCGCGGCATGGCTGCCGCCCTGCCTGCGGGGGCATCGGCCTTGAAGGTGACGCTGTCGATGCCGCCTTCGCTCGTGCCGATCGACACGAAGAGATAGTCGCCCGGGCGCTGGGTATTGCCCGCAAAGCGCAGACCGCTCATCGTGAGCTCGCCGCCCTCCTTGGCATTCTTGACGCTCAGGCTGGGGGCCTTGACCTCAAAAACCGTTGAACGGCCGGTGTAGTCGCTGCCACTGAAGGTCCCTGCCAAGCCCTCCCAGGACAATACGGTGCCGTCTGGTGCAGTAAAGCCCACCTTGGGGCTGCTGAACGTTCCCTTGGTGCTACCGCCGAAGCTGACGAGCGTGGTACTGGTCAGCAGGGGCTGACCGCCAAGCGCCTTGTCGACCTCGGCCTGACCCTGGCCCACCAGGCGTACCTCGCTTTGCACACGTGCCAGACCGGCCGCCGAGAACCCGGGTAGCGGACCGTGCTGGATCCGATCCGTCACGGAAAAGCGGATCGGCTTGCTGCCGCCCTGGCCATCCGGGCCGGCTGGGATCTCACAACCGACCTCAATCGTTGCCGTGTGCGTCGCGGACATCCAGCCCTTGGCGTAGGTCTGTTCCACCACGCGAATGAAGGGCAGCTGCTGGAAGACGCGCGCATAGGCGCCTTCGACTTCCCCCTGCACCTTGCCGCCGATGAAGGCCGGTCCGCCAGCCAGTGCGGCAACCACCACTGCGGCCACGCCGCCCCCGATCACGATCCCTTTGTTCACAGCAACTCCTCGATCCAGACTCAATGTGTTGAGCATCACCTGACTCAAGGTGATTTCAGCTCGCAGTCTAGGTCGCGAGGTGCTGTCGATCGATCGAATTGACTCCCGTATGCACGGGATATTGCAGGATCAAGACGAAAAAAAGGCGCCACGGGTTGCGTGGCGCCTGGAAGAGACTGCGTCCGGCTGGCCGGGTGCTCGCAGGATCGGAGTGGAGCTGCGAGCAGCAGTCGAGGGGACGGGTTCAGCCGCGGGGGCGCACTGGTGTGCGACGTGCATCGGCGCGCTCGGCTTCAGCGAGGGCCTCAGCCACAAGTGCCTTGCGCGAGGCCACCACTTCAACGCGGTCCAGCTGGACGACGGCATCCGTGCGCGGCGGCTCGACAGCACGCGACGGCATGAAGACTGCGGTCAAGCTGAAGGCGGCGAGCGAGAGCATCACCGGGGCGGCGTAGTACTTGAAGAGAGTTGATTTCATGATTCACTCCTGGTTCTGTTTTTCTATGCCGGTCTGTCTGCTTCTTGACCGGCACGGAACGCGTTTGAGCGTCGATGGATGCATTCTGTCGATGCGCACTGAAGTACGCCTGTGCTTTGCGATGAAGTGACGGATCGGCCGCGTGAACTGCGCCCAATCCGCACAAACTCGCCAGACGTCCTTACAGACGGGTGGTGCCGGACAGGACGGCGACGATCTCGCCATCCTCGTAGACCACCCCGACTTCACGGCCTTCAATGCGTGCAACACCGAACTCGCGCCGCGCGCCTGCCCCGTGTTCTGCACGTGGTGCATGGACAATGGCGAGACGTGCCAACACGCGGGCCGCACCGTGCAAGAGCACGGCTACCACGAGCACGAGGGGCCGGGTGCGGCTACCGACGGGGATCGATTGGGTTCTGGACATGGCGCTTCTCCTTCTCTCTGGTGCACCTGCTGCGCTTGGCGGTGCACACGTTCAAACATTTGGATGGACGACTCTGCATGGCAGATGGGTGCGGTGTGTTCGTCATGCATCCCGCATCAGCGTGCGCAATTCGCGCTTTGCGGCCTGACGCTCGGCACCCGCGCTGGGCTGATGGACGCCCGCCTTGCGGCCGCGCGCTGCTGCAACCAGCGGGTTACGCGGTGCGAGTGCCGGCAGTGCGATCGAAAAACCGCGGCTCGTTGCACACCGCGCGTCGGTCTGTGTTCGCGTGGTCTGTGTGGTCTTCATGGCAGTGCTTTCTTCAGTGCGGCGCAGGCTGCATGCCCGATGCCGGAAACAAAAAGGGCCCGGTCTGTTCAGCACCGGGCCCCGGACGGGAAGCGGAAATGACGCGGTCAGCTGCGTCTGCATTCCGGCTTTCGCCGCGGCCCCGGGTTCGGGCTGGTGATCGTTTGAAGGGCGACGCTTGCACGGGCAAGACCGCCGCCCAGAGAATTCATTCGCGTGGCCAGCGCCTGACCCCATGTGCCTTGGCCAGCTTGCAGGCGTCGGCCGGCCGCTGCGCAGGTCGCCCGGAGCATCGTCAGCGCTTTGCCCAAGGCGACGGGACCGGCCGCAAATGCGGGCGTGGGCTGGGCATACAGGCGCATCAGCACAGGCACGGTCTCCTTGAATGAAGGTTGAGGGTCGACATGGATCGGACGATCCGCTGGCAAGAGACCTGCAGCAAGCTGCAGGTCGTCATCGTTCAGCATTCGTTGGTGTGGGCGCGAGGCAACTTCACCTCAAGGGCCGAAACTTCAGCCTGTCCTGGGCTGCACTAGGCCTTGAGGCGCTGTGCGGCGCACGACACCGCACACCATGCTTCGCATGATAAACGTTTATTTATCTTGCGCAAGAACTTTTTATCGCTTGCGCTTCAGGGGTGTGATCCCCTGTAGCGTTTTTGCAAAGTCGAGGTCGGTGCCAGGCGCCGGAGCAGCGGCAGGTGCGGTTGGCCGAGCAGCGCTGCCCGGTTCGTCGGCCGATGGCTCGGCAGCGCCACTCCATTGGGGGCTCACGAGGACCTCGGACAAGAGTTCCAGCAGCCGCGTCTTGGCCCGTTGGGGGTTGCGCCTGTAATAGGTGATGACCAGGCCCAGGATGAAGCGCTCATCGTCATCACGGGGTGTGCTGGTGTCATCGGCTGGCTGAGCAGCCTGCGCGGGTGGGCTGCCCGGCGGCGCCGCGCGTACCAGACCATGGGGGGTATCCATCCAGCCAAAGGGCTTGCCGGCGAGTTGCTCGAACTGGCGAGCGAGCCGTTCGCCGATCTGGCGCGAGCGGCTCTTGATCTGGCTCCAGTAGCTGGGCTGGATCTGCATGCGCTCGGCGAAGCGGCGCTCCAATCCGCGTAGCGTGGATGCATCCGGATGGCTGACCGTCCTGGCAACAAACTCGTCAAACAGACGCAGTGCGTTGTCGAGGCGAACTTGCGCAAGGTCGAAAGGGCGAACGCTCAAGGTGAGGGGCCAGGTAGGAAAGCAAAACGCCCGCGCAGGGCGAAGTTGCGACGCGGGCTTATGCGAATGATAAAGGTTCAAGCATCAACAAGGGGCCAGCGCCTGACCGTCAAGGGCAGAAACACTTTCTGACGATGCGCCACACTCCACCCTGAAAAGCCGGGAACCCGGTGCGCAGCAACCGATCCCACGGATACGTAGCAGTCCCTCGCGAGGGCAGATTGCGCACCAGGCACGGGCCCCGCTCAGCCCGAACTCTCACAACACATCCCAACAATGACGCATATGCACACCCCAGCTTCGATGAACTCTGTTCAGTCAACTCCGATTCGCGCGTCGCGCCTGCTCGTTCTGGCCGCAGTCAGCGCCACGCTGGCCTTCACGGGCTGCGCCAACATGAGCGACCAGCAGCGTTCCGCCGCGACCGGCGCGGCCATCGGCACGGCAGCCGGGGCCTTGCTGGGCAGGGCCACCGCGGGCGGTGACCGTGCCGGCAGCACGCGGACCGGTGCCGTGATTGGCGGCATTGCCGGCGCAGCCGGCGGCTACATCTGGAGCCAGCGCATGGCCAAGCAGAAGGCCGACATGGAGCGTGCCACCGCAGGCACCGGCGTCGGTGTGACCCAGACTCCGGATAATCAGCTCAAGCTCGACATTCCAAGTGATATCTCCTTTGCCGTGGGCCGTGCGGACGTGGAAAGCAATTTCCGCCCCATCCTGGACCGCTTTGCCAACTCGCTGAAGGAGCATCCGGACACAGAGATCCGCATCGTGGGTCACACGGACAACACGGGTTCGGACGCGATCAACAATCCCTTGTCGCAACGCCGTGCGGACAGCACGCGCGACTATCTCGTGGACCGTGGCATTGCAGCGCGCCGCATCCAGACCGCAGGGCGCGGAGAGCGCGAACCTGTGGCCGACAACAGCACGGACGCGGGCCGCGCGAAGAATCGCCGCGTGGAGATCTACATCGCCGAGCCAGCCCAGGCCGCTGCATCCCCGGCGCGCTGAAGCGCAGTGCGTCAACGGACAAGGGGCTGGAACACCCAGCCCCTTTTCGCTTGATTGGCCGAATGCACGGCCTGGCGCAGCAATCAGGCGATGGTTGAACGACCGATCAGGCTGACCGGTGCAATGTTCGGGACGTTCGAGGTATAGGGCGGCAACTGGTCCGGCGTCGTGTCGCGCGTCCTTGCGTACAGCGGCATGACCTGGGGCAGGCGGCGCCTGATCTCGGCAATCCGATTCTCCCCGGCGGGGTGTGTGGACAGCCACTGCGGCGGCGAACCGCCGGCGGCCAGGGCCATCTTCTGCCAAAGCACCACGCCGGAGCGCGGATCGAAGCCAGCGCGCGCGGCGAGGTCCAGTCCGACCACATCGGCTTCCGACTCGTCTTCACGCGAATTGGCCTTGGAGAGCATGTCCGCACCGACATTGACGCCGAGCCGGCCCAGGTCGCCCAGGCCGAAGATGCTGGTGATGGCCGAGGCGCCCAGCGACAAGCCCGCCTGCTTGGCCATGCGCTCACGCGCATGTTCGCGCAGCGCATGCGCCACCTCGTGGCCCATGATCATGGCCACTTCATCATCGGTGAGCTTGAGCTTGTCCAGAATGCCGGTGTAGAAGCCGATCTTTCCGCCGGGCATGCAGAAGGCATTGATCTGCGGCGAATTGAAGACCTGCACTTCCCAGGGCCACTGACGTGCACGTTCATTCCAGCGCGGGGCGAAGGGAAGGATGCGCTTGGCGATGCCGTCCAACCGGCGGACTTGCGGATGGTCGGGGGGCAGGAGGGCGTTCTGGTTGCGCGCGCTGGCCGTCATCTGGCTGAACTGCTGCACGCCGATCTTCTCGACCTGCGAGGCCGACACCAGCTTGGTCCACTTGGAACGTTCAGGTACACCCTGAACACCATCCTGCGCAGGCACTTGCTGCTGGCCAAAGGCCGCGGTACAGAACAGGCCCGCACAGCCCAGACAGAAGGCGCGGCGATTCATTCCGTAGTTGTCCATGGGTTCGATCAGTCGGAGGAGTGTGATGTTGCAGGAATAATAGGACCGCCGCGCCTGTGCGTCGGTTCCGGCGTGCCTGAAGCCCGACGGACGTTCCCTGCCCACTTCAACCGCCCTCCGCGCATGCCTCCTGAAGCGCCCGCAACCTCCCCTGCCGCTGCCGCGCCCCGCTCCTGGCTGGCCACGCTCAAGGTCTACACCGAGCCGGTCGTGCTGCGCATGCTCCTGCTGGGCTTCTCGGCCGGGCTGCCCCTGCTGCTGGTGCTGGGCACTCTGGGCTTCTGGCTGCGCGAGGCCGGGATTGATCGCAAGACGATCGGCTACCTCTCCTGGGTGGGCCTGGCCTACGGCCTGAAGTGGGCTTGGGCGCCGCTGGTGGACCGGCTGCCCCTGCCCTTGCTCACACGCTGGCTGGGCCAGCGGCGCAGCTGGCTGTTGTTTGCCCAGCTGGCGATCATGGGCGGGCTGATCGGCATGGCCATGAGTGACCCCACCGTGGCGCTGCGGCCGATCGTGATCTGCGCCTTGATCGTCGCCTTTGCCTCGGCCACGCAGGACATCGCGCTGGACGCCTTCCGCATCGAGTCTGCCGAGGCCGATAAGCAGGCGGCGCTGGCCGCGGCCTACCAGACCGGCTACCGGCTGGCGATGATCTGGGCCGGCGCTGGCGTGCTCTGGATTGCCGCCGGCATCACCGAAGGCGCCAAGGGCTATATCTATGCCGGCTGGCAGGGTGCCTATGTGGCCATGGCGGCCAGCATGCTGGTGGGCGTGATCATCACCCTCGCAAGCCGCGAGCCCGCGCCGCGCGACTTGGCGGCCGAACGCGCCGAGCGCCAGACCGTCGCACAAACCTTTGCCACGCAGGGCATGGTGTTCAGCTGGCCGCTGCTGCTGGCGATGATCGGTGTGGGCGGCCTGCTGGTCACCATGGCCCGATTCACGCTCGGCAGCGCCAACATGACAGAGTTTCTGCTGTTTGCCGGGTGCGCAGCGCTTGGATTTGCCGGGCTGGACCAGCACTGGGGCACGGCCCGCCCCCTGCGCCTGCCGGTGCCGGCAGGACTGACGCCACTTCTGGCGCACATGAATCTCTCGGCCTATCGCCCCTTCGCCGACTTCATCGTGCGCAACGGCCGCCACGCACTGCTGATCCTGGCTTTGATTGCCATCTACCGCATCAGCGATGTGGTCATGGGCATCATGGCCAACCCCTTCTACGTGGACATGGGCTACACCAAGGAGGAGGTGGCGGCCGTCTCCAAGGTGTACGGGCTGATCATGACCCTGGCCGGCGGCTTTGTGGGCGGCGCGCTGGCGCTGCGCTTCGGCGTGCTGCGCGTGCTCATGCTGGGTGCGGTGCTCTCGGCCCTGACCAACCTGCTGTTCAGCTGGCTGGCCACGCGCGGCCATGACGTGACGGCGCTGATCTGGGTGATCTCGGCCGACAACCTCGCCAGCGGCATGGCAGGCGCAGCCTTCATTGCCTATCTGTCGAGCCTGACCAACCTGCAGTACTCGGCCACGCAGTACGCCTTGTTCTCCAGCATCATGCTGCTGCTGCCCAAGTATGTGGCCGGCTTCTCAGGCGCCTTCGTGGATGCGTACGGCTACACCACCTTCTTCAACAGCACCGCGGCGCTCGGCGTGCCGGTGCTGCTGCTGATCCTGCTGGCCATGCGCTATCACCCAGACCGCCGCGCCACGCAGCCCGCCGACACGCCGAGCAAGGAGACCTGAGATGCCCACGATCACCAAAGGCTTCCGTCAGCTGGTGGACGAAGCCAATGCCCAGATCAAGACCTACCCCACACCGGAGGCCATCAACCTGCACGGCAGCGACCGCGTGCTGTTCGTTGACCTGCGCGACATCCGCGAGCTCGAGCGCGAAGGCGTGATCCCCGGCGCCTTCCACGCGCCGCGCGGCATGCTCGAGTTCTGGGTGGACCCGGAGTCGCCGTATCACAAGCCCTTCTTCACGCAGGACGACAAGGAATACGTGCTCTTTTGCGGCGGCGGCTGGCGCAGTGCCCTGGCCGCAAAGGCCTTGCAGGACATGGGCATGAGCAACGTGGCGCACTTTGACGGCGGCTTTGCGGCCTGGAAGAAGGCGGGCGGGCCGGTGGGCGAGAAAGTGACCAAGGCGTGAGCGCTGATGCGCGCCTGTCGGTGGCTGCGGCAGCGCTCGGTCTGAGCGTGGACGAGCCGCTGCAGATCGGTGGCCTGTACGCCCCGGCTGTGCGCGCGGGCGATCGGCTCAACGTCAGCGGGCAGGTACCGCGCGTGGGTAGCCGCGTCGTGTGCATGGGGCGCGTGGGCGCAGAGGTGAGCCTTGAAGACGCGCAGCAGGCCGCCCGGATCTGCGCCGCACGCGCGCTGATCATCGCGTGGCAGATGGCAGGCACCCTCCATGCGCTGCGGCCACTGAAGATGGGCGTGTACGTGCAATGCAGCGAGGAGTTCACGCAAATCTCCGAGGTCGGAGATGGCGCCAGCCAGCTGCTGGTGGACGTGTTCGGACCCGGGCAGCTGCCGGCGCGGACTTCGGTCGGGGTGTTTCGTTTGCCCAAGGGCGCGGCGGTGGAAGTCGAGCTGGAGCTGGCCATCGATGCCCAAACCCCTTGAAACCAGCTGCCCCTGCGGCAGCGACAAGCCGCTTGCCGCCTGCTGCGGCCGGTTCATTGCGGGCGGCGAACTGCCGGCCACCGCCGAGCAGCTCATGCGCAGCCGCTACACCGCTTATGTATTAGGCGACCGCGCGTATCTGGCCCAAACCTGGCACCCCGACCACTTCGACCCAGCGCTGTCCATCGAGCCCGATACCAAGTGGCTGGGCCTGGAGGTCAGGCGGCATGTGCAGCAGGACGCCGACCACGCCACGGTGGAATTCGTGGCGCGCTACCGCTTGGGCGGGCGCGGCCACCGGCTGCATGAGCTCAGCCGCTTCGTGCGGCAAGACGGGCGCTGGCTGTATCTGGATGGCACGCAGCCCGGCAAACCTGCATAGTCATTCATTTTCGGCCAAAAATATCAGAATGCACAAAAATCGACTTCTCGCTTGTCTGAAGCGCTTTTTGAAGCATTTTTGCTTCACTTTGTTGCCGAAAAACATCTATTTCGGCCATATTTGTCCTGATTTTTGCCGACTTTGGGTATCCGGGGGCTGCATCGACCCGCGCGGCGTCGGCAGGCTATTCAGCCGGCCGCAGGCGCCCCTACACTTTACGTTTACGTAAAGTAGCGATCCGGCGCGGCCAGCCTGGGGCAACACACGGCCGCGCCACGCCGCCCGCGAACACCGTGCCCCTTTCGGACGCCGCCTGCCAACCGGCGCCCCTGACACCTCGATCCGACCTGCGCGCATGCCCGTCTTCGATTCCAAGATCAATCCCCGCTCGGCAGACTTTGCCGCCAACGCCGCCGCCATGCGCAGCCTGGTCGACGACCTCAAGGCCAAGCTCGCGCAGATTCAGAAAGGTGGCAGCGACGACGCCCGCGCCAAGCACACCGCCCGCGGCAAGCTGCTGCCGCGCGACCGCGTGCAGATGCTGCTCGACCCCGGTACGCCGTTTCTGGAAATCGCGCCGATGGCGGCCTTCGGCATGTATCAGGATGCCAGCGGCCAGGACGAAGCGCCCTGCGCCGGCATGATCGCGGGCATCGGCCGCATCTCGGGCGTGGAGTGCGTGATCGTCTGCAACGACGCCACGGTCAAGGGCGGCACCTACTACCCGATGACGGTGAAGAAGCATCTGCGCGCGCAGGAGATTGCGCGCGAGAACCGGCTGCCCTGCATCTATCTGGTGGATTCCGGCGGCGCCAACCTGCCGCGCCAGGACGAGGTCTTCCCGGACCGCGACCACTTCGGCCGCATCTTCTTCAACCAGGCCACGCTCTCGGCCGAGGGTGTGCCGCAGATTGCGGTGGTGATGGGCTCCTGCACTGCCGGCGGCGCGTATGTGCCGGCGATGAGCGACGAGTCCATCATCGTCAAGAACCAGGGCACCATCTTCCTGGGCGGCCCGCCGCTGGTGAAGGCTGCCACCGGCGAGGTGGTGAGTGCCGAGGACCTGGGCGGCGGCGATGTGCACACGCGCCTGTCGGGCGTGGTGGATCACCTGGCGCAGAACGATCTGCATGCCCTGCGCATTGCCCGCGAGATCGTGGCCGACCTGAACTGGAAGAAGACCGTGCCCCTGCTGCTCAAGGAGCCGGCCGCACCCAAGTTTGATGCCGACGAACTGCTCGGCATCATCCCGACCGACACCAAGAAGCCCTTCGATGTGCGCGAGATCATCGCCCGCATCGTCGATGCCAGCGAGTTCGACGAATGGAAAGCGCGCTTCGGCACCACGCTCGTGACCGGCTTTGCGCACATCCACGGCATGCCGGTGGGCATCATCGCCAACAACGGCATCCTGTTCAGTGAGAGTGCTCAGAAGGGCGCGCACTTCATCGAGCTGTGCTGCCAGCGCAAGATTCCGCTGGTGTTCCTGCAGAACATCACCGGCTTCATGGTCGGCCGCAAGTACGAGAACGAGGGCATTGCCCGCCACGGCGCCAAGATGGTCACGGCCGTGGCCTGCGCCGCGGTGCCCAAGTTCACGGTCATCATCGGCGGCAGCTTCGGCGCCGGCAACTACGGCATGTGCGG
>JAIXTA010000001.1 GCA_027484405.1 Burkholderiales bacterium
ACATCGGCAGTGTGGCGCGCAGGTAGGCCGTCAGGCTCGCAAGCAGGGGCGCCGCGCGGTCGTCCTTGGTGTTGACCCACTGCTGCAGGCTCGCCAGGCTGTTGAACAGGAAGTGCGGCTGGATCTGTGCGGCCAGCATCTGCCGCTGCATCTCCAGGCGCTTGTCGGTCTCGGCCAGCTCGCGCAGCCGCCCTTCCACCATGATGGTGCGCGAGATGCTGAACACCACCACCAGCGCCAGCACCATCGTCCAGGCGGCGCCGATTTGCGTCAGTTCGACGTCGGTCAGCGTGCCCTTGGGCAGCTTCAGCACGCTGGAAAGCAGCCCCATCGCCAAAGCCACAAGGAAGACGGTCAGGACGGCAATCAGCAGATTCTGCGCGCCCGTCATGATGTTGGGCCGGCGCCATACCCGGTAGACGGCCCAAATCACTGCCGCTGCGACCAGCACATCGCCGACAACGCGCATCAGCAGCAGTGTCCCGCTCTGCTTGCCGCCCAGGTAGTCCATGCCGAACACGAAGACGCAGTAGGCCACCATATAGATGAGCCAGACGCGAGGCAGGGGCTCCGCCGACGCCCGAGCAAGCTCTGCGCGAGTGAAGTTGCGATACGTACCGAAGAAGAACAGCGCCAGAAACTGCCAGATGCTCATTGCAGTGCTCCCCGCAGCGTGATGCGCGCCGCTGTCTGGCCGTCTTGGTCTGTGCCGAGGGACAGCGACGCTGCCTCGCCAAATCGCCGCTCCAGACGTTCGCGAGTGTTTGCAAGGCCTGTGCCATCCGTGACCGGGGCCGTCAACGGCGAACCGGTGTTCAGGACCTCAAGTACGGCGTGATGCCCTTCCGCGCGGGCGATCAGCTTGATGCTGCCGCCACTCAACGCAGCGGCCACGCCATGCTCCACGGCGTTCTCCACCAAGGTGAGCAGAATGCCTGGCGGGATGGTGCACGCACCGGGGGCGGGATCGATAAGCACCTCAGACTGCAGCCGCTGCCCCATTCGCGCCTGCATGATGGTCAGGTAGCGCTGGGCAAGCGCGGCCTCTTCGGCCACGGTGACGTCCTCCCGGCCGAGCAGCTGCGTGCTTGCGCGAAGAAACTGCGTGAGCTCGCGCAGCAGGGGGCCGGCTCGGGCATCCCCCGCATCCACCCAGTACTGCAGCGCAGCAAGGGTGTTGAACAGGAAATGCGGCTGGATCTGGGCCTGAAGCACCTTGAGCCGGGCCTCCGCCGCGGCGCGCGCAGCCGCATCACGCTGTGCAGCGAGTTCCGCTTCGCGCAGCTGGCCCTGCAGGCGCTGCTGCAGCTGGCGCCGCCGGATCCAGCTGACCAGCAAGGCCACGCCGATGACCGTCGCCACGCCGGCAATCGCCACGGGCATGGAATGAAGAATCGCATCGCGCACCAGCCCCACGATGTTGCCGATCGACCAGTCATTGCTGCGCAGGCAACGCGCGAAGGTGTAGCCGACCAGGCCGCCCAGGTAGCCCCCGAGGATGAAGCGCAGGGCACGATCCCAGGCAGGACGCCGGCGGCGCGGTGTCATCGGGCTCCAGCGCCGGGGCGGCGTGTCACACAGGCCGTCCGGCGCGAACCAGGCGGTCATCACGGTCACCAGAAGCACGGACCACAACACCACGCTCGAAAGCACCGCCAGCACGGGGTGCACACCGTTGAACACGAGCCCGGCGGCAATCCCCGCCATGGAAGCGAACAGACCCAGCAGCGCACCCAGCGAGCGACGCGAGTACACCCAGAGATCAAAGGCAACCACGTCAGCGCGCTGCTCAGGCGTGAACGCGGCGTACTTGGGCATCGCCCATGCGAAGTACCGGCGTTGCAGCCAGTTCATCTGGCTCATGTCGACCTCGGGCAGCTGCGCCGAATCCAAGGGCTGCGGGCTGGCGGCCGGCCGGGGAGGCACGGCAGCGGTCGCGGCCTGCTCGGGCAGCGGTCGATCAATATGCTGGATCGGTGGTTGCATGCCAGCAGTGTATGGGGCCACCCCCGGCACGGACGCCGGGCGGAGCGACCGGCGGGAATCGCTGCGCCACCTGCGGAAGCTGCGTCCTGACTGGCTGGCTGCACAGCACGGGCATGCACGAAAACAAGGATGCTTTGCCTACACTTCTTCGTGCGCGTCTGCGCTGCAGCCAGCCTGGCTTGCGGCGCAGGAAAAAGACCACACCCAAGGACCACTCCTCATGCCTACGCTGTACACCCAGACTGCGCCGACCTTTGTTCGCCAGCTCACGAACCTTTCGTCCATTCTCGACAAGGCCCAACAGCACGCGGACGCAAACAAGTACGACAGCGCCAACTTCCTGCAGCTGCGCCTGATTGCCGACATGCTCACCTTCACGCGCCAAGTGCAGATCGCCTGCGACTTTGCCAAGGGCGCCATGTCGCGTCTGGCCGGCGTGGACGTGCCCAAGTGGGAGGACACGGAGGCCAGCCTGAGCGATCTGAAGGCCCGGATCAGCAAGACAATCGAGTACGTGCAGAGCTTCAAGCCCGAGCAGCTTGACGGCGCCGAATCGCGCACGATCAGCATCAAGATCGGCGGGCAGGACAAGCAGTTCGACGCGCCCACCTACGTGAACTACGTGGTGATGCCCAATTTCTACTTCCACCTGACCACGGCCTACGCCATCCTGCGCAGCAACGGCGTGCCCCTGGGCAAGGGCGATTTCATCGGCAGCGTCTGAATCTGCCAAACAATGCAAAAAAGGGCAGCCTCAAGGCTGCCCTTTTTTGCTGCCGGCGGCAGCCGGTGCCTCATCGCGGTCAGGCCGTGACCTGCACGGCATACCCCCGCACCACATCGTCCATCAACTCGACGATGCGCTCACTTGCGCTGACCGCAGCCACTGAGAACTTGGCCGTGTCGACGTTGCGCTGGTCCACCGCGGTCGCCAGATAGCCAAACTGGATCTTGACGGCGTCCAGCTGGGCGCGGATCGCCGGCGTCGTCTCGGCAGCCTTTTCCAGGCTGGTGTGCGCGGTGTCAAAGCTGGCGCGCGCCACACGGACACCTTGCCCTACGTCGACACCGGCCTGCTGCAGCAGATAGCCGCGGGCAATCTGCATCACCCGGGTACGCTGCATGGCGGCCGTACTGGTGAGGGCAGCCGCCGGCTGGCGTGATGCCTCGGTCAGTGCGCGCGTCAAGCCGGCTGCACTCTCCGAAAAGCGTTCGGACGCCACGTACATCGCATACAGCCCGCCGCGCGTGGGCTGGCGCAGGAAGTGGCGCTTGACCTCGGCCCAGTCATCCCCTGCGAGCTTGAGCGCCTGACGCAGCGGGCCGGTCGCGGGCACACCGAGTTCGATGGCTTGGAAGGATGCATCCACGTTGCGCGTGGATTCGGTAATGGCCCGCAAGCCGACATCCGGTTCAACGCCGAGCAAGACCTGGGCATAGCTGCGCGCCATGCGATTGCCATCCGTCTGGCTGCGCCCGGCCCGATCGATCTGCATCCCAGGCGTTGCGCGGCCAGGTGCAGCGGCCGGTTTGCGCGTTTGCGCCGAAAGCGGCGAGCTCATTGCGCTGCCGAGTGCGCCAAGCGCCCCGAGCACAAGCAGCTGCCGCCGACTCCATGACTTGGACATTCCTGACCCCCACAGTTGGAACGTTTTGTTACATCGATCCTAGGGGCGTCTTCGTGTTGGGATGAAGCGCCTGAGTCATCAAATCTGGGGAGAGTTATCTGCAACTTCGCTCAAGTTGTCGTGAACAAGCTCGGACGACGTCATCGCCGCGCTGCTGTGCAGCGTGGCGTCCCACCGTCAACGCCCAACCCATCATCCGCCCCCTGCAGTCTGTCCTGACTTGACCGATTTTGATCCGAATAGCAGCTGTTGAATCGCGCGTATCGCTTGTCCAATGGACCTCCCTGCATACTTCTCAGGAGATAAGGAAATGGCCGAATATGACACTTCAATGTCCGTTGCACTGCTCGTGATCGATGCGCAGGCCTCCTTCCCGGCCCGCCCGTACTGGAGCGACGAAGATCTGGCAGGCTGGCTCGAAGCACAAAATCGACTCATCGAGCACTTTGTGAAGCATCGTCAGCCGATTGTTCGGGTGTTGCATGTGGAAGACAGCGGCCCCTTCAGTCTTGCGAGCGGATTGGTCAGGCCGATCGATGGTCTGGCCGAATTCTCGGCCGCGCTCACCATCCACAAGCATGCCCATTCCGCGTTTGCCGGTACCCCACTGGCGGGCTGGTTGCTGCGGCGCGGCATAGGACGCGTGGTGATCAGCGGCATCCGGACCGAGCAGTGCTGCGAAACCACCACTCGCGATGCCTCGGACCGCGGGTTCAATGTGGACTACGTCACCGAAGCCACCCTGACCTTCCCGATGCAACACGCCGCTGGGCGCTGGTTCAACACGGCGGAAATCAAGGAGCGAACCGAGCTTGTGCTGGCGGGACGGTTTGCGAGGATCTGTACGGCAGCGGATGCGCTGGGCGGATCATGAACTGCGGCGCCACTGATACCCGGTTACCCGCTGCCTGATACATGTTTTCCCCTGTTCGCGCGCGCCATGGGCACCAGTCGCATCGCTACGGTATTCTGCGGCCGCCTCTCGACAAGCGTGGACAGACCCTTGGGCCACGTGTACGGGATCGGATCAGGAGAAGCTGATGTTCAAACAATTCACTGCAGCGTGCCTATTTGCAGCCGCAGGCGCAGCGCTAGCCCAAACAGGGCAAGGCGCTGCACCGAATAACCTCACTCGCGTTGAAGTGCAAGGCGCCAAGGCGAGCCTCGTCACCATCGACGACTTTGTTCGTCAGCCTCAACTGACGCAGCCCATCATGTCGCGCTCAGGACGCTTTTTCGCGTCCACAGCACCGTCCCGCGGCCGCATGAACCTCGTCGTCATGGATCTGCAGACCCGCCAGGGCTCTCTGCTGAGTTCGCTGTCGGATTTCGACGTCATTTCGATCAACTGGGTTGGCGAGGATCATCTCGTCTTTTCTCTGGGACAGTTCAACTCGCCCACTGGCCCAGGCCAGTTCGATGGTGGTGGCCTGTTCGCGGTGAGTCGGGATGGCAAGTACCAGCGCCGCATCTCGCCCACCATCCGTGAAGTGCGCGCACAAAACCAGTTTGTCTATCGCGGCTTGTCTTACTTCCGGTCCATCCCGGGCAGCGACACAGAATTTCTCGCGACGGGCAATCTGACCTCCGCCGAATCGACTGACGTCTACCGTGTTGACGTGCGGACCGGCCGGTCCACACTGATGACGCAGGGCCGGCCTGCTGGGTCTGCAACGCGTTGGGTACTCGACAGCAAGCTCGTTCCTCGCGTGGTCGAGATGAACAAGCCCGACGAACTGCTGACGACGGTGTTCTATCGCAAGGACGCAAACTCGCCCTGGGAAGAGCTCGCTCGCTATGACCCGACAAAGGGCCCGGTCTTCAAGCCGTTGGCCTTTGAGGCGGACGACAAGACGCTGCAGGTGGCGTTCAACGGCGACCGCAACAACATGGCCGTGTTCCGCTACGACCCGGAGGCCAAGAAGATGATCGAAGTCGCGGCCCAGCACCCGCGCTTTGACATGGGTGCGGATGCGCAGGGTGCGATCGTGCCCGGCGTCATCACCGAACCGGGCACCGGAAAAATCATCGGCTACGCGGTGAGCGCCGACAAGCCGCAGACCGTCTGGATAGACCCGACCTACCAGCGGTTTCAGAGCATGATCGATTCCGCACTGCCCAATTCGGTGAACTCGTTCCGCCGTACCCCCGATGGCAAGCAGTTCCTCGTGACCTCGATTTCGGACCGCAGCTCTCCGCGCTGGTATCTCATGAACGAGGAGAAGAAGACCCTCGAGGAGATCGGTGCAGGTCGCCCTTGGCTCAACGCCGACAAACTTGCCGAAGTGCGTCCGTTCATGCTCAAGACGCGTGACGGACTGGAGATTCCCTCTTACTACATTCTGCCGCGCGACTACGTGCCTGGAACAAAGATCCCCACGGTGCTCCACATCCATGGCGGTCCGATGGCTCGCGCAGACTTCTGGGGTCAGTTCACGTTCGGTATCACCGAGGGCCAAGTTCTCGCCTCACGTGGCTATGCGGTTGTCATTCCCAACTTCCGCATCACACCGGGACTGGGCAATGACATCTACTACAAGGGCTTCGGCACCTTCGGGCGCCAGATGTCCGAAGACCATGAAGACGCTGCCAAGTGGGCGATCGCCCAGGGCTTCGCGGACCCCAAGCGCATCTGCATCTCCGGTGCCTCTTATGGCGGATACGCCGTACTCCGCGCACTTCAGAAGTCGCCTGATCTGTTCCGCTGCGGCATCTCAGGTCTGATGGTGAGTGATTTGCGTCGCCAGCTGACTTCGCGCTTCACGGATTTCTCGACGAATGACGCCGCAGTCGACTACTGGCGTCGTGTTTTGGGCGTCAAGTCCTCACTGGATGAAGCGATCGTACGTGAGGTATCGCCGGCCTTGAACGGTCTCCCGATCCGTCAACCATTGTTCATCTATGCAGGCCGTGATGATGTTCGGACCCCGCTGGAACAGACTCGTGTCATGATCGACGCGCTGAATCGTGCCGGCACACCGCCCAAGGATGTGTTTATCGCCGACAACGAGGGCCATGGCTTCGGCAAGCCGGAGAACAACAAGGAGCTGTACGAGCGCATGCTCAAGTTCCTGGCGGAGCACCTCGAGAAGTAAGTCGCCAGTCGGCCCGGGCTGCCTTGTCCGGGTCAATGCAAAACGGGCCGCGATTGCGGCCCGTTTTCTTTGGTGCGCCGATTGGAGGCTGGGTGCTCAGCCCAGTGCCTTGCGGGCATTGCGCCACATGCGCATCCAGGGACCGTCTTCGCTCCAACCCTGCGGCGCCCAGGAGTGCAGCACGGTGCGGAAGATGCGCTCCGGGTGCGGCATCATGATCGTGGCTCGGCCGTCCGTGCTCGTCACGGCGGTGATGCCTGCCGGGGCACCGTTGGGGTTGAGCGGGTAGACCTCCGTGCCCTGCCCCGCGCCGTCCACGAAGCGCGCGGCCACGAGAGTGGCGGCCTGGCTGCCGGTCTGGCTGTAGTCGGCAAAGCCCTCGCCGTGACAGACCACGATCGGGGCTCGCGTACCGGCCATGCACTCGAAGAACTTCGAGGGGCTGGCTTCCACGCCCATCATCACCGTGCGCGCCTCGTACTGCTCGCTCTTGTTGCGGGTGAACTTGGGCCAGGCGTCGGCACCGGGGATGAGCGGCTTCAAGTTGGCCATCATCTGGCAGCCGTTGCACACGCCCAGACTCAGCGTGT
The DNA here is from genome assembly GCA_027484405.1 of Burkholderiales bacterium. Lineage (GTDB taxonomy): Bacteria > Pseudomonadota > Gammaproteobacteria > Burkholderiales > Burkholderiaceae_C > Piscinibacterium. The sequence continues at coordinate 7,300 of JAIXTA010000001.1, forward strand.
CCGGGCGACGGAAGAACTCGGCGAACTGCTCGGTCAGTTGCGCGTTGAAGAGGATGGTCTTGGCCCAGCCTTCGCCCGCGCCCAGCACGTCGCCGTAGCTGAAGCCGCCCACGGCCACCAGCGACTGGAAGTCAGCCAGCTTCGCGCGGCCGGCGATCAAGTCGCTCATGTGCACGTCGATGGCCTCGAAGCCTGCCTTGTGGAAGGTGTAGGCCATCTCCACCTGGCTGTTGCAGCCCTGCTCGCGCAGCACCGCCACCTTCGGCTTTGCGCCCTTGGCAATGAACGGTGCGGCGATGTCCTCGGTGGGGTCGAAGCTCAGCTCGGCGTACAGGCCGCGGTGGGCTTCATCGGCAATCAGCGCAAATTCGCTGTCTGCGCCGGCGGGGTTGTCGCGGCCCTTCTGGATCTCGTGACTGACGCGGCTCCATTCCTGCTGCAGCTCGCTGCGCGATGCGGACAGGATGCACTTGGCGTCGCGATACACCTCGACCTTGCCCGTCGGCATCGGCTTGCCGATCAGGTGCGAGTGCGCCCCCAGGCCGGCTGCGCGCAGCACGTCCATCACCGGCGTGAGATCGTCCTTGCGGATCTGGATCACGGCACCGAGTTCTTCGTTGAACAGGGCCTTGAAGGTCAGCTCGTTGCGCTGGACCACCACCTGCTCGGGGCGGATCTTGAAGTCGCCCCAGTCCTTGGCATGCGGATCGATCGTCAGCAGATCGATGTTCAGATACACGCCGCAGCGGCCGGCAAAGGCCATCTCGACCACCGTGGCGAACAGGCCGCCGTCGCTCTTGTCGTGATAGGCCAGGATCGCGCCTTCGGCAGTAAGGCTCTGGATGCTGGCGAAGAAGGCGCGCAGGCGGTCGGCGTCGTCCACATCGGGCGCATCGTTGCCGATCTGCTGCGTCACCTGCGCGAAGATGCTTGCGCCCATGCGCTGCTTGCCAAAGCCCAGGTCGATGAACAGCAGCGCGGTCTCGCCCGCATCCATGCGCAACTGCGGCGTGAGGCTCTTGCGCACATCGGGCACCGGCGCAAAGGCACTGATGATCAGCGACACCGGCGCCTGCACCTTCCTGGCCTGGCCGTCTTCGGTCCAGGTAGTCTTCATCGACAGGCTGTCCTTGCCCACCGGGATGCTGATGCCCAGCGCCGGGCAGAGTTCCATGCCCACGGCGTGCACGGCATCGAACAGCGCGGCGTCCTGGCCCGGCTCGCCGCAGGCCGCCATCCAGTTGGCCGACAGCTTGATGTGCTCGATGCGCTCGATCGGCGCCGACGCAATGTTCGTGATGGCCTCGCCCACCGCCATGCGCGCGGCGGCTTTGGGGTCGAAGATCGCCAGCGGCGTGCGTTCGCCCATGGCCATGGCCTCACCGCGGTAGCCGCTGTAGTCCATCAGGCTGATCGCGCAGTCCGCCACCGGCACCTGCCACGGGCCGACCATCTGGTCGCGGTGCGTCAGGCCGCCCACCATGCGGTCGCCGATGGTGATCAGGAAGCTCTTGTTGGCCACCGTGGGGTGACGCAGCACGGCGCGGGCCAGATCGTCCAGCTTCCAAGGCTGGGCGCAGTCGATCGCCGGCAACGTGGGCAGCGCACGCTGCACATTGCGGTGCATCTTGGGTGGCTTGCCCAGCAGCACCTGCAGCGGCATGTCCACGGGCGCCATGCCGGAGTCGGCCTCCACCGTGAGCTGGCGCACTTCCGTCACCTGGCCGAGCACCGCATAGGGGCAGCGCTCGCGCTGGCACACGAAGTCGAACAGTTCCAGGTTCTCGGGGGCGATCGCCAGGACATAGCGCTCCTGGCTTTCGTTGCACCACATCTCCGCCGGCGACAAGCCGCTCTCTTCCACCGGGATGTTCTTGAGCAGCAGGCTCGCGCCGCGGCCGGCGTCGTTCACGATCTCCGGCGTGGCGTTGGACAGGCCGCCCGCACCCACATCATGAATCGACAGAATGGGGTTCTTGGCCTGCATGGACCAGCAGCGGTCGATGACCTCCTGCGCCCGGCGCTCGATTTCCGGGTTGCCGCGCTGCACGCTGTCAAAGTCCAGCTCGGCCGTGTTGGTGCCCACGCCCATGCTCGATGCCGCGCCACCGCCCATGCCGATCCGAAAGCCCGGGCCGCCCAGCTGGATGATCAGCGCGCCTTCGGGCAGCGCATGCTTGCCCACGTTGGTCGCCGGGATGTTGCCCAGGCCACCAGCGATCATGATGGGCTTGTGGTAGCCGTAGCGCGTGCCGGCCACGTTCTGCTCGAACACGCGGAAGTAGCCGTTCAGGTTCGGCCGGCCGAATTCGTTGTTGAACGCGGCGCCGCCCAGCGGGCCGTCGATCATGATCTGCAGGCTACTTGCAATGCGCTCGGGCTGGCCGTAGTCCGCCGCCTTGCCCATGGCCTCGCGCTCGCGGCCGTCCACGCCGTAGGGCGCGGTCACGTCCTGGTCGTCTTCCCAGGGTTCGGCCAGGTTCGGCAGGTGCAGGTGGCTGACCGAGAAGCCGGTCAGGCCGATCTTGGGCTTGGAGCCGCGGCCGGTGGCGCCTTCATCACGGATTTCGCCACCCGCGCCGGTCGATGCGCCGGCAAAGGGCGAAATCGCCGTGGGGTGGTTGTGCGTCTCGACCTTCATCAGCGTGTGGGTCAGCTCGCGGCGCGGCGTCCAGACCGTGCCGAAGGCCAGCTCCGGGTTGGCCGAGACGGGCACAAAGCGCTCCACCTCGGCACCTTCCATCACGGAGGCGTTGTCCGAATAGGCCACCACCGTGCCTTGCGGGCTCACGGCATGGGTATTGCGGATCATCTTGAACAGGGACAGGGGCTGCGCCACGCCGTCCACGGTCCAGTCCGCGTTGAAGATCTTGTGGCGGCAGTGTTCGCTGTTGGCCTGCGCGAACATCATCAGCTCCACATCCGTGGGGTTGCGCTTCAGTTCGTCCGTGAAGGCGCGCACGAGGTAGTCGATCTCGTCCTCGGACAACGCCAGGCCGAGCGCGCTGTTGGCCGCCACCAGCGCGGCGCGGCCCTGCCCCAGCACATCCACCGTGGCCAGCGGCTTGCCCTCGCGCTGGGCAAACACCACGGCGGTATCAAAGCCGGCGGGCATCACGGTTTCGGTCATGCGGTCATGCAGCAGCCCGGCCACTGCCTGTAGCTGCTCGGCGCTCAGCTTGGCTTCACTGCCCAGGCCCAGCAGCGTGCGCTTGAGCGTGAGACGGTAGGCCACGCCGCGCTCCAGGCGCTTGACGCTGGCCAGCCCGCAGTTGTGGGCAATGTCCGTGGCCTTGCTGGCCCAGGGGCTCACTGTGCCCAGGCGCGGCACCACCACAAGGTGCTCACCCGTGGTCGCATCGGCCGCCATCGGCACGCCGTAGTGCAGCAGGCCGTTGAGGGTCTTGCGCAGCGCTTCGGTGGGTGACTCGGTCAGCCACACGTAGTGGACAAACCAGCCCTCCACGTCGGTGATGGCCTCCGACACCTCACGCAGGCTGGCCAGCAGGCGGGCGCGGCGAAAGTCCGACAGCGCCTGGGGGCCGGGCAGCGCGAGGTAGGTGGACGAGGCGGGAGACTGGACAGACTGCGCAGAATGCGCTGCAGGAGGCGTCATGGCGGGCGGGTTGGCGCGTAAAAGGGGATTTTACGGGCTGCCGAGACAGACCGACGCCGACAATCCATCTCTGGCCCGGGCGTCGTTTGTCTCCGTGCAGAGGCCACCGCAACCGTCTGCCTGGACCTTCAAAACAAAAACGAGGCCCGCGGCCCCGTTTTTGTTAGCGATTCACCCTCGATCCGACTCAGATCACCTTGAAGTCAAACCCATTGCCCATCTTCTCGATCCGGCCGAACGCCGGGAAGGGGAAGTGGTAACCGCCGACCGTGACCTTGTCGGCCGCAGCGCGCTCGAGCACCTTGCGGCGGGTGATGCGGGCGGCTTCGGCGTCCATGTCGAACTGGACTGCCCAGTCGGGGTTGCGCACGAAGAGCACGGGCACGTTGGACAGGTCGCCCACGTACAGGAACTTCTCCTTGCCGTTGGTGACCTCGAACAGCGTGTGACCGGGGGTATGGCCGTAGGCTTCGATGGCCTTCACGCCGGCGCCGAAGTCATGGCCGGGCTTGAAGCGCTCAAGCTGCGCCGCCGGGTAGTTGTTGAACACGCGGCGGGCGTTGTTGAAGCCGCCGCGCTGCGCCTCGGGCACGGCGTTCATCTTGGCGTCGTCCATCCAGTGGGCCCATTCCATCTCGGGCACCCAGACCTTGGCCTTGGGGAAGGCGAGCGCGCCGTCGCGGTTGCGCAGGCCGTTGATGTGGTCGCCATGGAAGTGCGTGATGACCACGGTGTCGATGTCCTCGGCCTTGAAGCCCGCGGCCTCCAGGTTGGCGAGCATGCGGCCCGTGGTGGGTGCGCCGAACTGGCCGTTGCCGGTGTCCATCAGGATGCGGCGCTTGCCGTCCACCACGAGGAAGGCGGTAAAGCCGATGTCCACGAACTCGGTGGGCAGGCTGGCCGCCTTGAGTGCCGCCTGCACATCGGCCAGCGGCGCGTTGCGCACGAAGCCTTCGGCCAGCGGACGGCGGGCGACGCCGCAGTTCAGGGCGATGATCTCGGCGCTGCCGAGCTTCATGCGGCGGAAACCCGGTGCGGGCAGATTGGGCGTGCCGAAGTTGGGTGCAGGAGCCGGCGCAGGCGCGGGCGCCGGTGCAGGGGCTGTCTGGGCCAGGGCCATCGGCACGGCCAGGCCGGAAGACGCCACGGCGGTCGCCACGGCACCACCGATGCGCAAGAAGTCACGACGGTTTTGGATCTTGGGAGAGGTCACGCTTCGCTCCTTGTGAGTCTGTAGGAGATGCCGCGCCCGAAGGGCGGGAGGACATCTGGCTGTCCAGCACATCAGTACCGGGAAGTAGCGAATTATTTGTTCGAGTTGGCGCTGAGTGGCACTGCCGGATACCCGTAACACCTCAAGATCCGCTTGGGACAAGCGCAAACTGCCCTGCACGACTCATTCAAGGATTTTGAATGAATCAGTGTTTACCCGGATACGCTGAACGCAAGCCGGCGGACTCCGGGATGCACCACACCGAGTTGTTGCGCCCACGCGCCTGCGGCCCAAGCCAGCGAGCACTGACCGGACCGACCCGCGCCATCAGGCTGCAGAGCGTGTACCTGCGCCGGCGAGCCTGAAGACGCTGACGGCCTGCACCAGATTGCCCGCCTGGGATCTCAGGTTCTCGGCCGCAGTGGCACTCTGCTCGACCAGCGCGGCGTTCTGCTGGGTCACCTGATCCATCTGCGCCACGGTCTGGCCCACTTGCTGGACGCCGGCGCTCTGCTCCACGGACGCTGAGCTGATCTCGCCCACGATGTCGCTCACGCGCCGGATCGAGCTGACGACTTCCTGCATGGTTTGCCCGGCCTGATCCACAAGCGCCGTGCCCTGCTCCACACGGGCCACACTGTTGCCGATCAAGTCCTTGATCTCGCGCGCGGCCTCTGCGCTGCGCTGGGCAAGGTTGCGCACCTCGCCGGCCACCACGGCAAATCCCCGGCCCTGCTCGCCGGCACGGGCGGCTTCGACACTGGCGTTCAACGCGAGGATGTTGGTCTGGAACGCAATGCCGTCGATGGTGCCGATGATGTCCACGATCCGGCGCGAGCTCTCGTTGATCCCGCGCATGGTGTCCACCACCCGGTCAACCACCTCACCCCCACGCATGGCAATGTCCGAGGCGCGCTGCGCAAGCTGGTTGGCCTGCAGGGCGTTGTCGGCATTCTGGCGCACGGTCGTGCCAAGCTGCTCCATGGTCGCGGCCGTGACCTGCAGCGAGCCGGACTGCTCTTCCGTGCGCTGGGTGAGGTCCTGGTTGCCACGGGCAATCTGCGTGGTGGCCGCAGCAACCCGCTCGGCATTGGTGCGGACCTCGGCGACGATGGATGCCAGGGCCGCCTGCATGTCGCCCATTGCGCCGATCAGCGGCGTGAATTCGTCGCGACGCGTGTCCTTCACGGCCTGCGTCAGGTCGCCGTCGCGCACGCGCTCGGCGGTCTCGCGCAGTTCACGCACCCGGGCGCGCAGTGCCACGCCAACGTAGCCGGCCAGCACGATCAGCCCCAGGCTGATGGACACCACCAGACCCATGAACACGTTTCGTGTGGACGCCGCATCTGCCCGAATGGCCGCAATGTCGGCTTGGAGCATGTTCTCCTGATACTTCACCGTCTCTGCAACCTGAACCAGCAGCGCCTGGCGCGCAGGAATGGTGCGCTCCACGAGAAAGGCCACCGCCTCGGCGGTAGACCCCTCATTGATCTTGGCCAGGTTTTCGCCGCCGACCGCCCAGAAATTGGCCAACGCCGGCTTGAGCGCCTCGATGCGCTTGCGCCCGCCTTCAGTGCTCACGTTCTTCTCGAAGTCCGCCATCAGACCGTCGATCACGCCCTTGAGCCGCGCAATGTCGGCCAGCGTGGCTGCGCGCTCCTCGGGCGTGCGCGACAGCATGGTGTGCCGGACCTGCAAGGAGACACGCGTCACGTTCAGCTCCAGGGCCGCCATGCGCTGCAGCTGTGGCACACGCAGTGCCTCTGTGCGCGCCGCGCGCGTGTCAATGTCCTGCAGGCGCGATGCCGTGTAGACGGCGCAGCCCACGAGCGCCAAGGTGATGACCACCACGGTCAAATACAGCCGCCCCGCCAGACCCCACGATTTCCCTGCCAGCATGTGTGTCCCCTCTCATTCCGTGCCTGGCGCCGCCGAGTTCTTGTTGATGGCGGCATTCAGCGCGACCGGATGGCTCTCTGTGCGTTGAATGACGCACCGGAACCGATTGCGGCGCACCAAGATGGAGCATGCACGACCCCAAGCTGGGGCCAGCATGGGAAAAGACAGGTAAAGGCAGGCCAATTCCCGCGGATTCGGGAGTGTTCGCTGGGGCACGAAGCCGAAACGAGCACCGCGTGGCCTTGCGCGAGCGCGCCACGGGACGCAAGCGACCCGTGGCGTGCGGCCGTTCAGCGCGCAGGCACGAGGCGCAGCGAATGCCGCGTCGCGGCGCTGAGCGCACCGTCGCTCATGCGCATGGGTACGCGCTCGCCGGCGGCCCACTTCTGGCCGTAGTCGCTGTAGCCCGGCAGCATGAACAGGCCGTTCTGCCCGGTGCTGCTGATGAAGCTGCCGCCATCCGGATTGGCCAGGTCATAGATGGCGCGGTAGCCGGCGCCATGCACGGTGGCGAACTGGTCGGAAGGCTTTGCGCCGCTGCCCAGGTCCGGGTCGCGCAGGCGAAAGCCGCTCTGGTTCACGCTGAAGGGATCGCTGGCCACGGGAAAGCGCAGCTCGAAGCGACCCTGCAGCAGCCCCACGCGGGAGAACGGCCGGTGCTCCATGCGCACGCTGTGCAGCTGCGCCCAGTTCCAGCGGCTCATGTCCGCCGTGCCGCTCACCCGCTCCAGCAGCGTCAGCGCGGAGTCGAGCGCCTTCAGACCGATCTCTTCGCAGCTTTCGCGTGCCGGGGTGCGCACATCGTCACACCAGCGCGCCTGCTCGGGGCTGCCCTGGGTGGCCGCGAGCATGGCGCGGTTGAGCTGGCTTGAGAAGGCATCGGGCCAGACGCCGGCCAGATCGTCCTCGAAGGTCAGGCGGATCATCTCGCGCCACCAGGCGGCGATGATGGCGGCCTCGCTGCCGGCATCCATGCGGCCGTTCCAGACCGCCAGGCGGGTCAGCACATCGGTCACGCGGCCGGGTGCGGCCTTGCCGCTGTTGAACATCTTGCGCCAGAAGGGCTGGTAGGCCTTCATGCCGCCACTCAGGTTGTCCATGTGCATGGCGCCGAAGCTCTCGGGGGTGTGCTTCTCGGTGCCGCGCAGCAGCTCGCCGATGCGATCCGTCCGGTACGGGCTGGCCCACTCGGCCGTGATGAAGAAGGGATAGTCCGGCGTGACCACCTTGGCATTGGCCGAGAACAGCGCGCCCGTGCTGGGGTTCAGGTTGCGCGGCAGGTTTTCGAAGGGCAGGAAGCCATTCCAGTCGTACTTGGCCTCCCAGCCGGGTGCGGGGGCCAGGCCCATGAGGTCGTTGTCGATGGCGCGCAGGGGAATGCGCCCGGGCGCCACGAAGCCGATGCGGCCATCCGTACTGGCAAAGACCACGTTCTGCTGGGGCGCGTGAAAGCTGCGCAGCGCTTCGGCAAAGGCATCGAAGTTGCCCGCCAGATTCATGTCGAAGCTGGCGCGCATGGTCTGGTCGTCGGGTTCCAGCGCCGCCCAGCGCAGGGCCACCAC
>JAIXTA010000166.1 GCA_027484405.1 Burkholderiales bacterium
AGCTGGAGTACCGGCTCATGCAGGCCGCAGGCGCCGGCAAAGGCACCGGTGGCGCGGTCGCGGATGATGAAGACGAAGTCCTCGCGCTTGATCGACTGCGCCTGCATGCGGCGCACATAACGCTCGCCCTGCAGCGGGTCGTCCCAGTCCTTGACCCAGGGCATCCAGGGCGCCAGATGCTCGCGGCTGGCCAGCACGCAGTCGCGCAGCGCGGCGGCATCGGCATCCGTATACGCATGCAGGCTGGCCTGCGTGCCGGTCAGCACGGTGGGCAGGGCGAGGAGCAGGGGTTCGATTGCGCTCATGCCAGATCAAGCCGCCAGCTTCGACAGATCCGCCACGCGGTTCATGGCCTCGTGCAGCTGCTTGAGCAGGGCCAGGCGGTTGTTGCGCAGGGCTGGGTCTTCGGCATTGACCATCACGCCATCAAAGAAGGCGTCCACCGGGCCGCGCAGGCTGGCCAGTTCGCGCAGGCTGGCGGTGTATTCGCCATTGGCAAAGAGCTTGTCGGCAATTGGCGTGGCGCCGTGCATGGCGGTGTGCAGGGCCTGCTCGGCGGGTTCCTTGAGCAGGGCGGTGTCCACGCCGCTGGGCGCCTCGCCCTCGGCCTTCTTGAGGATGTTGCCGATGCGCTTGTTGGCGGCGGCCAGGGCCTGGGACTCCGGCAGGGCGGCGAAGGCGCGGACGGCTTCGAGGCGCGCAGGAACTTCCAGCACCCGGTCAATCGTTCCTCCACTTAGATCCTTGCCTGACAGCACCGCTTCGACCTCGGCAACTGAGGCGCCTGCGTCTGTCATGAGAACGCGCAGGCGATCGAACAGAAAGCTGCGAATGCTTGCCTTCTTGCTTTCAACCTCATCACCCTCTGCACCGCGTACTGCAGGCGGGAAACCTGCGTAAAGCGCTTGGTTGATAAGCCAAGTCAGCGTGACACCTTGATTCGACTGTCGATCGGTCAACTTTCCGTCGATCAGAATTCGAAGAATGCCGATTGCATGACGGCGCAGGGCAAACGGATCCTTGTCGCCGGTGGGCAGCTGGCCGATGGCGAAGAGACCCGCGAGCGTTTCGAGCTTGTCGGCCAGCGCGACGATGGTGCCGGTGACGGTGGCAGGCAGCGCATCGCCGGCAAAGCGCGGCTGGTAGTGCTCCTTGATGGCCTCGGCCACCTCGGTGTCCTCACCATCATGCAGGGCGTAGTAGCGGCCCATGGTGCCCTGCAGCTCCGGGAACTCGCCCACCATGTCGGTGACGAGGTCAGCTTTTGAGAGCATGGCCGCGCGCATCGCCTTATTGGCATCGGCACCGAGCGACTCAGCAATCGCCTTGGCGATCTTCACGACGCGTTCATTGCGCTCACCCTGGCTGCCCAGCTTGTTGTGATAGACCACACTCGCCAGCTTGGGCAGGCGGTCGGCGAGCTTGAGCTTCTTGTCCTGCGTGAAGAAGAAGCGCGCATCGGCCAGGCGCGGGCGCACCACACGCTCGTTGCCGCCGATGATCTGGCTCGGGTCGGTCGTTTCGATGTTGGAGACGATCAGGAAGCGGTTCGTGAGCTTGCCTTCCTTCTGGGTGGCGAAGTACTTCTGGTTGGTCTGCATCGTCAGGATCAGGCATTCCTGCGGCACTTCCAGAAATTCGCGCTCGAAGTGGCATTCATAGACCACCGGCCATTCCACCAGCGCGGTCACTTCATCCAGCAGCGAGTCGGGGGCAATCACTTCGTCGCCACGGCCCAGATGCTTGAGCTGCGCCTCGATGCTGGCGCGGCGCTCGGCAAAGCCGGCCACCACCCTGCCGTGCTCGCGCAGGCTGCTGGCGTAGGTGTCGGCGCTGGCAATCACCAGTTCGTCTTCGCAGTGGAAGCGGTGGCCCAAGGTCACGTTGCCGGCCTGCAGGCCCAGCACGCTCACCGGCACCACCTGGCTGCCGTGCAGGGCAATGAGCTTGTGCGCGGGGCGCACGAAGTTCACCGCCGTGCCGTCGTCGCGCTCATAGAACATCACCTTGGGGATGGGGAGCTTGGCCACGGTGTCGGTGAGCACGGCCTGCAGCGCGTCGGCCAGGGTCTGGCCGGGCGCGGTGTATTCGTGGAACAGGGCCTCGGCCTTGCCGTCCATGGCGCGCGTGAGCTTGGGCAGGTCAGCCTCGCTCAGGCCCATGGCGGCCAGCTTCTTGATCAGCGGCGGCTGCGGCGTGCCGTCGGCCCCCAAGGCCACCGAGACCGGCAGCACCTTGTCGCGGCGGGCTTCGTCCGGGCCCACGGCCGCCACCTGCGTGATGTGGACTGCGAGGCGGCGCGGCGTGGCGTAGGCGGTGGCCACGCTGCCGGCGGCCAGCAGCTTGCGCGCGGCCAGCCCGTCGCGGATGCCGGCGGCAAAGGCCTCACCCAGCTTCTTGAGGGCCTTGGGCGGCAGTTCTTCGGTGAGCAGTTCAACAAGCAGGGCGTTCATAGGATCTTTGAAGCTGGATCAAGCATTGGCGCGGTTCTTCAGGCCAAAATGGCTGGAAACCCTTGCCAGACAAGCGGGAAGCCCTTCCAGAGATGCTCCGGAAAGGCCGCAGTTCAGTCTCAGGCGGCCTGGCTGGCTGCGCCGCCGCCGGGGCCGCACATCGGGAAGCCCAGGCGCGCGCGGCTGTCGTAGTAGCTCTGCGCCACGGTGCGGGCCAGGTTGCGGATGCGGCCGATGTAGGCGGCGCGCTCCGTCACGGAAATGGCGCCGCGGGCATCGAGCAGGTTGAAGGTGTGGCCGCACTTGAGCACGGACTCATAGGCCGGCAGGGCCAGCTGCGCCTCCATGAGCCGCTTGGCCTGGGCCTCGTACTCATTGAACTGGTGCAGCAAAAACTCCACGTTGCTGTGCTCGAAGTTGAAGGTGCTCTGCTCGACCTCGTTCTGGTGATACACGTCGCCGTAGGTCAGCGTGCGCTGGGTTGGAAACTTCGCGCCGCGCTCGGTCCAGCGCGTCCAGGTCAGGTCGTACACGTTCTCCACGCCCTGCAGGTACATGCACAGGCGCTCCAGACCGTAGGTGATCTCGCCGGTGATGGGCCGGCACTCCAGGCCGCCCACCTGCTGGAAGTAGGTGAACTGCGTGACTTCCATGCCGTCCAGCCACACCTCCCATCACAGACCCCAGGCGCCGAGTGTGGGGTTCTCCCAGTCGTCTTCCACGAAGCGGATGTCGTGCTTGAGCGGGTCGATGCCGATCGCCTTGAGCGAACCCAGATACAGGTCCAGGATGTTCTCGGGCGAAGGCTTGAGCACCACCTGGTACTGGTAGTAGTGCTGCAGGCGGTTGGGGTTCTCGCCGTAGCGGCCGTCCTTGGGGCGGCGGCTGGGCTGCACGTAGGCGGCGCGCCAGGGCTCCGGGCC
>JAIXTA010000104.1 GCA_027484405.1 Burkholderiales bacterium
GCAGCGGCGAGGTGGCCGTGGGATTCGCACTCTTCTTCCACAACTACAGCACCTTCCTGGGCCGCCCTGGTCTGTACCTGGAAGACCTCTTCATCGAGCCTGCCTACCGAGGTCGCGGCTACGGCAAGGCCCTGATGATCCACTTGGCGAGACTGGCCGTCGAACGCGGCTGCGGCCGCTTCGAGTGGAGCGTGCTGGACTGGAACCAACCGTCGATCGACTTCTACCGCACGCTCGGTGCGGTCGGCATGGATGAGTGGAAGCTGCAACGCGTCACAGGTGATGCACTGCAGCAACTTGCGCGGCAATAGCGCCTCGCCGGCGCAAATCGGCGGATGTGCATCGGCCGCGCAAGCAGTGCGCAGCCAGTCCGCGCCCGCATTCAAGCAAGACTTGAACAGAGTTCATGGCCCTGCCCGACGTGCCGTCAGTTGGCCGTCAGCGTCTGAAACCTATCGTTCCGCCACGCCTCGGTGCCAACCCTAACCGGGATAACCCGAGTGTGCACGCTGCGATCCACCCGCAGCGGCGACAGGACAGAATCTCAGGAGACAGCCATGCAGCCATTGCGCACCCTCGTCCTCAGTCTGGCAATTGCCGGGCTCGCAGGTTCGGCATTTGCCGCTGACCCGATCAGGATCGGCGTATCCGGCCCCTTCACCGGCGGCTCGTCCTCGATGGGGGTTTCGATGCGCGACGGCGTGCGACTCGCCGTCGAGGAAATCAACGCCGCAGGTGGCGTGCTCGGCCGCCCCATCCAGCTCATCGAACGCGATGACGAGGCCAAGAACGAGCGCGGCGTACAGATCGCGCAGGAGCTCATCAACAAGGAGAAGGTCGTCGCCACGGTGGGCTACATCAACACCGGTGTGGCTCTGGCTTCGCAGCGCTTCTACCAGGAAGCCAAGATTCCCGTGATGAACAACGTCGCCACCGGATCGCTGGTCACCCAGCAGTTCGCCGACCAGCCTGAGAACTACATCTTCCGCAACGCGGCGCACGACAGCATCCAGGCGCCGATGATCGTCGAGGAAGCCATCGTCAAGCGCGGCTTCAAGAAGGTTGCGATCCTCGCGGACTCCACCAACTACGGCCAGCTGGGCCGTGCCGACCTCGAGAAGGCCCTGAACCTGAAAGGCATCAAGGCGGTCGCGGTCGAAAAGTTCAACATCGGCGATGTGGACATGACCTCGCAGCTGCTCAAGGCCAAGGCGGCGGGGGCCGAAGCGGTACTGACCTATGCCATCGGCCCGGAGCTGGCCCAGATCGCCAACGGCATGTCCAAGCTCGGCTGGAAGGTGCCGATGGTGGGCAGCTGGACCCTGTCCATGGCCAACTTTATCGACAACGCCGGGGCCGGCGGCGAAGGTGCGCGTATGCCGCAAACCTTCATCCAGGAGCCGACCAATCCGAAGCGCCAGAGCTTCATCATTGCCTATGTGAAGAAGTTCCAGCCCAAGGGTGGCCGTATCGACTCGCCGGTCTCCGCTGCCCAGGGCTATGACTCGGTCTACCTGCTCAGTGCAGCCATCAAGCAGGCGGGTTCAACGGACGGCCCGAAAGTGCGGGCAGCCCTTGAAGACCTGAAGACGCCGATCGAAGGCGTGGTCATGACCTACAACAAGCCGTTCTCGAAGACCGATCACGAAGCGATCACGATGAACGTCCCGGTGTTTGGCGAGGTCAAGGGCGGGCGAGTCGTCTACGCGTACTCCGACGACAAGGCGCGCGCCTCCCAGGTCCAGGTCAAGGATCTGTCGGCCAACAAGAACGCGCTGCAGCAGAAGCGCTGAGTCCGCTTCCAACTTCACGCAGTACACGACCCGGTCAGCGGCCCGCAAGGCGCCGCTGACCGGCCTCTGCCTGCCCATCGGGGACACGTCATGGACGTACTACAGCAGCTGGTCTACAGCGGCATCGCGCTGGGGATGATCTACGCGGTCATTGCCTTCGGCTACCAACTCACCTTCGCCGCATCGGATACCCTGAACTTTGGCCAGGGCGAGGCGCTCATGCTCGGTGCGCTCGTGGGTCTGACCCTATTGCAGAAGCTCGAGCCAGCCGGATTGAACTACTGGATGATCCTGCCGCTGGTGGCTGTGTTCGGCATGCTCCAGGGTGCGCTGGTCGAGCGCATCGGCGTGCGTCCCGCGATCAAGATAAAGAGCGAGTTCGGCTGGATCATGTCCACGATTGCGCTGGGCATCATTTTCAAGAACGTGGCCGAAAACGTGTGGGGACGCGATGCGATCAAGTTCCCCTCGCCGCTGCCTGAATCGCCGATCAAGTTTCTCGGCGCGAACATCCTACCGATGGAGATCGTGGTGATCGTCGGTGCGCTGCTGATGATGCTGGCCGTGGAGCTGTTCAACCGGCGCACGATCTATGGCAAGGCTGTCGTGGCCACCTTCAATGATCGCGATGCCGCCAAGCTCATGGGCATCAACACGGGTATGGTCATCACCTTTGCCTATGCACTGTCTTCGGCCGCCGCTGCGCTGGCCGGCGTGATGATCGCGCCGCTCACGCTTGCCGGCGCGCAGATGGGCGCCGTGCTCGGCCTCAAGGCCTTCGCCGTGGCCATCATCGGCGGGCTGTCCAGCGGCATGGGCATCATCATCGGCGGCATCATCCTCGGGGTCACCGAGACCCTGACCGGTTTCTACATCTCCACCGGCTACAAGGATGTGCCGGGGCTCGTCCTGCTGCTCCTCGTGCTCGCCATCAAGCCGGCCGGCCTGTTCGGCAAGACCGCCGTCAAGAAAGTCTGATGAGGGCCATCATGAAAAAACTCGCCTGGCCCCTTGCCGGTGTACTGCTGCTTGCCGCGCTGCCGCTGGTCATCACCAATGCCTACTACCTGCACCTGATCGAGACCATCCTGATCTACTCGATCCTGCTGTTCGGACTCGACATCGTCGTCGGCTACACCGGCCAGGTGTCCATCGGCCATGCCGGCCTCTTCGGCATCGGCAGCTACACCGCCGGTGTGCTCTTCCTCAAGCTGGGCTGGCCGATCTGGCTGACCCTGCCGGCATCCCTCGTGGTGACGGCGGCCTTCGGTCTGGCACTCGCCCTGCCTGCGCTGCGCGTGGTCGGCCCCTATCTGGCGATGGTCACCCTGGCCTTCGGCACGATCGTGCAGATCCTGATCAACGAGATGGACTTCCTCACTGAGGGTCCGCTGGGCATCAAGATCGCCAAGCCGGAGCTGTTCGGCCAGCCGATGAGCAAGGCGCAGTTCTACTACGTGGTTGCGATCGTGATGGTGATCAGCCTGATCGCCGTGCACCGCATCCTGCGCAGCCACATCGGACGCGCCTTCCAGGCCCTGCGCGACAGTCCGGTGGCCTGTGACTGCATGGGCGTGAGCGTGTACTCGCACAAGGTCTACGCCTTCGTGATCAGCGCGGCACTGGCCGGCGTGGCCGGCTGCCTCTACGGCTACTCGGAGCAGTACATCTCGCCGAACACCTACAACTTCGAGCTCACCATCCTGTTCCTGCTCGCCGTGATCATGGGTGGACGCAAGAGCCGGATCGGTTCGATCATCGGCGCCACGATTGTCGTGATGTTGCCCAGCCTGCTGTCTGACATCACGGTGTTCCGCTACATCGCCACCGGTGCCGCAGTCATCGGCGTGCTGGCGGCCTCGGTGGCCATCCTGCGCGGCAAGCTGTCTGCACAGCGTGCAGCCATTCCACTGGTCGGCGTGATCGGCATGGCCATGTTCTCGCTGCTGGTGAGTGACATCACCGACTGGCGCCTGACTATCTTCGGCCTGATGACCCTGTTCGTCGTGTACTACCTGCAGGACGGCATTGTCGGGTGGGCCAAGGGCCTGTGGGCGCGCAGCACCGTCCGCAGCACACGGGGCAGCCGCGTCGATACGACCGGCGGCACGCAGGTCTTCACGCCAGTCCAGGGCAGCACGGCGGTAGGCGCGACTCTGCTGCATGCGCGCGATGTGCTGATGCAATTCGGCGGTCTGAAGGCGCTCAACGAGGTCGACCTGCAGGTCAAGCGTGGCGAGATCCACGGCCTGATCGGGCCCAACGGCTCGGGCAAGAGCACCATGATGAACGTGCTGACCGGCATCTACCGGCCCACCGCGGGCGGCGTGCTCTTTGCCAACGAGGTGATTGAAGGCAAGACGCCCTCACGCATCGCCCTGGGCGGCATTGCCCGCACCTTCCAGAACGTGCAGCTGTTCGGCGAGATGACCGCGCTTGAGAACGTACTCGTCGGCCTGCACCACACCTATCGCAGCAACCTGCTCGATGTCGTGCTCGGCCTCCCGCGCGCCACGCGCGAGGAGAAGGCGGCGCGCGAGCGGGCGCAGAGCATCCTCGATTTCGTCGGCCTGGGCGACCTGGCCGAGGAGCAGGCACGCAACCTGCCCTACGGCAAGCAGCGTCTGCTGGAGATCGGCCGCGCACTCGCACTCGATCCGCAGCTGCTGCTTCTGGACGAACCGGCCGCCGGTCTCACCGCACCGGACATCAAGGAGCTGGTCGAGATCATCCGCAAGGTGCGCGACCACGGCATCACACTGATCCTGATCGAGCACCACATGGATGTGGTGATGAGCATCTGCGACACCGTCACGGTGCTGGACTTCGGACAAAAGATCGCCGAAGGCAACCCGACCGAGGTGCAGAAGGACCCGCGCGTGATCGAGGCCTACCTCGGCGCCGATGGTGGCGACCTGGCTGCAGCCACGCACTGAAACGGAGCACCCCATGTTGAACGTCACAGACCTGCACGCCGGCTATGGGCTCACCGAAGTCCTGCACGGCATCAATCTCGATGTACCCAAGGGCCAGGTGGTCACGCTCATCGGTTCCAACGGCGCCGGCAAGACCACCACCATGCGTGCCATCAGCGGCATGATCCGCCCGAAGAGCGGCCGGATCATGCTCGATGGCCGCGACATCACCGGCCGAGAGAGCTTCGACATCGCCCGTCAAGGCGTGGCGCACAGCCCGGAGGGTCGCCGAGTGTTCGCGCAGATGAGCGTGCTGGACAACCTGCGCCTGGGCGCCTTCGTGCGCTACACCGGCAGCCGCCCCAAGGGTGACATCGAGGCCGATCTCGAGCGGGCCATGGACATGTTCCCGCGCCTGAAGGAGCGACGCGCCCAGCTGGCGGGCACGCTGTCCGGCGGCGAGCAGCAGATGCTCGCCATGGCGCGCGCAGTCATGGCGAGCCCGGAGGTCGTGCTGCTCGACGAGCCGTCCATGGGTCTGGCGCCGATCCTCGTGGAGGAAGTGTTCACCATCATCAAGCGGCTGAAGTCGGAGGGCGTGACCATGCTGCTGGTCGAGCAGTTTGCGGCCGGCGCCCTGGCCGTAGCCGACTACGGCTATGTGATGGAGAACGGCCGCATCTCGGTGCACGGCCCGGCCGACAAGCTTCGCACCGACCCGGCGGTGCGCGAGGCCTACTTGGGCGGCTGAAGCATTCAGTCCGTACAAACACAAAGGGCGCCTTGCGGCGCCCTTTGTGCTTCAGGCCCGAGTGATCAGGCCGCTTTCTTCATCTCCATGTCGCGCAGCTCGCGGCGCAGGATCTTGCCCACGTTTGTCTTGGGCAGGTCATCACGGAAGACGATGTACTTGGGCTTCTTGTAGCCGGTGAGGTGCTTGGCGGCGTAATCCATCACGTCGCGCTCCGTGAGGGCCTGGTCCTTCTTGACCACGAAGACCTTCACGGCCTCGCCGGCCTTCTCGTCGGGCACGCCAATCGCAGCGCACTCCAGCACGCCGGGGCAGGCCGAGATGACTTCCTCGACCTCGTTGGGATACACGTTGAAGCCCGACACGAGGATCATGTCCTTCTTGCGGTCCACGATCTTGACGTAGCCGGTCTCGTCCATGATGCCGATGTCGCCGCTCTTGAAGAAGCCGTCCGGCGTCATGACCTTGGCGGTCTCGTCCGGGCGGTTCCAGTAGCCGGCCATGACCTGCGGGCCCTTGATGCAGATCTCGCCGCGCTCGCCGATCGGCACGGGCTTGCCATCATCGTCACGGATGGAGATCTCGGTGGACGGCACCGGGATGCCGATCGTCCCGTTGTAGTCGGCCACATCCGGGTGGTTGGCGGTGGCCACGGGCGAGGTCTCGGACAGCCCATAGCCCTCCGAGATCGGACAGCCGGTCACGGCCTTCCACTTGTCGGCCGTGGCCTTGGTCACGGCCATGCCGCCGCCGTTGGAGATCACCAGGCGCGAGAAGTCGAGCTTGGCGAAGTCCGGGTTGTTGGCCAGGGCCGTGAACAGGGTGTTCACCGCCGGGAACATGCTGACCTTGTACTTCTGCAGGGTCTTCACGAAGCCGGGGATGTCGCGCGGGTTCGGAATCAGCAGGATGGTCATGCCCAGCCGTGCACCCATCATGTTGCATACCGTGAGCGCGAAGATGTGATACAGCGGCAGGGCGCAGACCATGATGCGCTCCTCGTTGTTGCCAAGCTTCGATAGCGCCGGCTGCATCCAGGCATCGACCTGCACGATGTTGGCCACGATGTTCCGGTGCAGCAGGGTGGCGCCCTTGGAGACGCCGGTGGTGCCGCCCGTGTACTGCAGGAAGGCGATGTCATCGGGGCCGACATCCACCGGGCGCCAAGTGAGACGCTCGGCCTCATCCATCATGTGCGGGAAGCGGACCGTCTTGACCTTGTCGTCATTGGGCAGCGTGAACTCGGGCACCATCTTCTTGACGGCGCGCACCACGAAGTTCACGAGCATGCCCTTGAAGAAGCCCAGCATGTCGCCCATGCTGGCGACCACGATCTGGCGCACCTGCGTCTTGCCCACCACCTCCTGCAGCGTGGTGGCAAAGTTCTCGAGGATGAAGATGCACTCCGCACCGCTGTCCTTGAGCTGATGCTCCAGCTCGCGCGGGGTGTAGAGCGGGTTCACGTTCACCACGGTCATGCCGGCGCGCAGGATGCCGGCGATCAGCACCGGGTACTGCGGCAGGTTCGGCATCATGATGGCGATGCGGGCGCCCTTCTTGAAGCCCTTGTTCTGCAGCCAGGCCGCCACCTGCTTGGACGCATCGTCGATCTGGCCGTAGCTTGTGCGCACATCCATGCAGATGGTGGCGGTGCGACTGCGGTACTTCGCAAAGGCCTCGTCCATCATCTGGTTGATGCTCTTGTAGATGCCCACATCGATGTCGGCCGGAACGCCCTGTTGATACTGAGCCAGCCAGGGCTTGGTGTTGCGCGTATCCATTTGTGTGTCTCCTCCAGCTGCTTGCATGCCACCCTCGAACATCGAGAGGCAAGCTCCCTCAGGGCGTACACCGCGGGCGCACATCCCTGTCTGCAAACCGAACGATTATGCCGAGCGATTCCGGCGATGCGCGCACTGCTGCTCGTCGTGCAACAGTCGACGCGGGCTGCTGCGGCTATTGCAACGCAACAGACTCGGTTGCAGGCGCAAGTGCGGCCAGGGCTGCATCTCTCTGCGCCTGATCCAGCCGAGCCAGCTGCTGCACCGCAGCGTAGAAGCGTGGCAGATCGTTGCCTTCACGCTTCAGCAGCGCGCGAAATGCCGGCAGCCACTGCGTGTAGCTGCCCACGCTGGCCAGATGGGCGTTGCCCAGGGCCTGGCCGAACCAGCGGTCATAGCCGGCAAAGCCGCCCCAGCGCTCGGACTTCATGCGCTGGTAGTCGGCCTGAAGGTCGGCGAACACCTGCGCCTTGCGGGCGCGCTTGTCGGCCTCGCTGCCGCTGGCATAAGCCGCCTCAAGGCGCGCGCGGTACTGCGCCAGCAGCGCCTGGAAGTCGCGCTTGCGCGCGCTGAACACCTCATAGTCGCTGCGCAGCTTCGGATCGGGGTGCCGGGCCAGCCAGCGCTCCACGCCAAACTCCTCCACGGCGCTGGCAAAGGACTCGTTGAAGGTCGTGTCGCCCTTCACGTACAGCAGTTGATGCGCCAGCTCATGAAAGATCAGGCGCGCAAGTTCCGCCTCCGGGTACCAGATGAAGGTGGAGAGCAGCGGGTCGTCAAACCAGCCCAGGGTGCTGTAGGCCGGCACCAGGCCCACGTGCACATCCCAGCCGGCTTCACGCAGGGCCTCGGCCTCCTTGCGCGCTGCGGCTTCATTGAAGTAGCCCTTGTAGGTCACGCAGCCCGCCACCGGGAAGCACCATTCCTTCAGGCGCAGCGACAGTTCCGGTGTCGCAAACACGTTCCACACCACGGCCGCGCGCTTCAGGTCCGCATAGGCGGTATAGCTGCGGTTCTCCGGCAGACCTAACTCGCGCGAGGCAAAGCTGCGCATCTCGCGGGCCTTCTCGAGGCGCAACTTCAGGCGCGGGTCGGTGGCCGGATCAGCCACGACGTCCTCGATCGGCCGCGCCTTGGCGAGCAGCTCGCGCTGGCCCTGGGCGGCCTGCCAGTAGTAGCCCAGATGACTGCAGCCGCCCAAGAGCGCTGCACTCACCACGACCGCGGCTGCAGCCCAGCGCATGAGTCTCTGCGTCCGGCCGGGCTCAGGCCGCTTCGACCTGAACCAGGCAGTCATAGAAGGTCGCACCACCACCGAGATCGGTCAACGCCTGACTGGTCACCTCGTTGGCATTCTTGCCGTCGGCTGCGAGCTTCTTCCACCAGATGGACAGGGCCACCACGACACCTTCGCGCGCCTTGTCCGTCACGCGGGCCTTGGCCGTGAAGCTGCCGCGGTCATTGAAGATGCGAACGCGCTGCCCGGCGGCAATGCCGCGCGCGGCGGCATCGGCCGGGTGCAGATCGAGATGCGGCTCGCCTTCGGTGTCGCGCAGGCTCTGCACGTTCACGAAGCTGGAGTTCAGGAAGTTGCGCGCCGGCGGCGAGATCATGGCCAGCGGGTAGCGCGCGGCCAGCGGGCTGTCCACGGCCTCCAGCGGCGGCACGTAGTCGGGCAGCGGATCCAGCCCCTGCGCGGCGAGCGCGCTGCTCCAAAACTCAGTCTTGCCGCTGGGCGTATGGAAGCCACCGTGCGCAAAGGGCGCCGGCCCGATATGGGCGAGCTTCTTCCAGCCCTCGCGCTTCAGGCCGGCCCAATCAATGCCTTGCATCTGCGGATGCGACCAGTCGAAGGCCTGCTCGGCAATCTGCTCGTCGCTGTCCGAGAAGCAGGGCTCGGTGAAGCCCATCTTTGCGGCCAGACGTCGGAAGATCTCGCTGTTGGGCAGGCTCTCGCCCACCGGGTCGATGGCCGGGTTGTTGGCCAGCACGTAGTGGTGACCGTAGGCCTTGTGGATATCGAGGTGCTCGAGCTGCGTGGTGGCCGGCAGCACATAGTCGGCGTAGTCAGCCGTGTCGGTCTGGAAGTGCTCCAGCACCACGGTGAAGAGGTCGTCGCGCGCAAAGCCGCGCGCCACGCTGCCGGAGTCCGGCGCCACCGCCACGGGGTTGCTGTTGTAGACCACGAGCGCATCCACCGGGGTCTGGCCCGCATAGGGCCCGCTGCCGTTGAGCGCATGGCCGATGTCGCTCATGTTGATGGTGCGCGGCGTGCGGCCGGCCAGCAGATCCGGGCGCTGCAGGGCGTTGTTGTCTGCCGGGAACCAGCCGCTGGTGGAGAACAGCAGGCCGCCAGCCGGGTGCTTCCAGGCGCCCACCAGCGCCGGCAGGCAGGCCAGGGCACGCACGGCGTTGCCGCCGCCACGGGCGCGCTGCATGCCGTAGTTGCCGCGGATCAGCGCGCCCTGCCCGCCCAGCGCGGTCTGTGCATAGCGCCGGGCAAGCGACTCGATTGCCTCCGCGCTCACGCCGCAGAGCTCGGCGGCACGCTGCGGCGGGTACTGCGCCGCGCGGGCCTTCAGGGCCTCGAAGCCCTGGGTGTACTTGGCGATGTAGTCGTGATCGAGCAGGTCCTCGCGCACCAGCACATGGATCATGGCCAGGGCGAGCGCGCCGTCCGTGCCCGGCAGCAGGGCGATGTGCTCGTGGCACTTCTCTGCCGTGAGCGAGCGGTAGGGATCGATGGCGATGATCGTGGCGCCGCGCCGCTTGGCCTCCTGCACACGGGTCCAGAAGTGCAGGTTGCTGGCGATCGCGTTTGTGCCCCACAGGATGATGAGCTTGGCATCCTGCGTGAACTCCATGTCGATGCCCACGCGCCCGGTGGTGAGGTTCAGGGCGGTGGCGCCGGCCGTGGCGCAGATGGTGCGGTCCAGAAAGCTCGCGCCCAGCTTGTGGAAGAAGCGCGCGGCCATGCTCTCGCCCTGCACCAGGCCCATGGTTCCGGCGTAGCTGTAGGGCAGGATGCGCTGCGGATCGACCGCGGCAATGGCCTGCAGACGCTGCGCAATGTCCGTCAGCGCAGCATCCCAGCTCACCGGCTCGAAGCGCCCCTCGCCCTTCCTGCCCACGCGCTTGAGCGGCCGGGTGAGCCGGTCCGGGTGGTAGGTGCGCTCCAGATATCGGCTGACCTTGGTGCATAGCGCGCCGCCGGTGGGCGGGTGGTCGGGGTCGCCCGCCACCTTGATGGCGATGCGCCTGCCCTGCTCGCGCCGCACGGTGATGTGCATGGCGCAGGTGTCGGGGCAGTCGTGCGGGCAGGCCGCGCGGACGATTTCGGTGGCGGGCTCGGAAGCTTCAGACGGTGCGGAACGCATGGCCGCAATGTATTTCAAGGCTTGGGCGGCGACTTCCGGTGCAGACCCCATGACAGCGCCTGCAAACGCCGTTGCTGCGCCGAGCACCGCATGATCACCGCCTCGATGAAGATGGCCGAAATTGACGCCCAGGAGGATGGGTAAACGCGAATATCGCGTGTCTGATGCGCGATATCGGCATGATCAGCCAGTAGAAAACTCTGTCCGAAATCGATCTATCGCACCTGCAGGCGGACGACGTTGGCCACCAGCACGCCCGCAGTGAAGCGCCCGTCGGCACGCACGCTGCGACCGGTCGTGGCCTGCGCGAGGAAGTCGGCCTGGGTGATGGGCTGGCCCGCCACATTGAGGGTCGTGGCGCCCGAGACCTCCACCGGCACGCCGAGGATCGCCAGTCGGGTGCCGCTGGCGCTGGTGACTTCGCCATCGATGCCGGCAGGCGCACCGCGCGGCACGCGCTGCACCACACGCGCATCAATCCGCCCGCCACCACCGCCCGATGCGCTGCCACGGCCGAGCGCGACCACATCGTCGGCCGTGCTCAGCGTGGCGAGGTTCAGCGGTGCCGCCGGGTTCAGGCTGTCGACCAGCAGGGTGTCATTGCTGATGCGCACCTCCAGTCCGGTGGCGCTGAACATCAGCAGGCGGCCGTTCGCTGCCTCCACCAGTGCCACCGGACCGCGTGCTGCCGCACCTGCGAGATCGGGAAGAAAGCGCACTTCATCGGCCTGCACCACACCCGCCGCCACGGTGCCCCGCACTTCCACAGGCGAGTTCTCGGCCAGATTGGCGCGCGAGCCGTCGACAAAGCGCGTGTTGGCGGTCAGACGGACCAGGCGGTCATTGATCTGGAAGCTGCCTGCCGTGGCGTTGTATTGATCCACCAGGCCCTGCAGCTGCACGTTGATCACCCCGGTCGCGAACACCGGACTGAGTACGCGCACGCGGCTGGCCGTGGCGGTGCCCGCCACCGGCGGCCCGCTGAGCGCGATGCGCGCCCACTGGCCGACGGCCAGGCCGCCGCCGGGCACGTCCACCAGCTGCGCGCTGCGGATATCGATCGTCAGACCGGCTGCCTGGATGCTGCCGGTGGCCACCGCCGTGATCGGCGCGGTCAGCTCGATGGCGTTGGCCGTGGCCAGCACGCCGATCCAGGTGGCACGGATCAGGCCCGTCCGCTCGCGGAAGCCCGAAACCTGCACGCGGTCACCCACGCGCAGGCTGGCCGCGTCGGTCACACCCTCGAACTGCGTATCGCTGCTGACCTGCACAGCCTGACCGGCCACGCGCAGGGTATTGGCGGCGAGCGTGGCGTCCACATTGCCCTGCAGCAGGTTATCGAAGGCAATGCGCACGGCCTGCCCATTGGTGGCGGCGCTGTCGCGCTTGCCGGTCACGGTGACCACCATGCCCACCCGCAGGTCGTCCTGGCGGCGGTTGCTCACGCCGTTCACGGCAATGTCTGCGGTACTCACGTCCCAGCGCACGCCATTGACGATCACGCTGCCGAAACCGGTGATCACGCCGCTGGCTGCGGAGTCCGGCGGGGCGCCGGTGCCATCGCTGCCGCCGCCGGCGAGCCGGATCGGTTCGGCACCACCGCAGCTTGCCAGCAGCAAGCCGACGGACAGGGCCGCAAACGCCTGGGGCATTTGGCGCAGCGGACGGGAAAACCACCTGGAAAGTGTGTGGATCATGATGCTTTCTCCGTCGAGTTCGGACTGCTCGCCGGCTCGACTGACTCTTCAAAATAGTGGACGCCGATCACGACGCGAGTGCGGCCGGGCGCATCGATGTCGTCACCTTGATCCGCGGGCGCCATCACGTCGCGCGACTGTGCAATCAGCGCTTCGCCATACTCGCGCAGCGCTTGTCGGATGCGCGGTACTTCGCTGGCCGGAATGTTGTCGAAGTAGATCCGGCGCTGGATGAATCGCTCATCAGCGGAATGTGTCAGGTTGTGATCAATGGCGCTGATCAGATCACGGGCATGCTCACCAAGCAGCAGCAGGTTGCGGGGATCGGCGCCGTCTGCGCCGGGCCGATAGTCGCGGGTCAACAAGGCAAGGCGGCCGTCGTCATGGCGCGCTACCGCGCCCACGGCCACCAATTCATCCAGCACCGCGCGCGCCGGCATGTCGCCGCTGGCTTCCTTCACCAGCTCGGCAAACTGGTCCATCGACAGCAGCGCCGGTGCGCCGTCCTCGGCCTTGCGCTGGAGCACCCAGGCATTGAGCACGCGCGCAGCGCGGTTGCGTTCGGCAGCGAGGGCGGCGTCCGAGGCGAGGTGGTCGGCCTGCAGGCGCGCCACGTCCTTGCGCGTGAGGCCCGTAAGCACGGAGATGCGCGAATCGGTCTGGCGCTTGCCCGTCAGGGCGAAGTCCTTGTCGGCCACCTGCACGTAGGTGCGCTTGGCGAGCTCTGCAAAGTCTGCAAAGGCCATGCCGTGGCGCAGCAGCACGCGCACCAGCGGCGTAAGCAGGCGAACAACGGCGGCAGACAGGGCGGCGCGAGGGTCCATTTCCATCCAATCAGTGCGGTGCGGCGACAGGGCCCGGCCGATCGGTCCGGGCACTGCGCGCCACCGCGGTGAAGCGCATCCGGCATTTTGTTACACCTGATTTGGGCTTCACATCCCAAATTCTACTTGAGCTTTTCCGTTTTTGGGAAAATAATCCCAATTACGACGTCGGCGCAGGCCATGTCGGGCCATCCTGGGCGTCTCCTCCTCCGCGCCAGCCAAGGCGCAGCCCCGGCCCGACAACGCGAAGCGGCGACTCCCGCAGACCCAACCCTCGGAGGTTCAAGATCATGAATTCAGGACACCTTTCCACCTGGCGCCGCTTGGGCGCCGGCCTGATGGCCGGCCTCCTGGGCGCATCCACGCTGCTGCTCGCAGCCTGCGGCGGCGGCTCCAGCACCACGCCTGTTGCAGCCCCCGGCCCGGTGGCCGTACTGCCCCCCGGCTTCTATGCCGGCACCATCGGCGGCTTCGGCAGCGTGATGGTCAATGGTGTGCGCTGGGACGACAGCAGCGCCACCATCCAGCTCGATGACGACACCGTGGCCGCGGGCAGCCTGAAGCTGGGCATGCAGGCCCAGGTGCAGGGCAAGGTGGCCAGCGACAACGTCAGCGGCAAGGCCGACAGCGTGACGGTGGAAACCGCCGTGCGCGGCGCCGTGACGGCCGTCGACACCACGGCCGGCACCTTCCGCATCCGCGACATCACGATCGCCACCGACAGCAAGACGGTCTTTGAAGGCGCCAGCAACCTGGCCGCGCTGGCCGTAGGCAACTGGGTGGAGGTGCATGGCACCGTGGACTTCGAGAACCGCCGCGTGCAGGCCACGCGCGTGGAGGTGAAGCCGGCCAGCGAGATCGGCCGCGTGATCCTGTTCGGCAAGGCCACCAGCGTCACGCCCACCAGCTTCACCATGAACGGCCTGACCGTGAACTACGGCAGCGCCCGCCTGATCGGCTTTGACAACAACGCCATCCCCGAAGGCGCGCTGGTGCGTGTGCGCAGCAACGCGGCTCCCGTGGGCAATGTACTCACCGCCACCGTGGTCAAGGCCGTCAAGGCGCCGCGCTTCCAGGAGGGCGCACCCGCCGCCGTGGAAGGCCGGATCCTGAACTTCAAGAGTGCAGCCGACTTCACGGTCGCCGGCACGCCGGTCGATGCCAGCAGCGCGAGCTTTGAGAACGGCACCGCCGCCGACCTGGCCGAAGGCAAGCGCGTGATCGTCTTCGGCAACATGAAGGACGGCAAGCTCGTGGCCACGAAGGTGCGGTTCTTCCGCGACATCGACGGCGAAATCCGCCTGATCGGCTTC
The DNA here is from genome assembly GCA_027484405.1 of Burkholderiales bacterium. Lineage (GTDB taxonomy): Bacteria > Pseudomonadota > Gammaproteobacteria > Burkholderiales > Burkholderiaceae_C > Piscinibacterium. Next base: position 14,452 of record JAIXTA010000104.1, read on the forward strand.
GTGACCGACTACGTCTCACAGGCCAGCTTCAAGGTGCGTGGCGTGGCGGTGGATGCCAGCGCAGCCACCTTCGAAGGCGGCACCGCCACCGACTTGGCCAACGGCCGCCTGGTGGAGATCAAGGGTGCCACGCAGGGCAACATCGTCAAGGCCACCAAGGTCGAGTTCGAGGACAGCCTGGCCCAGGGCGCCGTGCTGGCCGGTGGCGTCAGCGACTTCGTCTCACCCGAGAACTTCAAGGTCAACGGCAAGGCCGCCAAGGTCAGCGGCAGCGTCAAGTACGTGGGCGGCACGGCGGCTGATCTGAAGAACGGCGCCACGGTCTGGATGATCGGCGAGCAGCAGGCTGCCGTATTCGAAGCCAAGACCGTGATCTTCCAGGCCAACGTGCCCGCCCTGCCGCCCACGGTCGTGGCCGGCACCGTGGCCGATGCCGCCGCCGATGGCTCGGGCTTCAAGATCAACGGCACCGCCGTGACCGTGGCCCCGAGCACCGTGTTCACGGGCGGCACCGCGGCCGATCTGAAGAACGGCGCCTACGTGATCGTGACCGGCCGCGTGGTGAACGGCAGCTTTGCCGCCGAGCGCATCGTGTTCGCCGACCCGCGCCGCGAAGACGTCTGCAAGGCCTTCAAGATCGAAGGGCAGGTCTATGACTTCGTGAGCGCCAGCAATTTCAAGCTGCTCGGCTTCACGGTCGATGCCAGCGCCGCCAGCTTCGAAGGCGGCACGGCAGCCGATCTGGCCAACGGCAAGATCGTGCAGGCCTGCGGCGACGAGCTGCCCACGGTGAGTGCCACCGGCGCGCTGCTCAAGGCCAAGAAGATCGAGATCAAGACGCGCTGAAGCACTGCGCTGCGGTGGCGCCCTACGCTGCCGCAGCCCGCAACGCCGAGCCCCCTGGAACCCCGGGGCGCCTCACAGTCCGCCCTGTTCAAGCCTGCGAGTGATCGCGGGCTTTTTTTCGTGGCGTGTCCGGTGCCATGGCGGCCTGCACATCATGAAAGGAACTTCAAGCAACCGTAGCGAGGGGGTCAAGTGATGTGTGAGGAGCGCCGACAGTACGCGCCGTACGGCGAGCACCGGAGCACACAAAATGGCCCGCGCAGTTGGTTTCTTGAAGTGCCCAAGACGCTTCTCGCTTGTCTGGTGCGGCTTTCCAGCCCAAACAGCCTGAAGACCCGCATGAAATGGGCGTCTCGATCTTCACACGCCCGCCCGGAGCGCGTCTTCGGGCCAAATGCCATGAAAAGGCGCACCAGACAAGCGAGAAGCCCGGCGCACGGGTCGCTCAGAGATGGCGCTACTGCCGGTCACCCGGCCGGTCGGGGCTGCTGCTCGCGACGCTGGACGGCTGGCCGAGTTGCGCCTCCATGCGGCGCAGACGCTCGAGCAGCTCGCGCTGCTCCTCGTCACTGAACAGATGCTTGTCCTCGACCAGGTGCATCAGGATGTTCGCGACGATCATCGGGATCACGAAGAAGATCCAGAAGTGCCCGAACACGATGCCCGCCAGACGCCCCGCGGGCGTCACGGGGGAGAGATCGCCGTAGCCCACCGTCAGCGCGGTCACCACCGCCCACCAGAGCCCGTCGGTGAAGGGCTTGCTTTCCAGCAGTGCAAAGCTGGCCGCGCCGAGCACGAGGCTCGCGGCGTAGATGGAGAGGATGAGCCAGATGCGGTTGGCGATATAGATCAATGCAGATTTCATCGGCGCTAGCGAGTGGTGACCCGATCAAACCGCGCATCTTGCCGCCTTGTACCCAGGCTGCCAGCCCTCGCTTACCCGTGGCGCACACCCGCGTCAGGTCTGGGGCACGGCAAAGCGCTCGCGCAGCACCTGCAGGCCAAGGGTGTCGAGCATCTCGTTCAGGCGCCGCGCCGCGGCCTTGCCCGGCTGGTGCTTCTGGGTGGCGATGATGAGTTCGTTCTTCATCGAGTGCTCCCAGCCCACGAGTTCCGTGACGGTGATCTGGTAGCCGTGTGCCTGCAGGCGCAGGCAGCGCAGCACATTCGTCACCTGGCTGCCGAATTCGCGCGTGTGCAGCGGGTGGCGCCAGAGCTCGGCCAGCGAGCTGCGCGCCAGGGCGTCGGCCTTGCCCTGGCGGAAGGCCGCGGCCACTTCGGCCTGGCAGCAGGGCACCAGCACCACATGCTGCGCGCGCTTGGCGAGTGCGAAGTCGATCGCGTCGTCGGTGGCGGTGTTGCAGGCATGCAGTGCGGTCACCACGTCGATGCGCTCCGGCAGCAGCGGGCTGGTGGTGGCCTGCGCCACCGACAGATTGAGGAATTCCATGCCGGCAAACCCGGCGCTGCGCGCCAGCTCGCGGCTCTTCTCGATCAGCTCCGGCCGGGTCTCGATGCTCCAGAGCTTGAAGGGCTGTTCGAACTGCTTGAAGAACAGGTCGTAGAGGATGAAGCCCAGGTAGCTCTTGCCGGCGCCATGGTCCACCAGGGTCAAGGGCACGCCGTCCGCAGGGGTGCTTTCTCGCAGCAGCGGCTCGATGAACTGATACAGGTGCTGGATCTGCTTGAGCTTGCGCCGGCTGTCCTGATTCAGCTGGCCCTCGCGCGTGAGGATGTGCAGGGCCTTGAGCAGCTCGACGCTGTGGCCGGCCAGGGCGGATTCGGCCGCGCCAGCCGGGGCAGGCCGGGCGGCTGCGGGCCGGGAGGAGGCCGGCCGGGAAGAACCGGGGCGGGAGGAAGCGGTGCGCGCCATGGGGCGGCATGGTAGCCCTGCGCTTGCGGCATCCGCCCCATTAATGCGAACGATTCTCATTTGTGTATTATTCGCAGTTGAGAATTATTTGCATTGGAGGGATTCATGCGTCGAAAGCAGCACCACAAACACCACCCCGCACCCGCCGGGGCCCATGCACCGACCACGCAGTGCCGCCCGGAAGGCCCCACCGTCGGCAGCAACATGTCAGCGCCCACTCACGCGGTTGGCCCCATCGGCGCAAGCCTCGGGGTGATCGCCGCGGCACTGGCTCTGGGCAGCGCCACGCCCGCCTGGAGTCAGTCGGCACCCGCGCCGGCCGCACCGAACACCCCGGCCACTGCGCCGGCGCCCAACCCTGCAGCGGCGGCATCGGGCGCAGGCGAGCAGCCGACCGGCCAGTCGCCTGGCGCAGACACCCCGGCCGCCGACGCCACCGTCATCGACACCCGCTACCGCGGCCCGGCCACGCGCCTGCCGCAGCAGAACATCAGCGGCAACGCCCCCACCGACAGCGGCCTGAAGACCGGCCGCAGCCGCGTGGGCAAGATGGCCCAGGACCTCAAGGACATTCCGAACGCGGTGACGGTGATCCCCGAGCAGCTGATGGCCGACCGCAATGCCGACACGCTCAAGGAAGCGCTGCGCAATGTGGCGAGTCTGACCTTCAATGCCGGTGAGGGCGGCCGCGTGGGCGACAACATTACCCTGCGCGGCTACAGCGCCGTGGGCGATCTGTATCTGGACGGCCTGCGCGACATCGCGCAATACAACCGCGAAACCTTCAACCTGGAGAGCATTGATGTGCTGCGCGGCAGCGCCGGCATGCTCTTCGGCCGCGGCGCCACCGGCGGCATCATCAACCAGGTGAGCAAGCAGCCGCGCGTGTACGACGTCTCCAGCGTCGAGCTGACCTACGGCACGAACGCCTACCGCCGCGCCACGGCCGATCTGCATGCCGCCGTGGACGCCACCACGGCGTTTCGCCTCAATGCCATGAGCGCCGAATCCAACAGCTGGCGCAGCGGGCCGAAGCAGCAGCGCGTGGGCCTGGCGCCCACCGTGGGCTGGGGCCTGGGCACGGACGACGAGCTCGTGCTGGCCGCCTACTGGCTCAAGGACGACAACATCCCGGACTACGGCGTGCCCTACTTCAACGGCCGCCCCGCACCGGACACCACGCGCATGGACCCGAAGAGCTTCTTCGGCATCACCGAGGCCGACTTCGACCGCAACCAGACGGGCATCCTGACCGGCACCTACACGCACCGCTTCGGCCCGGACCTGGCATTGCGCACGGTCTTGCGCAGCGGCCGCTATGAGCGCGACCTCTGGGCGGTGGCGCCGCGCTTTGCCGCCGGCACCACGGCCGTCAATGAAGCCACCGTCATCAACCGCCAGCGCCAGGCGCGCGGCGGGGTGGAAGAGACGCTCACCAGCCAGACCGATCTCACCGGCGCGGCCAGGCTCTGGGGCAAGAAGCACGAGTTCCTGACCGGTGTGGAACTCATGCGCGAGAAGTCCACCCGCTGGACCAACACCACCTCCGTGGCCAACCCGGCCACCACAGCCCTGAACCCCACGCAGCCCGTGCTGCCGCCGGAGTATCTGGCCAACATCACGCGCACCGCCTTCAACTTCTACACCGCAAACACCGTGGGCGTGTACGCGCAGGACACGGTGTCTGTCACGGACACGATCAAGCTGGTGGCCGGCCTGCGCTTTGATGACTTCTCTGCGGACTACAACCGTGTCGCGCCACTGGGGCCGCTGACGCGCACGGATAAGCAGTGGAGCAAGCGCGCCGGGCTGATCTGGCAGCCCACCACCGAGATGAGCTACTACGCCAGCTGGGGCACGAGCTTCAACCCCTCGGGCGAGCTCTATCAACTGGATGACCGCAGCGCCAACACGCCGCCGGAGGAAAACCGCAACATCGAACTGGGCGCCAAGTTCGATCTGCTCGACGGCGATCTGGCCCTGCGCACCGCCCTGTTCCGCACCGAGAAGACCAACGAGCGCAACACCGACCTCTCCAACCCCACGGTCTTCCTGCTCAACGGCAAGCGTCACACCGACGGCGTGGAAATCGAAGTGGCCGGGCGCATCACCAAGGACTGGGAAGTGTTTGGCGCACTGGCCGTGCTGCGCGGCAAGGTCGATGAAGCCAGCGGCCAGCAAGGCCCCAACAAGGGCAAGAAACCCATCAACACGCCGGACTACACCTTCAGCCTCTGGAACAACTACCAGTTCACGCAGCGCTGGCGCGCCGGCCTGGGGCTGGAGGCGGTGGGCACGCGCTATGGCAACGCCACCAACACCAATGCCGTGCCGGCCTATGTGCGTACCGACGCCATGGTCGAGTACGCCGTGGACAGCTGGAAGCTGAAGCTCAACCTGGTGAACCTGGCGGACACGCTCTATTACGAGGGCGTGTACTCAGGCCACGTGGTGCCAGGCGCACGCCGCACCGCGCAGCTCAGCTACGCGGTCCGCTTCTAGGAGCGCGCGATGCTGCTGCAGATTCCGGATGTACTGACCGGCGCGGCGCTTGCGCGCTGCCGCGCGTTGATGCGTGACGCCGACTGGGCCGATGGCCGCATCACCGCGGGCACGCAGAGCGCGCAGGTCAAGAACAACCAGCAGCTGCCCGAGACCAGCCTGGCCGCCCGCGAGGCGCGCCAGCTGGTGCTCGAAGGGCTGGCCGCCAGCGCCCTGTTCATGACCGCGGCGCTGCCGCGCAAGATCTACCCGCCGCTGTTCAACCGCTATGCGGGTGCGGCCAACGCCTTTGGCAACCACATCGACAACGCCATCCGCACCTTTGCACCCACGGCGCAGCATGTGCGCACCGATGTGTCCTGCACCCTGTTCCTGGCCGACCCCGACGAGTACGAGGGCGGCGAGCTGGTGATCGAGGACACCTTCGGCAGCAAGCAGGTCAAGCTGCCGGCCGGCCACATGGTGCTCTACCCCTCAAGCAGCGTGCACCGCGTGGAGCCCGTGACGCGCGGCGCGCGGCTGGCGAGCTTTTTCTGGGTGGAAAGCATGGTGCGCGACGACGCACAGCGCCGCCTGCTCTTCGATCTGGACATGAGCGTGCTGACCCTGCGTCAGCAGCAGGGCGAAACCCCCGAGGCCGTAAAGCTCACCGGGGTCTATCACAACCTGCTGCGCATGTGGGCCAGCACCTGAGCTGCGCTTGCCCGCAGGCAGCCCATGAGTTCCCGGAACCTGTGTGGCGACAGGCTCACGCAAGCGTTATGTCCGTAGGCTGGAGTCCTTACGCGCGGTTACAGCCACAGCGTGCACAGGCGCCCGCGAGGCCTCGTTGAGGGAGCACGCGATCGCCACCCCACAGCTCGGCGACGCAGCCAACCCTCTCTTGGAGAATGAACCATGTCGACCCCCAAACTGCTTGCCACCCTGATTGCCGCCACGCTCGCCGGCGGCGCGTTTGCGCAAACCATCCAGCAGGACGTTCAGCGTGACGTGAACCAGCAAAAGCGCATCGAACAGGGCCTGCAATCGGGCAGCCTGAACGTCAAGGAAGCCGGCAAGCTGGAAGCTCAGGAAGCCAAGATCGACCGCATGGAAAAGCGCGATCTCAAGGACGGCAAGATGACCCCCGCCGAGCAGGCCCGGCTCACGGCTGAACAGAACAAGGTCAGCCGCGAGATCTACCAGGACAAGCACAACGGCGTGCGCGGCAACCCCAACAGCGTGTCCAGCAAGCGCATGCAGGCTGACGTTCAGCGCAACATCAACCAGGAACAGCGCATCGACAACGGCATCAAGGATGGCCAGCTGACCAATCGCCAGGTCGGCCGGCTCGAAGGCGGACAAGCTCATGTAGACCAGAAGGAAGCCAACGCAGCCGCCAACGGCCATATCAGCCGTGGTGAACAACGCGGCATCCAGCACGCGGAAAACAAGCAATCCGCCCGCATCCACCGCGACCGTGTGAACGGCAGCAAGGGCTGAAGCTCAGGTTTCCTGAGGCAGCAACAAGGGCTCGTCGCGCGACGGGCCCTTTTCCTTTGCGTGAGGCGGAATCGATCCGCCCATCGCGGCCACGCGATCAGCGTGCAAGCGCAGGGCAGCCCGGCCGATCAAACAGCGCCGCAAGGCCGCAATCCGAACCGAACATTCGCCCGGCCTCATGCCCGACACCGGGGATCACCGCGAGGCGATGCGTTGCCGCGCCATTGCGCGCGCGAAGCGCGCCCACGAAGGCCTGACCGCGCTCGAGACGGAACGCACCCTGGGCCAGGGCGGCGCAGCTGCGATCCAAGGCGGGGTGTTGCGGATCGGTATCTGCGCCGCCCAGCAGGTAGGTCACATCGCGCGCCACATAGGCCCGTTCGATGTCTGCCGGCTCACGCGCGTCCAGCGGAGCCGGGCGCTCACTCATGCCGTACTTCCAGCGGTCGTAGCCCGGGCAGGCAGCGGCAATGTCCGGCCGGGGTCGCTCATCTGTGAACCATGCGTAAGACGAGGGATTAGCCACCACGTAGCGCAGGGCGATGCCCCGGCCGGCGAACTGCGCATCGGCTCGACCGGCGATCGCATAGCGCTGAACCACCTGACCGCCGCCTGAATGGCCAGCGATGACCACGCGCGCAAGGCGCGGAAAGCGATCGACATCCACGAAGCTTCCCAGCAGGGCATCGAGCGCCGCAAATGAACTCCGGGGCGCGGGGGCGAGCGCCGCAGAGCCGCCCTCCCAGCCCTCCAAGCTCCATCGCAAGGTCGTCGCAAGCAGCCCATGGGCCTGCACATCGACATCCGCCAGAAACTGCGGCGCGATCACCAGCACCTGTTCAGCGCGCAATCCCGAGGCCTCTGCGGCTTTGACGCCGGTACGGAAGTAGGTGTCGGCGTTGCGCAGCCGACCATGAATGATCACCAGGATCTGGACGACGTCCGGATGGCGGCCAGCGAGTGGCGCCGAGCCAAACAGCCTGAGCGTCTCGCCGGGCGCGACCTTGAAGGACTGATCGCCCACAGATCTGACCGCGCGCCGGTTCGGCGCATGTTCCTGTGCCTGCGCCTGCGCCTGCGCCTGGCCGACCGCCATGAACACGCACATGAAGGACGCGCTCGCCCTCGCTGCGATCGAGGCGACATGCGCATGGCCGGTGGATTCTCGCCGCACGTGACCTCCTCAACGCTAGTTGCGCCGCGCAACGTGGGAATCTGTTGCAGGCGCATGCGATGCCGCCGAACTGTCGGCTGACTGAATGGCCGATGGGGTCGAGCCTAGCGCCTCGCCGCCCAGCGCAGCGTGTTGCAAAGACAACAGCCACCCCTCCCGAGGTGGCTGTTGAGGCCGGGTGATCACGCCGCCCGGCTCGGCGGAGATGGCACGCCGATCGACCGGCGTGCGGGATGGGGCGGCTTACTCGGCGCGCAGGGCGACGGTCGTGGTCGCAGGCACGTCCGCCTGCGCCAGGCTCACGCTCAGGTCACGCCAGGTCTCGGCGAGGTCCTGTCCGCAGCCGCGACGCACATGCTCCACGGCGCGGGCGAGCACGGTTTCCTTGAAGCTGTTGGAGGCGCGCAGGACGAGGTAGGTCTCGCGCTGGCTGGCGTTCATGTCCACGGCGTGGATGCGATCCATGCGGTTCTGCGCCAGCACGAGTTCGCGCTCGCTGATCGAGCCGCACAGGCGCGCGGCCGTGGCAAAGGTGTGGATGCTGGCGGCTTCGGCGATGCGCGTCTGCACGAGCGCGGCGTCGTCGGCCAGGGCCAGGGTGGGCGTCAGGCCGCCGAGCATGCCGACGGCCAGACCGATGAGGATGGACTGCTTCATGTTGTTCCTTTCCTGGCGAACGTCTGTGCGTCCGCATCGTGAAAGGGCGGCCCCGCTATCCATCGCTGCGCAACCCGCGCCGCGCGTGGACCGGAGGCTTTGCGTCACGGCATCTCTGCCGCTTTGCCCCGTACGTGTGTTGTCGGCTGAGGGCGGAGGGACTTGAGGGCGTTTTGTTCGGCAAGTGCCGATGACATTGGCGCGCCGGAGGCTCCGTCCATTTTCAAATGTTTTTTGAAAATCCAGCGCCTACAGGCTCTGTATCACTCGATCATTTGAAAATCTCGATGAGCCGGTTTCCGCTTGTGGCAAGCGGATCTCGGCCGATTTTTCAACCCGCCCCAAGACGGTGCATCTCACGCCGCAACCGTCTCCAGCACCTCGCGTACGGTGCCGAAGATGCGGTCGATCTCGGCCTTCTGCACGATCAGCGAGGGCGTGAAGGCCAGGATGTCGCCCGTAGTGCGGATCAGCACACCCCGCTCGTAGCACTTCAGAAACACCTCGAAGGCCTTGGCCGTGGGTGCGCCGGGGCGTCCTTGCAGTTCCACCGCACCCATCAGGCCCAGGTTGCGGCAGTCGATCACGTGCGGCGCGCCCTTGAGCGAATGCACGGCCTGCTCGAAGTAGGGCGCCAGCTCCGCGGCGCGCTGGAACAGGCCCTCCTCCTGATAGACCTGCTGCACGGCAATGCCCGCGGCGCAGGCCAGCGGGTGGCCGGAGTAGGTGTAGCCGTGGAAGAGTTCGATCATGTGCGGCGGGCCGCTCATGAAGGTGTCGTAGATCTCGTCCTTGGCGAACACGGCGCCCATGGGCACGGTGCCCGAGGTGATGCCCTTGGCCACGGTCATGAGGTCGGGCGTGACGCCCAGGGCCTGGCTGCCGAAGGCGGTGCCCAGCCGGCCAAAGCCGGTGATCACTTCATCAAAGATCAGCAGGATGCCGTGCTTGTCGCAGATCTCGCGCAGGCGCTGCAGATAGCCCACAGGCGGAATCAGCACCCCGGCCGAACCGGCCACCGGCTCGACGATCACCGCCGCAATGGTGGATGCGTCGTGCAGCGCCACCAGACGTTCCAGCTCATCCGCCAGATGCGCGCCCCAGGCTGGCTGGCCGTGGCTGTAGGCCTGCTCCTTCAGATTCCAGGTCTGCGGCAGGTGGTCCGTGCCCGCCATGAGCGTGCCAAACATCTTGCGGTTGGCCACCATGCCGCCCACGGCAATGCCGCCAAAGCCCACGCCGTGGTAGCCCCGCTCGCGGCCGATCAGACGCACGCGCGAGCCCTCGCCGCGGGCGCGGTGGTAGGCAATGGCGATCTTCAGGGCCGTGTCCACGCTCTCGCTGCCGGAGTTGGTGTAGAAGACCTTGTTCAGCGAACCCGGCGTGATGTCGGCCAGCCGGTTGGCCAGCTCGAACTGCAGCGGGTTGCCCATCTGGAAGGGCGGCGCGTAGTCCAGCACGCCCGCCTGCTTCTGAATCGCCTCGACCACCCGCGGGTGGTTGTGCCCCACGTTGCAGCACCACAGCCCGGCAATGCCATCGAGGATCTGCCGGCCCTGGTCGTCCCAGTAGTACATGCCCTTGGCTTTGGCAATCAGCCGCGGCGCGCCCTTGAACTGCCGGTTGGCCGTGAAGGGCATCCAGTAGTTGTTGAGGTCTTCTTGCTTCAGGTGAAGTTCGTCGGAAACGAGGGTCATGTCAGTACTCCTGAGTGACTCAGATACACGGCTGATCTCGGTCCGTGCGAGCAACCTGGTCAGCGTGCACGCGGCTATTGACTTTTTGACGGTGGCAGTCGGTCTTCTGAGCGATCTGGTTGCGCCGATTCACGCAATCGTGGAACACGAAAACTCAATCGCTGCTTTCTCTCGAGCTTCACGCGCTGATCATGTCGATACCACCTGACGCCAATTGCAACGAAGTCCAAAGCAAGACCGGTGTACACCACCCAGCGACCTATCGCCCAAGGCAGCATCACGCCAAGAAAGACCAGGAACCAGCCGCCAATGATCGTCCAGCGACACGCTTCGTCATCGCCGAACAAGTAATCCCAAACCGCAAACGCAATGTCTGCGAGCTTGCTCATTTCATCGTCGGCATCACGAACTGCGCGCCGTCCTTGATGCCGCTGGGCCAGCGCTGCATCACGCTCTTGTAGCGGGTGTAGAAGCGCACGCCCTCGGGGCCGTAGATATGGTGGTCGCCGAACAGGCTGCGCTTCCAGCCGCCGAAGCTGTGGAAGCTCATCGGCACGGGAATGGGCACGTTCACGCCGACCATGCCGACCTGGATGCGCTGCACGAACTCGCGCGCCGCGTCGCCATCGCGCGTGAACACGGCGGTGCCGTTGCCGTATTCGTGGGCGTTGATCAGGTTCACGGCCTCATCGAAGGTCTGGACGCGCACCACGGAGAGCACGGGGCCGAAGATCTCTTCCTTGTAGATGCGCATGCTCGGGGTGACGTGATCAAACAGGCAGCCTCCCATGAAGAAGCCGCCCGCGGGCGTGCCGGCCGGATGGGCCCGACCGTCGACCACGAGCTTTGCGCCCTCAGCCACGCCGATGTCCACATAGCCCTTGACCTTGTTGAGGTGATCGCGCGTGACCAGCGGGCCCATGTCCATGCCGGAATCGCCACAGGCTTCGCCCTCACCCTGCAGGCCGTTGCCGATTTTCAGCGTCCGGGCGCGCTCGGCCAGGGCATCGACCAGCTTGTCGCCAATGTCACCCACGGCCACGGCCACGGAAATCGCCATGCAGCGCTCGCCAGCGCTGCCGTAGCCGGCACCCACCAGCGCGTCCACGGCCTGCTTGAGGTCAGCATCCGGCATGACCACCATGTGGTTCTTGGCGCCGCCCAGGGCCTGTACGCGCTTGCCGTGGGCGGTGCCGGTGGCGTAGATGTACTGGGCGATCGGCGTGGAGCCCACGAAGCTCACGGCCTGCACGTCCGGATGGTGCAGGATGGCGTCCACGCAGGTCTTGCCGCCCTGCACCACGTTGAATACGCCGTCAGGCAGGCCGGCTTCCTTGAGCAGCTCGGCCACGATCAGCGAGCAGCTGGGGTCGCGCTCGCTGGGCTTGAGCACGAAGGTGTTGCCGCAGACCAGGGCCACCGGGATCATCCACAGCGGCACCATGAAGGGGAAGTTGAAGGGCGTGATGCCGGCCACCACGCCCAGGGGCTGGCGCAGGGAATACGCGTCGATGCCGCCGCCCACCTGGTCGGTGATCTCGCCCTTGAGCAGCTGCGGCGCGCCGCACGCAAACTCCACCACCTCCAGGCCGCGTGTGAACTCGCCCATGGCGTCCGAGAACACCTTGCCGTGCTCGCGCGTGATGGTGGCGGCAATGCGCTTTGCATCCCGCTCCAGCAGCTCCTTGAACTTGAACATCACGCGTGCGCGGCGCAGCGGCGTGGTGGCCGCCCAGCCCGGGAAGGCGGCAGCCGCTGCGGCCACTGCGGCCGCCACGTCATCCACATGGCCGGTGGTGACCTGCGCGGTGATCTCGCCGGTGGCCGGGTTGAAGACTGGCGACAGGTCGGCCGGGCGGGCCGCGACGGCGGCGCCGTTGATCCAGTTCTGAACCTGGGTGACGGTGACAGGTGCGTTCATGGGTGGGACTCGCGGTAATTGAGTGACGGTCTGTGCGCGGCGCTCAGGCCGAGAAGGGCTCGGCCAGCAGGCGCGCCAGGAAGGCGTCGCATTGGGCGATCTGGTCGATCTCCACGAACTCGTCGGGCTGGTGGGCCTGATCGATGTTGCCCGGGCCGATCACGAGGGTGGGGATACCCGCACGCTGGAAGATCCCAGCTTCGGTCCCGAAGCTGACCTGGATCTTGCGGTGGCTGCCGGCCAAGCGGGTCACGTGGGCCAGCAGGGGGTCGGCGTCGGTCACGCCAAAGCCCTCGATGCTGGCGATGAACTGCACGTCGATGCCGGCGTCCGCCGCCACAGCCTTCATCTCCGGCTCCAGCGTTCTCGCGTAGGCCTTCAGCTCATCGAGCAGCGCCGCGAAGCTCGTGCCCGGCAGGGTGCGCACATCGACCGTGAAGTCGCAGCGCAGGGGGATGATGTTGGCCCCCGTGCCGCCGTCGATCATGGTGATCGAAAGCGTACTGGTGGGCACGGGGTAGTTCGGGTCCGGTGTCTCGGTACCTGCGATCTGTGCAGCCCGCTCCTGAAGAAAATTCATCAGCCGGCTGGCGTAGTGGATCGCGTTCACGCCCTGGTTCGTGTTGGCCGAATGCGCCTCCTTCCCGCGTACGCAGCAGCGGAAGCGGTGCGTGCCCTTGTGCGCCACGATCGGCTGCATGGACGAAGGCTCGCCGACGATGCAGGCCGACACCTTCGCGCCGCTCTCCTGGATGTCCTTGATCAGGCCCCACACGCCGAAGCAGCCGACTTCCTCGTCATAGCTCAGCGCCAAGTGGAAGGGTCGGCGGCCCGCCAGCGGCGAGGCCAGGTAGCCGGGCACGGCGCTGAGGGCGCAGGCGATGAAGCCCTTCATGTCGGCACTGCCGCGGCCGTAGAGCTTGCCCTCGCGCTCAGTGAGCGTGAAGGGGTCGGTGCTCCAGGGCTGGCCCACCACCGGCACCACGTCCGTGTGGCCGGAGAGAATCACGCCGGGCTCGGCGCCCTCGCCCACGGTGGCAAAGAGGTTGGCCTTCCGGCCCGTGCTGTCGTAGATCAGGCGGCTCTTCACGCCGTGGCCGGCCAGCCAGTCGCGGCTGAATTCGATCAGGCCGAGGTTGGACTCCGCCGACACGGTGTTGAAGCTCACGAGTTGGCGCAGCATCTCAACCGAGTGGCTCAGGCGCTGGGTGGGAAGCGGTGCATTCATGCAACCGAGTGTATGGGTGCACCTTGGCGGCGCACATCGGTTGCCGTCCCGAGCCGCCGCCGGTACAGCCCGCTGCTGCGATGCAACATCCACCGGGACAGTTGCTGAAAGTGCGCAGGGTTGTCAGGGTGTCGGCCCGACATGGGCCTGCCTACACTCGCGTGCTTGAAGGAGAGTTTCCATGCAGTTGCTTGAACCGATCCTGGCCGACGCCCACGAGGCGACGGCCGTCCGCCGACAGATTCACGCCAACCCTGAACTGCGCTTCGAGGAGTTCGCCACCGCCGACCTCGTGGCCCAACAGCTCACTGCCTGGGGCATCCCGATCCACCGCGGCCTGGGCGGCACCGGGGTGGTGGGCATCGTCAAGGGCACCGGCCAGGGCAAGAACGCGAACCGCGCCATCGGCCTGCGCGCCGACATGGACGCCCTGCCCATCCAGGAGCACAACCAGTTTGCTCATGCCAGCAAGAACGCCGGCAAGATGCACGCCTGCGGGCACGACGGCCACACCGCCATGCTGCTGGCGGCCGCCAAGTACTTCAGCAAGCACCGCAACTTCGACGGCACCGTGTATCTGATCTTCCAGCCGGCCGAGGAAGGCGGCGGCGGCGCGCGCAAGATGATCGAAGACGGCATCTTCAGGCTCTTCCCGATGGACGCGGTCTTCGGCATGCACAACTGGCCGGGATTGAAGGTGGGTACCTTTGCCATGACGCCGGGGCCGCAGATGGCCAGTTCGAACGAATTCACCATCCGCATCACGGGCAAGGGCGCGCACGCCGCCCTGCCGCACAACGGCTGCGACCCGGTCATGGTGGCCGTGAATATCGCCCAGGCCCTGCAGACCATCGTCACGCGCAACAAGAAGCCGATTGACGCGGCCGTGCTGTCCATCACCCAGATCCACGCCGGCGACACCACCAACGTGATCCCGGACACGGCCATGCTCAACGGGACGGTGCGTACCTTCACGCTCGAGGTGCTCGACCTGATCGAGACCCGCATGCGCGAGATCGTGACGGGCGTGTGCGCTGCGTTCGGCGCCAGCGCCGAGGTGGACTTCCTGCGCAACTACCCGCCCACCATCAACAGCGCCCCCGAAGCCGCCTTCTGCGCGGATGTGGCCCGCGCCGTGGTCGGCAATGAAAACGTCGTGCCGAACGTGGAGCCCACCATGGGCGCCGAGGACTTCAGCTTCTTCCTGCTGGAAAAGGCCGGCTGCTATGTGTTTATCGGCAACGGCGACGGGGCCCACCGCGAGATGGGCCATGGCCTGGGCCCCTGCAACCTGCACAACCCGAGCTACGACTTCAACGACGAGCTCATCCCCCTGGGCGCCACCTATTGGGTGCGGCTGGCGGAGATGTGGTTTGCCAAGGATCACGCAGGCTAGATGCTGAGGGCGGGGTTTCGCCAGACACGTCTGGTGCCGCCCGAAGGTGAAGCTGGATCAGGCCAAGCACTGCTTGGCCCCAGCGAAACGATGAGCGCTTGCAAGCGCGAAGCTCAACGAGCCGCCGTACCACTAGACGTCCATTTCATGCGGCTTTCCAGACCAAAATGGCTGGAAACCCGCACCAGACAACCGATTAGCGGTGCAGGGGGCTCGCGCGGATAGGCGCTCGCTCTTCCAGCGGCGGCGAGCAGTGCTCGCCGAAACCCCGCCTGCAGCATGGAAAAAACGGAAAGGCCTCCCCGGAGGCCTTTCTTTCTGTTCGAGTCACTGAAGGACACACGCCTTGATCGCCCTGGACGCCGCCACCGCCAGCCGCTACGCGCAACTGGCGCTGAAGAACATCGTCGAGCCCTGGCCGCACAAGCTGGACCATCTCATCAACGGCCCGCAGGACCTGACGGCGCCGCGGGTGCAGCACCCGGCGTTCTGGGGCAGCTACGACTGGCACAGCTGCGTGCACATGCACTGGAGCCTCGCGCGGCTGCTGCGCCTGGTCCCGGATCTGCCCGAGCGCAGCGTGATTGCCGCAGCCTTTGATGCCCACCTGAACCGCGAGACCATCGCCGGCGAGCTGGCCTATCTGGCGCAGCCGGGGCGCGGCAGCTTCGAGCGGCCCTATGGCTGGGGCTGGCTGCTGAAACTCGCGGCCGAGCTGGTGCTGCTGGCGCGGGAGCAGGGGCGGGCTGAACTGGGCGCCAAGCGCTGGGCCGAGGCCATCGCCCCGCTGGCCACGGCGTTCCACGACCGCTTCATCGAATTTCTGCCGCGCGCGGACTATCCCAACCGTGCCGGCACGCACGGCAACTCGGCCTTTGCGCTGCTGCTGGCGCTGGACGCTTGCGCCGTGACGGCCAGCCCGGCGCTGACGCAACTCATTCACCGCAAGGCGCACGACTGGTACGGCCGTGACTGCCGCTACCCCGCCGAATACGAACCCTCGGGCAGCGACTTCCTGTCCGCCGGCCTGTGCGAAGCCGCACTCATGAGCCGGGTGGTGGACGGCTGCGACTATGCCGACTGGTGGCAGGCCTTCCGGCCCACGGACGCGGCGCTTGCGACTTGGCTGCTCCCTGCCAAGGTGAGCGACCGGATCGACCCGCAGATCGTGCATCTGGACGGGCTGAACCTGTCGCGCGTGTGGTGCTGGCGCATGATTGCCGCGCAGACCGATGTGCCGCGCGAGGTGATCGAACGCGCCATCGACGCGCATCTGGCCGTCAGCCTGCCGCATGTGGCGGTGGGCGACTTTGGCGCCACCCATTGGCTGGCCAGCTTTGCGCTGCTCGCCTTGACCGAACCCGTCGTGCAGCCATCGGTCGGCATCGGGCTGCAATAGTCCGACCCGGCCGGGTCGGTTTGCCGCACTCAGCGGCGGCGTTCGCCCTCACCCACCGGCTCGGCGCCAGTGGCGAAGTAGTTGCCCTGGCTGTTGAAGTTCACCGGCCCCTCGTTGCGGAACATGTCGGCCAGGGCCATGAAGGTGTGCGCGTCCACGAAGAGCTGGTTCGACACCGTCTGCCCCTTGAGCTGGTAATAGATATAGAACTCCTTGCTGCCGACGTTGTAGCCCAGCGAATAGCTCTCCACTTGCGTCCACATGATGCGTGCTCCCTGGCCGTGTTGGGGTGGAGCGCACATTGGCAGGGGATGCCGCGCTCGGCCATCCCGGAAATCCGTCTTGACGGCCCGGTGCGGCTGAGCGGTTTTCACGCAAGCTCTGAAAAGCCCTCGCTTTCGGCCGGGCCGGGCCAATCGCTAGGATCAACGCTGGCATATCGAGGTGTCGCCCGCGGGCGACACAGACACCCGGGAGACTGCGCCGCATGAGCGTCATCACCAACATCGAAGATCTGCGCAAGTTGGCAGAAAAGCGCGTGCCGCGCATGTTCTACGACTACGCCGACTCCGGCAGCTGGACGGAGTCCACCTACCGCGCCAACGAGAACGACTTCCAGCGCATCAAGCTGCGCCAGCGCGTGGCAGTGAACATGGACAACCGCAGCACCGCCGTGACCATGATCGGGCAGGCAGCCAAGATGCCCGTGGCGATTGCGCCCGTGGGCCTGACCGGCATGCAGCATGCCGACGGCGAGATCCATGCGGCGCGCGCCGCCGAGAAGTTCGGCATCCCGTTCACGCTGTCCACCATGAGCATCTGCTCGATCGAGGATGTGGCCGAGAACACCAGCGCGCCGTTCTGGTTTCAGCTGTACATGATGCGCGACCGCGAGGCCATGGCGCGCATGATCGAGCGATGCAAGGCCGCGCGCTGCAGCGCGCTCATCCTCACCCTGGACCTGCAGGTGATTGGCCAGCGCCACAAGGACCTGAAGAACGGCCTCTCA
>JAIXTA010000177.1 GCA_027484405.1 Burkholderiales bacterium
CGCCCAAGCTCTACACCATGAAGATCAATCCGGAGAAGATCCGTGACGTGATCGGCAAGGGCGGCGCCGTGATCCGCGCGCTGACCGAAGAGACCGGCACGCAGATCGACATCCAGGACGACGGCACCGTCACCATCGCCAGCGTCGACGCCGCCAAGGGCCAGGAAGCCAAGCGCCGCATCGAGGACATCACCGCCGAGGTCGAGGTGGGTTCGGTCTACGAAGGCACGGTGCTCAAGCTGCTGGACTTCGGCGCGATCGTCTCGGTGCTGCCCGGCAAGGACGGTCTGCTGCACATCAGCCAGATCAGCCACGAGCGCATCAAGGCCGTGACCGACGTGCTCAAGGAAGGCGACAAGGTTCGCGTCAAGGTCATCGAGGCCGACGACAAGGGCCGCCTGCGCCTGTCCATGAAGGCCCTGCTCGACGGGGGCGCGCCGGCACCGGCCGCTGCCGCACAGCAGCAGCAACAACAGCAGTAAGCGAATGCCGCGGTCCGGCCGAGCCGGGCTGCAGCGTTCACAGGGCCAGCCGCGCAGGTGGCTGAACCTGGCAGATCCCCGCGGGGCGCAGCGTTAAGCTTCGCCCCGCTTTTCTTTGGGTCGAAGCAATGGACTCGAAAGGGCTCTCCGCTTGTCCCATGCGGTTCTTCGGGCAGTTTGGCCTGAAGAGGCGCATGAAATGGACCTCTGCGATATTGGCAAAGTGAAAACCCAGCATTCATGCGGGTTTCCAGGCCAAAGTGGCTGAAAAGCCGCGCCAGACAAGCGAGAAGCCCCCTCAGATCCACTTGCGCAGCCCGCCTGCCCCGCGGAAACCATGGCCAAGCTGTCCGTCAATCTCAACCGCATCGCCCTGCTGCGCAACTCGCGCGGCATCGGCATTCCTGATCTGGCGCACTTTGCACGCCTCGCGCTGGCGGCCGGTGCCGCCGGGCTGACCGTGCACCCGCGGCCGGACCAACGGCACATCACGGTCGATGACGTGACGCTGCTCACAGGACTGATCGCCGAGCATCCGGGCATCGAATTCAACATCGAAGGCAACCCGTTCACGAGCGGCCCGGCGGCCTTCATGCCCCTGGTGGCGCGCGCCCGGCCGCAGCAGTGCACCTTGGTGCCGGATGCCGACAACCAGGTGACCTCCGACCACGGCTGGAATCTGCGCGCCGATGCGCAGCGTCTCGCACCCATCGTCGCTACGCTCAAGGGGCAGGGCGCCCGCGTGAGCCTGTTCATGGACCCGGATCCGGCGCAGTTTGCGCTGGTGCGCGAGCTCGGTGCCGACCGCGTGGAGCTTTACACCAAGCCCTGGGCCGACGCCTTCGGCACACCGCAGCAGGCCGCCGTGCTGGCGCAATACCGCGAGAGCGTCGAGGCGGCGCGCGGCCTCGGGCTGGGCGTGAACATCGGCCACGACCTGAACCTGCACAACCTGCCGGCCTTCATGGCCGGCCTGCCGCCGGTGGACGAGGCCTCGATCGGCCATGCGCTCACGGCCGACGCACTCGAACTCGGCTACGTGCCGGCGGTCAAGGCTTACATCCGGGCCTTGCTGCCGGCCTAGTGATTGCTGTCCAGAGATTTCCCGGCGATCCCGGGCCGTGCTTGTTCGCCACGGCGAGCGAGCTGTCATCCCACAAGGAGACTGATGTGTCAGTAAGCGTGTTGAGCCGCGCGTTCCATCGAGCCACACTCCGGGCAGCGGTGTTTGCAGGCAGTACCGCCTTGTCTGTGGCCGTCTTGGCGCAGACCCCCGCACCCGCAGTGGCCACACCGCCACCCCCGCCACCGGCTGGTGCGGACGTGGACGACCCCTATCTCTGGCTGGAAGAGGTGATGGGCGAGCGCGCCTTGAACTTCGTGCGCGAGGCCAATGCCCTCAGCACCAAGGAACTGACGGCACGACCCGAGTTCGCGTCGATCGAGAAGCGCCTGCTGGAGATCCTGAACGACCGCTCGCGCATCCCGGCGGCCGCGATGATGAACGGCCAGCTCTACAACTTCTGGCGCGACGGCACCAACCCGCGCGGCCTGTGGCGCCGCACGACGCTCGCCGAGTACGCCAAGCCACAACCCGCCTGGGAGACGGTCATCGACCTGGATGCCGTGGCGCGCGAGGAGAAGGAAAACTGGGTCTGGAGCGGCACGGTCTGCCTGCCGCCGGCCTACCGGCGCTGCCTCATCCAGCTCTCGCGCGGCGGGGCAGATGCCACGGTCGTGCGCGAGTTCGACACGGTGAGCAAGACCTGGGTGAAGGATGGTTTCACGCTCAAGGAGGCCAAGCATCCGGGCGGATCGCTGGCCTGGCGCGATGAAAACACGCTCTACGTCGGTACCGACACCGGCCCGGGCAGCATGAACGAGAGCGGCTATCCGCGGCAGATCCGGCTCTGGAAGCGCGGCGCGGCGCTGGCCGTCGCCCCGGTGGTGTTTGAAGGCAAGGCCACGGACGTCTTCACCCGCGTGCAGGTCGATCACACCCAGGGCTTCAAGCGCACCCTGTTCGGCAATGCCCCCGGTTTCTTCAGCGGCGAGTGGTTCATCGAGCGTGGCGGCGCGCCGCGCAAGCTGGACTTTCCGATCGACGCCATTCCCGTGCTCTGGCGCGAATGGCTGACCCTGCGCCTGCGCAGCGACTGGACGGTGGCCGGTAAGACCTACCCGCAGGGCAGCCTGCTTGCCACACGCCTGGCTGCCTTCGAGCGCGGCGAGCGGCGCTTCGATGTGCTGTTCACCCCCACGCCGCTGACCTCGGCGCCGAACGTCACGCGCACGCGCAACGCCCTGGTGCTGACCTACAACGAGAACGTGGTCACCCAGGCGGTGGAGCTGCAGCGCAAGGGGGCGCAGTGGGTGCGCCGCGAGATGAAGCTGCCTGGTCTGGGCGCCGCCACGGTGGCCGCGCTGGACGCCGACCGCAGCGACGAACTCTGGGTCAGCTACACCGACTTCCTCACGCCGCCCTCGCTGTACCTGACGCGCGTCGGCCAGAATCCGACGACGCCCATCAAGGCCAATCCGGCGTTCTGGGATGCATCCAAGGCCATGGTCGAGCAGTTCCAGGCCACGAGCAAGGACGGCACGCGGGTGCCTTACTTCGTGGTGCGCAGCAAGGACGCCAAGCTGGACGGAAAGAACCCGACCATCATCAGCGCCTACGGCGGCTTCGAGATCTCGCGTACGCCCGCTTACAGCGGCAACGTGGGTACGGCCTGGATCGAACGGGGTGGCGTGTTCATCGTCGCCAACATCCGCGGAGGCGGCGAGTTCGGGCCGCGTTGGCATCAGGCGGCACTCAAGGCCAACCGCCAGAAGGCCTTCGATGACCTGATTGCCGTGGCCGAGGACGCGATCGCGCGCAGGATCACCGCGCCGCGCCACCTGGGCATCCAGGGCGGCAGCAACGGCGGTCTGCTGGTGGGTGCGGTGGCGGTGCAGCGGCCGGATCTGTTCAACGCCGTGGTCTGCCAGGTGCCGCTGCTGGACATGCTGCGCTACGACAAGCTGCTGGCCGGCGCGTCCTGGGTAGCCGAGTATGGCGACCCGGACGTTCCGGCCGAACGCGCATTCCTGGCGGCCTACTCGCCCTACCAGAACGTCAAGCCCGGGGTGAAATACCCGCGCATCCTCTTCACCACCAGCACGCGTGATGATCGCGTTCACCCCGGCCATGCGCGCAAGATGTTTGCCCGCATGCAGGCCCAGGGGCACGATGTGCTGTATTTCGAGAACATCGAGGGCGGTCACGCCGGTGCGGCCAACAGCGCGCAGCGCGCCCGCATGTCTGCCATGGAATTCACCTTCATGCTCAACCAGCTTCGCTGAACCGGAACCCGTCCCATGAATGCTCCTGTGAGAAAGATGCTGCTCGCCATGACTCTGGGCATCACCGCACTGTCCGCCGCCGCGCAGGCACCTGTCGCCAAGACCACCAAGGCGCCCGCCGACCCCTACCTGTGGCTGGAAGAGGTCACCGGCAAGAAGGCGCTCGACTGGGTCGAGCAGCAGAACGCGCGCACCTTGAAGGAACTGACGGGGCGTCCGGAATACGCACCGACCAATAAGCGCCTGCTCGAGATCCTGAACGACCGGCGCCGCATTCCGTATGCCGGCAAGATGGGCGACTGGTACGTGAACTTCTGGCGCGACGAGAAGAATGTGCGCGGCGTCTGGCGACGCACGACGCTGGAGGAATACCGCAAGCCCGAGCCCAAGTGGGAAACCATTCTCGATCTGGATGCGCTGGCCGCTAGCGAGAAGGAGAACTGGGTCTGGGCGGGCGCCAGCTGCCTGACGCCACCGCAGCACCCGTACAAGTGCGTGATCTCGCTGTCGCGCGGCGGCGGTGACGCCACGGTCGTGCGTGAGTTCGATTTCCTGAAGAAGGAGTTTGTCAAGGGCGGCTTCGAGCTGCCCGAGGCCAAGAGTTCGGTGACCTGGCGCAATCCGGACGAGCTGTACGTCGGGACCGACTTCGGTGCGGGTTCGCTCACCACGAGTGGCTATCCGCGCGTGATCAAGCTGTGGAAGCGCGGCACACCACTGTCCTCAGCCAGCACGGTGTTCGAAGGCAAGAGTGCGGATGTATCAGCATTTGCATGGGTTGACCACACCCTGGGCTTTTTCCGCGAAGGCTTCGGCCGCTCGCCTGACTTCTACAGCAACGAAACCTTCGTGCTCATTGATGGCAAGCCGGTGAAGTACGACGTTCCGGCCGATGCCCAGGCGGGCGCCTGGCGCGACTGGATCACGGTGAGTCTGCGCAGCGACTGGACTGTCGGAGGACGCATCTACAAGGCCGGCTCCCTGCTGGCCGCCCGCTTCGATGCCTTCATGAAGGGCGAACGGCGCTTCGACGTGCTCTTCGAACCGACCGAGCGCAGCTCCTTGTCCGGCTCGACCAGCACGAAGAGCGCACTGGTGCTCAACATCAACGACAACGTGCAGTCGCGGGTCCAGGTACTGCGCCCCGACGCGGCAGGCAACTGGCAGCGCCGCGAGATGAAGCTGCCCGGGCGCGGCAACGCATCCGCTTCGGCCGTGGATTCGGACGAGTCCGACGCCCTGTGGCTGAACTACACCGACTTTCTCAGCCCGGATGCGCTCTACCTGACCGACATCCAGAGCGACCCCAAGGACATCATCAAGCAGCGGCCCAGCTACTTCGATGCGGGCAACCTGCAGGTGCAGCAGTTCGAGGCCACCAGCAGGGACGGCACCAAGGTTCCGTACTTCGCCGTGATGCGCAAGGACATCAAGCTCGACGGCAAGACGCCAACGCTCCTGTATGGCTATGGCGGCTTCGAGGTCTCGATGGAGCCGTTCTATTCCGGCTCGGTGGGGACGTCCTGGCTGGCCCGTGGCGGGGTGTATCTGCTGGCGAACATCCGGGGTGGTGGCGAGTTCGGCCCGCGCTGGCATCAGGCGGCGCTCAAGGCCAATCGCCAGAAGGCCTTTGATGACTTTGCGGCGGTGGCCGAAGACGCCATCAAGCGGCGCATCACCAGCGCGCGTCATCTGGGCATCATGGGCGGCTCCAACGGCGGTCTGCTGGTGTCCACGGTCATGGTGCAGCGCCCCGAACTCTTCAACGCCGTGGTCTGCCAGGTGCCTCTGCTCGACATGCGGCGCTATCACACTCTGCTGGCTGGGGCGTCGTGGATGGCCGAGTATGGCAACCCGGATCTGCCAGAGGAGTGGGCCTACATCGCCAAGTACTCGCCATACCAGAACGTGAAGAAGGGTGTGAAGATGCCGCGCGTGCTCTTCACGACGAGCACACGTGACGATCGCGTGCACCCCGGTCATGCCCGCAAGATGTTCGCGAAGATGAAGGCGCAGGGCCATGACGTGCTCTATTACGAGAATACCGAGGGCGGACATGCCGGTGCGGCGAACAACGTGCAGACGGCCAAGATGCTGTCGCTGGAGTGGACCTTCCTGTGGAACCAGCTGAAGTGAGTGCCCGGCCATGACGCTCCCCGCCACCATGCGCGCCGTCGAGATCCGCGAGTTCGGCGGGCCTGAGGTCCTCGTGTCCTGCACGCGGCCGCTTCCGGTGCTCAAGCCCGGTGAGGTGCTGATCCGCGTGGCGGCGGCCGGAGTGAACCGGCCCGACGTGCTGCAGCGCACGGGGCTCTACCCGGTGCCACCTGGGGCCTCGGACCTGCCGGGTCTGGAGGTGGCCGGCGAGGTGGTGGATGCGGGCGACACGCAGTTGCCGCCCGGCACCCGGGTCTGTGCGCTCGTTCAGGGCGGCGGGTACGCGCAGTACTGCGCCGCACCGGCAGCCCAGTGTCTTCCGTTGCCGCAAGGCTGGCGGGCTGTGGATGCCGCCGGCCTGCCGGAGACCTTCTTCACGGTCTGGAGCAATGTCTTCGAGCGTGCCCGGCTCGGCCATCGCGAGGACGGGGAGCCGGAGGCCCTGCTGGTGCATGGGGCCTCCAGCGGCATTGGCGTGACCGCGGTGCAACTGGCCGCCGCACTTGGGCACCCAGTGTTCGGGACGGCGGGCAATGACGAGAAGTGCAGGGCGGTCGAGACCCTGGGCGCCACCCGGTGCTTCAACTACCGGACGGCGGACTGGGTGGCGGACGTCAAGACGGCAACCCAAGGGCGCGGCGCGGACGTGATCCTCGACATGGTCGGCGGAGACTACCTGCCGCGCAACATCCAGGCGCTGGCCGACGACGGGCGCATTGCCCAGATCGCCCTGCTGCGCGGCGCGCAATCCACCATCGATCTGGGGCAGGTGCTGCGTCGGCGCCTGACGCTGACCGGTTCCACGCTGCGGCCGCGCTCGGTGGCGTTCAAGGGCGCGATTGCGAGCACACTGGCGCAGCGCGTCTGGCCCCTGCTGGAGTCCGGCCGTATCCGCCCGGTCACTTACAAGGTCTTTGCGCTCGAGGAGGCCGCCCAGGCGCATGCGATGCTCGAATCCAGCGAGCATGTGGGCAAGCTGGTGCTGCAGGTGGATTGAATGGCCGGCAGGCGCTGCGGGCAGGGCGCTTTTGGACCGGCTACACTTGAAAGCTTTGCATCAACATCCGTCGGGGTCTTGTCGGCCCCGGTTTGCAGTCGATTCCCATGAGCGCTCGCAGAAAGCTGGTCGCAGGCAACTGGAAGATGAACGGCACGCTGGCCGCCAATGCTGAGCTGCTGCGTGCCGTGCGTGCGGGTGCCGACACTGCAGCCTGCGATCTGGTGATCTGCGCGCCGTTTCCCTATCTGGCGCAGACGGCTGATGCGCTGCTCGGATCGACCATGACCTGGGGTGCGCAGGACTGTTCCGCCCATGCCCAGGGTGCGTATACGGGCGAGGTCAGCGCGGTCATGCTCACCGATTTCGGTTGTCGCTGGGTCATCGTCGGGCATTCGGAGCGTCGTCAATATCACGCAGAGTCCAGCGCTCTGGTCGCAGCAAAGGCGCTGCAAGTGCTGCGCGCCGGGCTGACGCCGATCGTCTGTGTCGGGGAAACGCTTGCGGAGCGCGATGCCCGGCAGACGCTCGTCGTGGTTGGCGCGCAGCTGCAGGCGATCGTGGATGCACTCAAGGAAGCAGGGCAGGCGCAATGGATCGCGCGCGTCGTCGTGGCCTATGAGCCCGTGTGGGCGATCGGGACCGGCCGCACGGCCACATCGGCACAGGCCCAGGATGTGCATGCCTTCATCCGGCAGCTCTGGCGCGGCGCATTTGCCGGGTCGGCAGACGGTCTGCGCATCCTGTATGGCGGCAGCGTCAAGCCGGGCAACGCGGCGGAGTTGTTCGCGCAGCCCGATGTGGACGGCGGACTGATCGGCGGTGCGTCCCTGAAGGCCGACGAGTTTCTTGGTATTGCCGCAGCTGCTCAGGCTGTGGCCTAGACAATTTCGGTTCGCTCGGTGCGGGCCATCATCGACACAAGGTTTCGGAGTCAGTCATGCAAAACGTGTTCTTCAACCTCATCCTGATTGTTCAGATCCTCAGCGCGCTGGGCATCATCGTGCTCGTGCTCATGCAGCATGGCAAGGGCGCCGACATGGGAGCTGCGTTCGGCAGCGGTGCGTCTGGCAGTGTGTTCGGCGCAAGTGGATCTGCAAACTTTCTGTCGCGCTCGACTGCAGTGCTTGCGACGGTGTTCTTTGTCTGTACGCTCGGCCTCGCTTTCCTGATTCACAAGCCCAAGGCCCCTAGCGCAGGGGGGGTCATGCAGAGCGCGCCCGCCCAATCCGCGCCGGTGGTGCCTGGTGGTTCGGCCCCCGCGCAGCCTGCCGCACCGGCCCAGCAACCGACGGCTCCTGCAGCGCCTGCGGTACCCGGTGGTGCGCCGGCCAAGTGATTGGCGAAGTCATGGCGTGAAAAGCCCTGTCTTTTCACTCTGAATTGCGGGCACTTCGCAGGGAAAGCCCCGATGCTTTGAGTTATACTTTTGGTCTCCCGCCGTCGTGGTGAAATTGGTAGACACGCTATCTTGAGGGGGTAGTGGCGAAAGCTGTGCGAGTTCGAGTCTCGCCGACGGCACCAAATAGCGTGCGGAGCTCATGGCTCCAGCACAGCATCAAAGAATGGGGGCGCACAAAGCGCCCCTTCGCTTGTCGAGGGGCGAACAAGAGATGAATCTGGAGAGCTATCTACCGGTCCTGCTGTTCATCCTGATTGGGATTGCCGTGGGATTTGGACCGATGGCCATCGGCTGGGTCCTCGGCAAGCGCGTTCCCGACTCTGAAAAGCTCTCGCCCTACGAGTGCGGCTTCGAGGCCTTCGAAGACGCCCGCATGAAATTCGATGTGCGCTACTACCTCGTAGCGATCATCTTCATTCTGTTCGACCTCGAAATCGCCTTCCTCTTCCCCTGGGCCATGGCGCTGCGCGACATCGGCATGGTGGGCTTCGCGGCGGGCATGATCTTCCTCGCCATCCTCGTTGTCGGATTCGTCTACGAGTGGAAGCGCGGGGCGCTTGATTGGGAATGAACCAGAATCGCAGGGTGCAGTAATGGCGCTTGAAGGTGTTCTCTCCGAAGGCTTTGTGACCACGCAGGTCGACAAAGTCGTCAACTGGGCTCGCACGGGCTCGCTGTGGCCCATGACCTTTGGACTGGCGTGCTGTGCAGTGGAAATGATGCACGCAGGTGCGTCGCGCTACGACCTCGACCGCTTCGGCATCGTGTTCCGCCCGAGCCCGCGTCAATCCGATCTGATGATCGTTGCGGGCACGCTCTGCAACAAGATGGCTCCGGCCCTGCGCAAGGTTTACGACCAGATGCCGGAGCCGCGCTGGGTCATCTCAATGGGATCCTGCGCCAACGGCGGTGGCTACTACCACTACAGCTACTCGGTGGTGCGCGGCTGTGACCGCATCGTGCCGGTCGACGTCTATGTGCCGGGCTGCCCACCTACCGCAGAGGCCCTGATCTACGGCATCCTGCAGCTGCAGAACAAGATTCGTCGTACCAACACCATCGCCCGCAGCTGACCGCATGTCCAGTCTTCAGTCACTCGAAACGCAATTGCGTCAAGCGCTGGCCGAGCGGATCGTCAAGCTGGTTTCCGCGCGCGGCGAGCTCACCCTTGAAGTCCGTGCAAGCGACTGGACCGCTGCGAGTCTGGTGCTCCGCGACCAGTTCAAGTTCGAGATTGCCGTCGATCTTTGCGGCGTGGACTATGCCGACTACCGCGAAGGGTTGCATGAGGGCCCGCGCTTCGCTACGGTCGTGCACTTGTTGTCGGTTGAAACCAATTGCCGCCTGCGACTGCGTGGCTTTGCGCCGGAAGATGACTTTCCGGTCATGCCCAGCCTCATTGAGGTCTGGCCTGCCGTCGGATGGTACGAGCGCGAGGCCTTCGATCTCTACGGGATCGTCTACGAAGGCCACCCCGACCTGCGCCGTATCCTGACCGACTACGGCTTTATCGGTCACCCGTTCCGCAAGGACTTCCCCTTGTCCGGCCACGTGGAAATGCGCTACGACCCCGAGCAGCGCCGGGTGATCTATCAGCCGGTCACGATCGAGCCGCGTGAAATCACCCCCCGTGTGATCCGCGAAGAAACCTACGGTCGGGAGTAGCAGACCATGGCCGAGATCAAGAACTACACCCTGAACTTCGGGCCGCAGCACCCGGCCGCACATGGCGTCTTGCGCCTCGTGCTCGAGCTCGACGGCGAAGTCATCCAGCGTGCCGATCCGCATATCGGTCTGCTGCACCGGGCCACCGAAAAGCTGGCCGAGCACAAGACGTTCATCCAGTCGCTGCCCTACATGGACCGTCTCGATTACGTGTCGATGATGTCCAACGAGCATGCCTACTGCCTGGCGATCGAGAAACTGCTCGGTGTCGAGGTTCCGCTGCGTGCCCAGTACATCCGCGTGATGTATTCGGAGATCACCCGCCTGCTGAATCACCTGCTCTGGATCGGCTGTCACGGTCTGGACGTCGGTGCGATGGCGGTTTTCCTCTACGCATTCCGCGAGCGAGAAGATCTGTTCGACATGTACGAGGCCGTTTCCGGTGCGCGCATGCACGCGGCCTACTTCCGTCCGGGCGGCGTCTACCGCGACATGCCTGAGTCGATGCCGCAGTTTGCCGAGTCGTCGCTGCGCAGCAAGTCGGATGTGGCGAAGCGCAACGAGAACCGTCAGGGTTCGCTGCTCGACTTCATCGAGGACTTCACGAAGCGCTTCCCCACGTATGTGGATGAGTATGAAACCCTCTTGACCGACAACCGGATCTGGAAGCAGCGCCTCGTCGGCATCGGCGTGGTGTCGCCCGAGCGTGCCAAGGCCATGGGCTTCACGGGGGCGATGCTGCGCGGTTCGGGCGTGGTGTGGGATCTGCGCAAGCACCAGCCCTATGAAGTCTATGACCGCATGGACTTCGACATTCCCGTGGGTGTCAACGGCGACTGCTATGACCGCTACCTCGTTCGCGTCGAGGAAATGCGCCAGTCCAACAAGATCATCAAGCAGTGCGTGGACTGGTTGCGTGCCAACCCAGGCCCGGTCATCACCGACAACCACAAGGTTGCGCCGCCGCACCGTGTCGACATGAAGTCGAGCATGGAAGAGCTCATCCATCACTTCAAGCTCTTCACGGAAGGCTTCCACGTGCCAGAGGGTGAGGCCTACGCCGCGGTGGAGCATCCTAAGGGTGAGTTCGGCATTTATCTGGTGAGCGATGGCGCCAACAAGCCGTATCGCCTGAAGATCCGTGCGCCTGGTTTTGCACACCTCCAGGCGCTCGATGAAATGGCGCGCGGGCACATGATCGCGGACGCCGTGACCATCATTGGTACCCAGGACATCGTTTTCGGCGAAATCGACCGCTGAGCATCAAGATGCAACTCTCCGAACAGACCAAGGCCAGATTCGACAAGGAAGTGGCCAAGTACCCGGCAGACCAGAGGCAGTCTGCCGTGATGGCCTGCCTGTCCATCATCCAGCAGGAGCAGGGATGGGTGAGTGACGAGGCGCAGGAGGCAGTCGCAAGCTACCTCGGCATGGCCCCCATCGCGGTTCGCGAAGTGGTCACGTTCTACAACATGTACAACCAGGCGCCGGTGGGCCGCTTCAAGCTGAACGTCTGCACCAACCTGCCGTGTCAGCTGCGAGATGGTCAACAGGCGCTCGTCTACCTCGAGCAGAAGCTGGGCATCTCCGAGGGGCAGACCACGCCCGACGGCCTGTTCACACTCCAGAAGTGCGAGTGTCTGGGTGCGTGTGCCGATTCCCCGGTGATGCTGGTCAATGACCGGCACATGGTGAGCTACATGAGCAACGAGCGTATCGACGATCTCGTCGATACGCTCAAGCGGCAGGCAGGAGCTTGATCATGGGTGCATTCGAACACGGCGTACTCAGTGCTGATGTGCTGAGCAAGTTCCAGGCGACAGGTGTCGAAACCTGCTTTCATGGCCGCCATATCAGCCCGCAGATCTACGCTGGCCTGAATGGCGCCAACTGGCGACTGGCCGATTACGTGGCACGTGGCGGCTACAGCGCGCTGAAGAAGATTCTCGGTGCCGATGGCGGCCCCGGCATGACGCCGGAGCAAGTCATTGCCGAGGTCAAGGCATCGGCATTGCGCGGCCGTGGCGGCGCCGGCTTTCCAACGGGCTTGAAGTGGAGCTTCATGCCTGCCAAGGCGCCGATCCAGAAGTACCTGGTCTGCAACTCGGACGAAGGCGAGCCCGGTACCTGCAAGGATCGTGACATCCTGCGCTTCAACCCGCACATCGTGATTGAAGGCATGGCCATTGCCGCTTACGCGATGGGCATCACCGTCGGATACAACTACATCCACGGCGAGATCTTCGATGTCTACGAGCGCTTTGAAGAGGCTCTAGAGGAAGCACGTGCCGCCGGCCTGCTGGGCAGCAACATCCTTGGCAGCAACTTCAGTTTCCAGCTGCACGGACACCACGGTTTCGGCGCATACATCTGCGGCGAGGAAACGGCGCTGCTGGAATCGCTTGAAGGCAAGAAGGGCCAGCCGCGCTTCAAGCCGCCATTTCCCGCGAGCTTCGGCCTATACGGTCGGCCGACAACGATCAACAACACCGAAACCTTCGCGGCCGTGCCGTGGATCATCAACCACGGCGGCCAAGCCTACCTCGAAGTGGGCAAGCCGAACAATGGTGGCACCAAGATCTTCTCGATCTCCGGTGACGTGGAGCGTCCGGGCAACTACGAGATTCCGATGGGGACGCCTTTCGCCACGCTGCTCGAGCTGGCCGGGGGGGTGCGTGGCGGCCGCAAGCTCAAGGCGGTCATCCCGGGGGGATCATCGATGCCGGTCCTGCCGGCAGACATCATGATGCAGACCAACATGGACTACGACTCGATCGCCAAGGCGGGGTCGATGCTTGGCTCCGGTGCGGTCATCGTGATGGACGAGACGCGCTGCATGGTCAAGAGCCTGCTGCGCCTGTCCTACTTCTACATGCACGAGAGCTGCGGCCAGTGCACGCCCTGCCGCGAGGGCACGGGCTGGCTGTGGCGCGTCGTCGATCGAATCGAGCATGGCAAGGGGCGCCCCGACGATCTCGATCTGCTGAACAACGTCAGCGACAACATCCAGGGGCGGACCATCTGCGCGCTGGGTGACGCCGCGGCGATGCCGGTCCGCGCGATGATCAAGCACTTCCGCGCCGAGTTCGAGCATCACATCTCCCACAAGACCTGCATGGTCCCGACCTACATCTGAGCGCCGCAGGCCAAGAGCAGCACATGGTTGAACTGACTATCGATGGAATGAAGGTGGAAGTGCCCGAGGGCAGCATGGTGATGCATGCCGTCGAGAAGCTGGGCAGCTACGTGCCGCACTTCTGCTACCACAAGAAGCTCTCCATCGCCGCGAACTGCCGCATGTGTCTGGTTGACGTGGAGAAGGCGCCCAAGCCGCTGCCGGCCTGTGCAACGCCGGTCACCCAGGGCATGGTGGTTCACACAGCCAATGAAAAGGCCAAGAAGGCCCAGCAGGGCGTGATGGAGTTCCTACTGATCAACCACCCGCTGGACTGCCCGATTTGCGATCAGGGTGGAGAGTGTCAGCTGCAGGACCTGGCAGTGGGTTACGGCAAGTCCGGTTCGCGCTACGAGGAAGAGAAGCGCGTTGTCTTCCACAAGAGCCTGGGGCCGCTGATCAGCGCCGAGGAGATGAGCCGCTGCATTCACTGCACGCGCTGCGTCCGTTTCGGTCAGGAGGTAGCCGGTGTGATGGAACTCGGCATGCTGAACCGTGGCGAACACTCCGAAATCACGTCCTTTCTTGGGCGTGGCGTGGAGTCCGAGCTCTCCGGCAACATGATCGACGTCTGCCCGGTCGGCGCGCTGACGAGCAAGCCGTTCCGCTATTCCGCCCGGACCTGGGAGCTGTCGCGCCGCAAGAGCGTGTCGCCGCACGACAGCCTCGGTACGAACCTCGTCGTGCAGGTCAAGGCCAACCGCGTCATGCGCGTTCTGCCCTACGAGGTCGAGGACATCAATGAGTGCTGGATTTCCGACCGCGACCGCTTCAGCTATGAAGGCCTGAACAGCGATGACCGCCTGCTGTCTCCCATGCTCAGGCAGGACGGTCAGTGGGTGGAGGTCGATTGGCCGACCGCGCTGACCGCTGCCGGCGAAATGCTCGAAGCCGGGCGCAGGCACAGGGCCAGCGGCATCGGGGCTCTGCTCGGAACGCAGTCCACCGTGGAAGACGCCTATCTGCTCACGCAGCTAGTACGCGGGCTGGGCAGTGACAACATTGACTACCGGCTGCGGCAGCGTGACTTCTCGGCAGACTTTCAAGCCGCAGGTGTCGACTGGCTGGGCATGTCGATCGCTGAAGTCAGCCAGCTTGATCGCGTGCTTTTGGTGGGCAGCGATCTGCGTGCGGACCAGCCGCTGCTTGCGGCGCGCATTCGCGCTGCCGTGAAGCGTGGTGCGAAGGTATCCGTCGTGCACAGCCTAGACGACGACCTGCTGATGCCTATTGCTGCCAAGTGCATCGTCAAGCCGAGCGAAATCGCAGGCGTGCTGGCGCAGATCGCGGCAGCTGTTGCGCGCGAGAAGGGTGTTGACGCCCCTGCAGCCGGCGCAGGAATCGGTATTTCCGAATGCGCCACACTCGCGGCAAAGAGCCTTGCGTCCGGCTCGCGTGTCGGTGTGTTCATCGGTGCAGCCGCTCAGCGCAGCACCCATGCCACCCACATCCGCGCGCTCGCCCAGTGGATCGCATCCCAGGCGGGTGGCCGTCTCGGGGTGCTCGTGGACGGTGCGAATGCGACTGGCGCAGCGCTGGTGGGTGCCCGGCGCTCCGGCGGTCCGGTGGCAGCGCAGACCCTGATCACGCTGAACGTCGAACCCGGCCTGGATGGCCATGTGGCGCAGCAGCTGGTCAGCCAGTCCGCTCGGAAGATCGCGCTGACGTCTTACCGCTCTGCCGCTGAATCTTGGGCTGACGTCATGCTGCCAGTTGCCCCGTGGTCAGAGACCTCGGGAAGCTATGTCAGCGCCGAGGGCCGGCTGCAAAGCTTCAATGCCAGCGTCAAGCCGCAAGGCGACACCCGGCCGGCCTGGAAGGTGCTGCGCGTGCTTGCCGAGCAGCTCAAGGTCGGTTCGATGAGCTTCGATACGGTCGACGCCGTCCGTGTTGCTGCGATTGGCGATGGCTCCGGGCTCGGTCAGCGCCTCAACAATGCGACGGACCTTGCCATCTCGACGCCGGCAGCGGGCGGCGCAGCAGCCATCGAGCGCATCGATCCGGTCCCCATCTACCGCTCTGACATGATCACCCGGCGTGCGCAGTCCCTGCAGCAGACCCCGCAATCCCATGATCCGCTCGCTGCTCTGCATCCTGAGACCGTAGCCGAGCTCGGCCTGGCCGTCGGCAGTCTGGCACGCTTCAGCAGCCGTGCAGGCAGCGTCAATCTGGCCGTCAGCGCGGACGAGAGCGTGGCTCGTGGTGCAGCGAGGCTGCCGGAGGGGTTCGCAATCACTGCGGCGCTCGGTGCCGATACCACCCTGAACGTGGAGCGCATCTGATGGAAGGAATCAACGCCATCAATGCCCTTGGAGCGCAGTACCTCGGTGCTGCCTGGCCTTTGGTCTGGTCTCTCGTGAAGATTGTCTGCATCGTCCTGCCGCTCCTTGGCTGTGTGGCCTATCTGACGCTGTGGGAGCGCAA
>JAIXTA010000195.1 GCA_027484405.1 Burkholderiales bacterium
CTCGCTGGAAACCCGAGTGCCCTTCCTGGACAACGATCTGGTCGACTTCGCCATGCAACTCCCGGCCAGCATGAAGCTGGGCAACCTCGGCGAAGTGGTGCGGCTCAACGAGAACGAGCCGGGCAGCAAGACGGCGCGTTACTTCGAGAAGACGCGTGACGGCAAGCTGCTGTTCCGCAAGGCCATGGAGCGGCACATCCCCCAGAAGATCACGCACCGGGAAAAGCAGGGGTTTTCAGCCCCGGATGCAAGCTGGTTCAAGGGGGACAGCATCGATTACGTCAGACGACTGATCTGCAAGCCACAGGCACGGATATACGACTTCCTCGATTTCGGAAAGGTGCAGTCTCTGGTCAATGACCACCTGGAAGGACGCGATAACCGCCGCTTGCTGATCTGGAGTCTGCTGAGCCTGGAAAAGTGGTGCGCCACGTTCTTGAAATGACTCCATGTCCACGATGAATCGACGCGAAGACCAGATTCGCCCGCTGCGGGATGTGCTGCGCATCTGCCGCAGGCATGCTGACCTGATCTGGGAAATGGCTCGACGCGAGATCGCAGATCGATATGCAGGACAAGCGCTAGGCATGTTCTGGGCATTTTGTCACCCGATCTTCATGATCGGGCTTTACGTGTTTGTCTTTGCCTTCGTGTTCAAGCAGAAAGTGGGAGGGACTGTAGACCTCCCGCTGGACTACACCGCATACCTGCTGTCCGGGATCGTTGCATGGCTGGGTATTCAGGATGGGCTGGTGAAAAGCTGCACCATCATCACATCCAACACAGCACTTGTTAAGCAAACGGTATTCCCGTTGGAGGTGCTGGTCATCAAATCGATGGCGGTATCTCTGTTCCCCCAGATGATTTCCCTTCTATTGCTGGTTGCCTACGTGCTCCACACCCACGGCAGCTTGCATCTGACCTATGCCTTGCTGCCAGCTCTTCTGGCTCTGCAGTTGCTGGGCATGGTAGGCCTCGCATTCATCCTGGCTCCCGTCGGCGCCTACATTCGCGACATCAAGGACGTTGTCCAGCTGTTTGCGTCGGCGGGCGTATACCTGTTGCCGGTTTTTTATCTGCCCGCATGGGTACCTGAGTTGTTTCGCCCTCTGATCTACCTGAATCCCTTCAGCTACATCATCTGGTGTTATCAGGATGTTTTGTACTTTGGCCGATTCGAGCATCCTTGGGCATGGCTTGTCACCATCTGCATCAATACGGTCATCTTCTGGTTGGGATACAGGATCTTCCGCAAACTGAAGCCAGCGCTGGGGAATCTTCTGTGAACGGATCACAGGACATCGCTATCCGGGTCACCGGACTCGGTAAAACATACCGCCGCTACGACAGGCCACTGGACATGGTGCTTGAAGCATTGGACGGTCGGCCGCGACACTCACCATCCCATGCACTGACAGACATCAACTTCGATGTCCGGAAGGGGGAGGTCGTTGGCGTCATCGGTCCGAATGGTGCGGGCAAGAGCACCCTGCTGAAAATCCTCGCCGGAACCCTGGACCGCAGCGCGGGCGAGGTGGACATAAGAGGACGCGTTTCCGCCATCCTTGAACTGGGCACAGGCTTCCACCCTGACTACTCTGGACGAGAAAACATCGTCCTAGGCGGGATGTGTCTGGGCATGAGCCGAGAAGAAGTGATGTCGAAGATGGATTCCATCATCGAGTTCAGCGAAATGGGGGCCGTGATCGACCAGCCCTTTCGCACCTATTCCAGTGGCATGCAGGCGCGTTTGACCTTCTCGACAGCGATCAGCGTCACTCCCGACATCTTCATCGTGGACGAGGCGCTGGCTGCCGGTGATGCGTACTTCGTCAACAAGTGCTTGGCACGCATGAAGGAGATCTGCATGTCAGGGGCGACTGTCTTCTTCGTCTCGCACTCGACAGACATTGTTCGGAGACTATGCAGCAGAGCCCTGTACATCAGCGGTGGCAGACTCATGGGAAACGGATCGGCGATTGACGTCTGCGGACTCTATGAGGCCGAGGTTTTGGCCGATGCGTCGCGAAGGCACTTGTCGACGGAAAGCGGGCGTGGGCAAAAGTCGCGTGCGGGTCCGACCGACATCCGGGAGATCGAGATCAGAGATGTTCATGGAGTGCCTTGCAGAGCCTTCCTGC
Source organism: Burkholderiales bacterium (assembly GCA_027484405.1). GTDB lineage: Bacteria > Pseudomonadota > Gammaproteobacteria > Burkholderiales > Burkholderiaceae_C > Piscinibacterium. The sequence continues at coordinate 2,142 of JAIXTA010000195.1, forward strand.
AGCACGATGGATTGGCGATCGACATTCAGATAGAGACCGACCGGGAAATCGACAACCCGGCCATCTGGCTCAAATTCATGCGCAACGATGGGGTACTGGCGACCAGTTGGCTCAGCCACGAGCCCGAGTTCCATGACATCGGTTCCCTCGAGCCCGGAAGTACAACCGTCCGGATAGTGATCGAGGACCTTCTGCTGGGCGACGGCACATTTCTGCTGAGCGTGGGATTGTTCCCGCGGAAGGAACGAGAGGAAACAGCCTTCTATACGGATCCGCTGGTACTTTGGGAGCGTTGCGCATCCATCGACGTCCGGAGGAGGGGAAGGCCGCTGTCCACGATCTTTGACCAGCCAGTTTCGAAAGTCTTTACCCTGCAGATGCAACAGACATCGCCGTCACAACATGACTCGAATTGACATTCAGGAATCCGAACGGCGCGAGCGGGAGGTCGAAGATCTCATGGCTCACCGCTACAACAGGGACTACCACAATCCACCCGTCATGGCGTCTCATTCCAAGGCCTTTGTTGAGTACGTTGCACGTTTCGTGCGTCCTGGAGACCGAATACTCGATCTAGGATGCGCATCTGCGTCACTATGGCCGCTCTTCAAATCGCTTTTGCCGGCGGATGTGACCATCGCGGGAGTCGACTTGTCACCCAAGATGCTCGACGTGGCAAGAGCAAGCTATCCTGAAAGTGATTTTCGTGAGGGCAGTTTCCTGGCGGTCCCTCACGGACCTGGAGAGTTCGATGTGGTGATCGTGTCGTCCGCGTTTCACCACATCAACGACTCACTCCTCGCTCCCAGCCTCAAGGAGGTCCACCGTGTCCTCGACGAGCACGGCCTTCTGATCGGCAGAGAGCCACTGATGTCGGAGCGACTGTCGGATCGTGGCGGCTGGTTCGCAGGAGCATTGATGCACCTTCGGCATCTGGCCTATCGGCTGAGCGGTACTCGGGAATACCCAGAGCCAGATCCGGGCCCAGACCATCACGCCTATCACCCGAAAGAGTTCCTTCGATCAATCGATACAGTATTGACCGTCGTTGACGTCGAGTTCCGCAACCCCGCGAGTCTGTTCCTCGCCCGGGTACATCACCCTGCCGTTGTGAAACTTGCTCTGCACCTGGACGACTTCATCAAGCACCGCGAAGGTCAGGAGGTGCACTATGCCGCTCGCAAGAATTTCTCCACGGCGGCCGACGTCAACGATTGCATCGAGAAGGCACTCCTGGACAACAAGCTCAGCGAGGAAGAGCTGAAGGCCTTCATGGTGCAGGTCGCAGCTGCCGCACGGGTCATCGAGCGCGAACTTCAATCCTCCGAAGCCCAATGGAATCGTTGAACAAGGTTCTCAGCCCCGAAAACGATCGGTGGCTCAGAGAGTTCGTTGCCACCCACGGCAGGTCACCTGTGATCCTGCTGATCGGAAACATCGCCAACAACGGCTACAACAACGCCAAGATATTGTCGGAGGCGGGGTTCGATTGCGATGTGATCTGCTACGACTACTATCACATGATGGGATGCCCCGAGTGGGAGGACGCAGACCTTTCAGGACGGCTCAATGATGATTTCAGACCCAACTGGACAGCCATGGACCTTGGGGGATTCCGGCGCCCCAACTGGTTTGCCCAGGGTCCGCTGAAGACCTGCATCGACTACCTGTGCGCGCGTCGCGACGGTGCTGCTTCGGCTGCGGAGCTCTGGAGAAAGCTCCAGGTCTACTCGCGGTGCATGCCACCGCAGAACATTCAGGATGTACTGACGCTTCTCGAGCCGCTGGCGAAGCGGGCGTACTGGAGACTGGTGAACAGTCTCCCGAGACCGTTGGCACGGGTCTTGTCCTATGCGGTCAGATCCGTGAAGAAGTTGATACACGGTCAGTCGATCTCCACAGCACCGGATCTGACCTTCCAGGAAAGAGCCGACAAGCTGATCGCCGAGTTCAAGCGCCAGTTCCCTC
>JAIXTA010000149.1 GCA_027484405.1 Burkholderiales bacterium
CGATCAGCGCCTGCAGCGTGGTGCGGATGTCATTGAAGGCGATTTCCTGCGCATGCAGTGAGCGGCCGCTGGTCTGCACGTGGTACTTGAGCTTCTGGCTGCGCTCGTTCGCGCCGTACTTCTCGCGCATGGCCACGGCCCAGATGCGCCGCGCCACGCGGCCCAGCACGGTGTATTCCGGGTCCATGCCGTTGCTGAAGAAGAAGCTCAGGTTGGGCGCGAAGTCGTCGATGTGCATGCCGCGCGCCAGATAGGCTTCAACAAACGTGAAGCCGTTGCTGAGCGTGAAGGCGAGCTGGCTGATGGGGTTCGCGCCCGCTTCTGCAATGTGGTAGCCAGAGATGCTCACCGAGTAGAAGTTGCGCACGCGGTGGTGCACGAAGTACTCGGCAATGTCGCCCATGACCTTGAGCGAAAACTCGGTGGAGAAGATGCAGGTGTTCTGGCCCTGGTCTTCCTTGAGGATGTCGGCCTGCACGGTGCCGCGCACGTTTTCCAGCGTCCAGGCGCGGATCTTGGCGGCTTCGTCCGCCGTGGGCTCGCGGCCGTTGTCTGTGCGGAACTTCTCGATCTGCTGGTCGATGGCGGTGTTCATGAACATCGCCAGGATCGTCGGCGCCGGGCCGTTGATCGTCATGGACACCGAGGTGCTGGGGTTGCACAGGTCGAAGCCGCCGTACAGCACCTTCATGTCCTCCAGTGTGGCGATGGAGACACCACTGTTGCCCACCTTGCCGTAGATGTCGGGCCGCGGTGCGGGGTCGGCGCCGTAGAGCGTGACCGAGTCGAAGGCCGTGGACAGGCGCTTGGCCGGCATGCCTTCACTCAGCAGCTTGAAGCGGCGGTTGGTGCGGAAGGCGTCGCCCTCGCCGGCAAACATGCGGGTGGGGTCCTCGCCCTCGCGCTTGAAGGCAAACACGCCGGCCGTGTACGGGAAGCTGCCGGGCACGTTCTCCAGCATCAGCCACTTGAGCAGCTCGCCGTGGTCTTCGTACTGCGGCAGCACCACCTTGCGGATCTTGTTGCCACTCAGGGTAGTGTGGGTGAGCGCGGTGCGGATTTCCTTGTCACGGATCTTCACCACGTATTCGTCGCCGCTGTAGGCGCGCTGCATGTCGGGCCACATGGCCAGCAGCTTCTTCTCGGCATGGCCCAAGCGGGCGTCGCGCTCTGCAATCAGGGCATCGATGCCAGTCACATCAGCCTGGCCACCGGCGGCGAGCATGCGCTTGGTCTCACTGAGCTGCTGGCGCTCGCGTGCCAGGCGGGCCTGCTCGCGGGCGTGGCGTTTGTAGCCGCGCACCGTGTCGGCAATCTCGGCCAGATAGCGGTTGCGCGCCGGCGGTACGATCGGGGTCTGGTTGGTGCTGTGCCGCGTGGCCACCTGCGGCAGGCGCGAACCCGCCGCCTTCAGGCCGAGCGCCTGCAGGCGCGGCAGCAGGGCCTGATACAGGGCCGTGACGCCGTCATCATTGAAGCGGCTGGCCATGGTGCCAAAGACCGGCATGGTGTCCGGGCTCTGCGCCCAGGCTTCCTTGTTGCGCTGGACCTGCTTGGCCACGTCGCGCAGCGCGTCAGCGGCGCCCTTGCGGTCGAACTTGTTGATGGCCACGAAGTCGGCAAAGTCCAGCATGTCGATCTTCTCGAGCTGGCTGGCCGCGCCGAATTCCGGGGTCATCACATACATCGACAGATCCACGTGCGGCACGATGGCGGCGTCGCCCTGGCCGATGCCCGAGGTCTCCACGATGATGAGGTCGAAGCCCGTGGCCTTGCAGGCGGCAATCACGTCCGGCAGGGCCTTGGAGATTTCGCTTCCGGCTTCGCGTGTGGCGAGGCTGCGCATGTACACCCGGGGTTCCGCACCCCAGGGTGAGATCGCGTTCATGCGGATGCGGTCGCCCAGCAGGGCGCCGCCACTCTTGCGCCGGCTCGGGTCGATCGAGATCACGGCGATGTTCAGCGCGTCGTTCTGATCCAGTCGGATGCGGCGGATCAGTTCGTCGGTCAGCGAGCTCTTGCCCGCGCCGCCCGTGCCCGTGATGCCCAGCACTGGGGTCTTGATGCCCTGCGCGGCGGCAAGCAGCCCGTCGCGCTCGGCTGCGGCCATGGCGCCGTTCTCCAGCAGGGTGATGGCGCGCGCCAGCGCAACCCAGTTGCCCTTGAGCTGCGCGGCGGCCACCATGCCTTTATCGGCCAGGTTGTAGTCGCAGCGCATGACCATCTCGCCGATCATGCCGGCCAGACCCAGGCGCTGACCGTCCTCGGGGCTGTAGATGCGCACGCCGTGGCTGGCCAGGTCGCGGATCTCGGGCGGCACGATCACGCCGCCGCCGCCGCCGAACACCTGCACATGGCTGCCGCCACGGGCCTTGAGCAGCTCGACCATGTACTTGAAGTACTCCACATGCCCGCCCTGATAGGAGCTGACGGCAATGCCCTGGGCGTCTTCCTGCAGGGCGGCGGTGACGACCTCATCCACGCTGCGGTTGTGGCCCAGGTGAATGACCTCGGCGCCCATGCTCATGAGGATGCGCCGCATGATGTTGATGCTGGCGTCATGGCCGTCGAACAGGCTCGCGGCGGTGACAAAGCGCACCTTGTGCGTGGGGCGATAGTTGGCCAGTGCCTTGGCATCGGCGGACAGATCGGTCATGACTACACCTGGATGAAACGGTGGTTTGAACGAGGACGGCCCGTGGGGCGCGCCCTTGGAACCGGCGGCCCAACACACGGACCGCCAGCGTAGTACTGCAGCCCTCGGCGGGCCTGCGGACACGTCTGCGTGCCGCGCCAGCAGCATTCGGCAGCCAGCGCATGGCCCGAATGTGTGCGCCACAGCCGCAAGGCGAAGATCTTACGTTTACGTAAACGTCAAGTAAATCATTGGATTCCGGCCGGTTTGGTGTGGCAGAGACACAGTGCATGAGCCGGCAACGGTCCGGTAGCGATTCAGCCCCGTGCGTTTGCGGGAATCCCTAAACTTGCCTCAAACAACACCAAATCGGTCAAACTCGCGGTCGCCATGCGTCCAGATTCAGTACCCGCCCGGACCGCCGTCGGCAGCCAGGAACTCCAAACCCGGGCCAAAGGCATCTCCCAGAGACTTCGCACCGTCCTCCTGCTGGTGGACGGCAAGCGCACGGCCGCCATGATCGAGATGCTGGCCGTGAAGGCCGGCGCACCGGCCGACTCGCTGCTTGTGCTGCAGGACATGGGCATGGTCGAGGTACCTGTCGAGGCACTCCCCGAGCCTCCAGCCGTCGACCCGGCAGCAGTCGAACCGCCCGCTGCAGTCCCTGAAGTCACCATGTCGCCGCCTGCGCCAGTCGCTGCGGCCGCTGTCGAGTCGGTCGCCCAGCCGATTGCCGTGCCCGCCGTTGTGCCGCCGGTCAGCCCAGCGCCGGCCCCGGCACCAGCGCCGAACGTTGGCGCCAAGCCCGGTCCGGCACCTGCGCCCGCTCCGGCCGCTGCACCCGTCGTCGAGGCAGCGCGTGACCTGCGCAACTGGCTGAGCACCCCGCGTAAGGCAGATGTGTCGCAGCAGCGCGCCCCGGCAGCGCAGGCGCAGCCTGTTTCCGCGCCTGCGCCTGCTCCCGCACCGGCCCCGGCCCAGGCACCCGCCCCCGCACCCGCACCCGCACCCGCACCCGCACCCGCTCCTGTCGCGCAGCCAGTGCCCACCACCCCGGCCGGTGCAGCCATTCCGGGCGCACCGTCGCTCGAAACCACACAAAGCTCGGCCATGCCCGAGTGGCCTTCAGACAGCATCCTGAATCGCGATGTCATGGAGCTGATGCCCAAGGTCACGGTCGTGCCGCTGCAAAAGGACATTGCGTTGGAACAGGCGCGCGAGCATCTGATCGCCGCTTTGCGGCGTGACGCGCCCCAGGAAGGCGCCATGCTGATGGTAAAGATCTCGCGCACCTACACGCGGCCCGGCTTGATTGCCCTGCTGCAGGACGTCGAGGCCAGGCTCGCACCCAACACCTCGCCTGCAGATGCTTCGGACACGGTGGCTTTCGCGCGCTTCCTGATCGAACCTGATCCACCCGTGCCACCCATCGAGCAGGGCTGATCGCGCGTGCGGTACATGACGTCATGTACCGCACGACACGCCCTGGCACGTGAAGTTCACGCGGGATTTCCGCGATGCGGCGCCGCATCAAATGCAGCTAGCCTGCCCCTCCCTGCACCCTTCAATGCGCTCCACCCCATGACCCTGTTCCTGATGTTTGCTGGCGGCCTTGTTGCGCTGGTGATCGGCGCCAGCCTGTTGGTGCGCGGCGCGGCCAAGCTGGCCCTGTCGTTCGGCATCTCGTCCCTGGTCGTGGGTCTCACCGTCGTCGCCTTTGGCACCAGCGCGCCCGAAGTCGCCGTGTCCGTGGGCGCCGTGCTCGACGGCAAGGTGGATATTGCGATCGGCAACGTGGTGGGCAGCAACATCTTCAATGTGCTGTTCATCCTGGGCATCTCGGCCCTGATCGCACCGCTGATCGTCAACATCCAGCTCATCAAGCAGGAAGTGCCGATCATGATCGCCTCCTCGCTCGTGCTGCTGCTGATGATCCTGGACGGCAAGCTGGCCTTCTGGGAATCCGGTGTGCTCATGGCGGCGCTGTTCGTCTACACCACGTTCCTTGTGATCCAGTCGCGCAAGCAAACCGCGGCCGCGGGCAATGGCGAGTTCGATGATGAAGTGGACATGAGTTCCACCTGGGACCGTCACTGGTCCGTGCAGGTGCTGCTGATCATCGGCGGCCTGGTGCTGCTGGTTCTGGGCAGCCGCTGGTTGGTTGAAGCCGCAGTGACTTCGGCCAAGATGCTGGGCGTGAGCGATCTCGTGATCGGCCTGACGATCGTTGCGGCCGGCACCTCGTTGCCCGAGGTTGCCACCTCAGTCACGGCAGCCATCAAGGGTCAGCGCGACATTGCCGTGGGCAACGTGGTGGGCAGCAATACCTTCAACATTCTGGGTTGCCTGGGCCTGTCGGGCCTGATGGCGCCGGCCGGGCTGGCAGTTGCGCCGGCGATCGTCAGCTTCGACATCTGGGTGATGCTCGCGGTGGCCGTGGCTTGCCTGCCGATCTTCATCACGGGCCGCGAAATCGCACGCTGGGAGGGGGTGGTGTTCATTGGCTACTACGTGGCCTACACCGCCTACCTGATCCTCGCTTCGCAGCAGCATGACGCCCTGCCGATGTTCAGCAATGCCATGCTGTACTTCGTGGTGCCGATCACCATCGTCACCATGATCGTGTCCCTTGTCCGGCAGAAGAACAACACCTCAACCGCATGAGCTTGATCTGGCTCGCGCTGACGCCCTACATCGGCGCAGCGCTGATTGCTTGTCTGCCCAATAGCGCCCGGAAGACGGCAGCGTGGCTCGCTGGTGCCACCGCGCTGGCTGCGTTGGCCATCGTGCTGACGGCCGCGCCTGCGGTGTTCGGCGGGCAGAACCTGCGCGATAGCGTGCCTTGGCTGGCCGAGCTGGGCCTGAACTTCGGCTTCCGCATGGACGGGTTGGCCTGGATGTTCGCGCTGCTCATCACCGGCATCGGCAGCCTGATCGTGCTGTACGCGGCCTACTACCTGGCCAAGGAAGATCCGGCGCCGCGCTTCTTCATGTTCCTCATGCTCTTCATGGGGGCCATGATCGGCGCGGTCACGGCGGACAACCTGATCCTGCTGGTCGTGTTCTGGGAACTCACCAGCCTCGCGTCCTTCCTGCTGATCGGCTA
>JAIXTA010000013.1 GCA_027484405.1 Burkholderiales bacterium
GGAAGACCGAGCGCATGCAAGCGCGAGGCCCCTGCGCCACAAGTCGGTTGTCGGGCGCTGACGGCGGGGTGTCAGCCAGCACAGCGCGCTGCCGCCGGAAGGTGGAGCTGGGTTAGGCCAAGCAACGCTTGGCCCCAGCGGAACGACGAGCGCATGCAAGCGCGAGGCTCCGGGAGCGCATGCAAGCGCGAGGCCCCTGCGCCACAAATCGGTTGTTGGGCGCGGTTCTCCAGCCATTTTGGCCTGAAGAACCGCATGGAGAGCCGATCTGCCTGGTGAGATCGGGGCATGGATGCCCTGCGGGCGCCTACCAGATGCGGATGCGCTGATCCACCGGCTTGAAGAGCTTGTCGCCGTCCTTGGTGCCGAAGGCGGCCTGGAAGCCGTCGTGGTTCTTGACCACGCCGTTGGCGCGGAACTCCTCGGGCGAGTGCGGGCCGGCCTGCATGCGCTGGATCATGCGTTCGGGGCGCGTCTTGCTGCGCCAGGCCTGGGCCCAGCCGATGAAGAAGCGCTGCTCGCCGGTGAAGCCATCGATCACGGCGGCGGGCTTGCCGCCCAAAGAGAGCTGGTAGGCGCGGTAGGCAATCTGCAGGCCGGAGAGGTCTGCAATGTTCTCGCCCAGGGCCACGCGGCCGTTTACGCGCTGGCCGGGCACGGGCTCGTAGGCGTTGTATTGCTCCACCAGGCGCAGGCCCAGGGCCTCGAAGGCCTTGCGGTCTTCGGCCGTCCACCAGTTGCGCAGGCGGCCCACGGCGTCGTACTGGCTGCCCTGGTCATCAAAGCCGTGACCGATCTCGTGGCCGATCACGCCGCCGATGGCGCCGTAGTTCACGGCGTCGTCGGCGTTCAGGTCAAAGAAGGGCGGCTGCAGGATGGCAGCCGGGAAGACGATCTCGTTGCCGCTCGGGTTGTAGTAGGCGTTCACGGTCTGCGGGGTCATGCCCCACTCGCTGCGGTCCACGGTCTTGCCCACGCGCGAGGTGCTGCGCGCATAGTCGAAGCGGGCGGCGCGGATGCGGTTGCCGAGTGCGTCGCCGGCGCGCACTTCGAGTGCGGAGTAGTCGCGCCAGACGTCGGGGTAGCCGATCTTGGTGCTGATGGCGGCGAGCTTCTTCTTGGCTTCTTCCTTGGTGGCGGGGCCCATCCAGGTCAGGCCGTCGATGCTGTCGCCATAGGCGCGCATGAGGTTGTTGACCATGGTCATCATGCGGGCACGGGCGGCGGGCGGGAAGTGCCGCTCCACGTACTGCTTGCCCACGGCAAAGCCCAGGGCACCGTTGATCTCGGCGATGGCGAGCTGCCAGCGGGCGCGCTCGGCTTCCAGGCCGGTGAGGGTACGGCCGCGCAAGGTGAAGCTGGCTTCACGGAAGGCCTTGGGCAGCACCTGGACGGTGGCGTCCACCAGCCGGGCGCGGGCATAGGCCTGCCAGGCGGCCAGGGGCTGCTCGCTCATGAGCTTGCCCAGGGTGGCGGCGTAGTCCTTCTGGCCCAGGGAGATCTTGTTCTGCGCGGTGGCCTGCAGGCCGGCGCCCGCCAGCAGCTCGGCCCAGGGCAGCTGCGGCGCGGTGGCGCGCAGTTCATCCAGCGTCATGGGGTTGTAGACCGCACGCGGGTTGCGCAGGCGGGCCGGCTCCCAGTGGGCACGTGCGATCTCGGTTTCCAGCGCGAGCACGGCCGCGGCGCTTTGCGCGGGCGTCTTGTCGCCAATCAGTCCGAATACGGTTTCCAGGTACTTCAGATAGGCTGCGCGCGCATTGGCAAAGCGTTCGCCGTCCATGACGTAGAAGTTGCGGTTGCCCAGACCCAGGCCGCCTTGCCAGGCAAAGGCGGAATACACCGTGGGGTTCTCGGCATCGGCCCGCACGCGCAGGCTCAGCGGAGATTCCGCCAGGCCCTGCCAGCGGCCGAACAGCCCGGCCAGCTCGGCGGGTGTCTTCACGGCATCCACCTCGGCCAGCAGGGGGCGCAGGGGGGCAATGCCCGCGCGCTCGATGCCGGCTTCGTCCATGAAGCTGGTCCAGTAGGCGGCGATCTTGGCGGATTCGCTACCGGCGGCCTGCGGCTTGGCGGCGAGTTCCTCGATGAGCTTGCGCACGTTGGCATCGGACTCGTCGCGCAGCTTGATGAAGGTGCCCATGCTGTCGCGGTCGGCCGGGATCGGCGTCGCGGCGAGCCACTTGCCGTTCACAAAGCGGAAGAGGTCGTCTTGCGGGCGCACGCTGCGGTCGATCCACTGCAGCTCGATGCCGCTGCGCGGCGCACTGGCGCTCTGGGTGGTGGCCGAGGCAGCGGACGCCGCGGACTGGCCCTGCGCCAGCGGCGCATGGGCGGGCAGGGTGACACACAGAACAGACAGCAGGGCCGATACGACGGGGCGCAGGCCGAGGGCGCGCTTCATGAGCAGGTCTCCGGAGGAAGAGGGCCCGTGCCGCGGGTTGCGGCATGGGCAGCGCCGGAGTCTATGGTCGGCGCGTGCGCGGGTCATCCGCACAAGCCCCGGAAGTTGCTTGGCTGACTACAGACTGTGATGGGCGAACTGGCTGACCAGCCAGTCGCAGAAGGCCTTCACCTCGGGCGCGTTCGCCCGCTCCGGGTTGCGCAGCAGGAAATAGCCGTAGCGCGAGGGCAGGCGCTGCGAGAAGGGCGCGACCAGTTCGCCGCGCTCGATGAAGTCGTCGATGAAGGGTCGGCGGCCCAGCGCCACGCCCTGGCCGCGCGCGGCAGCCTGCAGGGTCTGGTCGATGAAGTTGAACACCAGGCGCGCCGCCGGCTTCACGTTGCGCACGCCGGCCAGGGCAAACCATTCGGGCCAGTTGTGCTCGCGGCTGCTGGTGCCGGCGTCTTCCATGACCAGCTGCGTGAAGCGGGCCAGGTCCTGCGGCGTCTTCACCGGCCCGTGGCGCTCGATCAGCGAGGGCGCCAGCACGGGGGTGTAGTCCTCCATGGTGAGCGCAATCGCATCGCGCGGCGCGGTGTCGGCGCGCGTCAGGCGGATGGCCACGTCGAACTGCTCGGCCACCAGATCCACCTTCAGCTCGGTGGAGTCGATCCGCAGCTCCACGCCGGGCGCCACGCGCGAGAACGCGGGTAGCCGCGGGATCAGCCAGAGCGAGGCAAAGGACGGGAAGGTGGTGATGGCCACGCGGCGCTGGGTCTGGCCGCTGCGCAGCTCCTGCACGCTGGCGTCCACCTCGGCCAGGGCGCGGCGCACGGCCTGCGCCAGACGGTGGCCGGCATGGGTGAGTTCCAGCGCGCGGGTCTTGCGCGTGAACAGGGGCTGGCCGACGTCGTCTTCGAGTGCCGCCACCTGCCGGGAGATGGAACTCTGCGTGAGGCTCAACTCCTTGGCCGCCTGCGTGAAGCTCAGGTGGCGGGCGGCGGCATCAAAGCCGCGCAGGCTGTCGAGCTGGATCGGGCGGGTGCGAACGCGGCGGGTCATGGCCGGAGCATACATGCGCATCATGCATGTATGCGATGGGCGCAAAGCGTTTGTCTGCATGCTGCGCTGCACCTAGTCTGCAGCCTGGGTCCGAGGCGGACCGGAAAGGAGTTCCACCATGAACCACGGGGTGTATTACGAGCTGCAGGCCGGCGAGCTGCTGCACCTGCCGCGTCTGAATCAGCCATTGCGCATCATGCAAGGGCGGGTCTGGATCACGGCGGCCGAGGAACTGGAAGACCGCGTGCTGGACGCCGGCCACGATTGGCAGCCCGCTGAGGCGCGCGAGGTCGTGATCGAGGCCCTGTGCGCCGCGCGCGTGCTGATCGTGAGCCCGCAGTGGGCTGGCCCCGGCCAACGCATGCATGCGGCGCAAACATGGATGCGCCTTGCGCATGCACTGGCGCTGCCCGTGCGCCGCCTTGCCGGGGTCACCGGGGCGCTGGCACGCCGCCTGTCATTGGGCTGAAGCCCGCTTGCAACGGGCTGGCGCTGCCCGCTGCAGCCCGCCCGGGGCCTTGGCCGCTGGCGGATAATGCGCGCCTGCTGCACCGCACCCGCGGTGCGCCCCTGCAGGACGCACATTCTTGGACATTCTTCTGCTGATCAAGGCCGCCATCATGGGTGTGGTGGAGGGCCTGACCGACTTCCTTCCCA
>JAIXTA010000167.1 GCA_027484405.1 Burkholderiales bacterium
CAAGGACGACCGCGCGGCGCCCCTGCTTGAGAGTCTGACGGCCTACCTGCGCGCCACACTGCCGATGTTCCAGAAGAGCAGCATCTCCATGGGTGAGGAAGCGCAGGCCGTGCGCAGCTATCTGGAAGTGATGCGGGCTCGTCTGGGTGAACGCCTGGCCTTCGAGATTGCGGTGCCCGAGGCGCTGGCTGCCGTGCAGCTGCCGCCGGGCATTCTGCTGACGCTGACCGAAAACGCGGTCGAGCATGGCATCACTCCCGCGCTGCGCGGTGGCACCATCAGCCTGTCGGCCCACCAAACCGGCGAGCGCGTGGTGATCGAGCTGGCCGACACGGGCGTTGGTCTGCCCGCCGGCGGCGTGACCGTGCCGGCCTTTTCGGACACCCACCCGGGCATGAAGCAGGGCGGCAAGGGCGGGGTGGGGCTGGCGAACTCGCGCCTGCGCCTTGCCCAGGCCTACGGCCCCGCTGCGCAGCTTGAGATCCTCGACCACCCCGGAGGTCAGGGATGTCTGGCGCGCCTCAGTCTGCCGGGCAGCCATGCCGATGCGGCGCAGGTGTCGAACACCGCATCCGGCACATCGCCTGTGACCTCGACCTGACCCCGGCACCGTCGCACCGGCCACAACCCTTTCTTCCAACGCAGTCCTTCAAACGCAAACGATCCACGCCCATGTCAGCCACCACCACCATCCTGATTGCCGACGACGAAGAAGCCCCACGCGATGCGCTCGCTGCAGCGATCGGCCGCCTCTGGCCCGACGCCCAGATCGTTGCCCGTGCCGAGAATGGCGTGGACGCCTGGGACAGCTATCTGGAGCACGAGCCGGCGGTCTGCTTTCTCGATATCCGCATGCCCGGGCTCACCGGCATCGACGTGGCGCGGCGTATCGCAGCCACGGAACACAGCGCGCAGGTGGTCTTCGTCACGGCCTTTGACGACCATGCGCTGGCAGCGTTTGAGGCGGGGGCGGTCGACTACGTCATGAAGCCGGTGGATGACGCCCGCCTGTCGCAGGCGATCGGCCGGGTCAAGAGCCGCATGGCGACGCCACCCGCCGACCTGCAGAAGCTGCTCGGCCAGCTGATGGCCTCCGGCAGCCTCGATGCACTCAGCAGTCGGCGGCCCGCTCCGCCCAAGTTCATCCAGGCCAGCGTTGGCAAGGAAGTGCGCATGATCGCCCCGGAAGATGTGATCTTCTTCGAGGCCGACAGCCGCTACACGCGCGTCGTCTACGGCGGCACCCAGCCCGGCGAGGCGCTCATCCGCACGCCGCTCAAGGAGCTGCTGGCCGCGCTGGATGCAGATCGCTTCTGGCAGATCCACCGCAGCGTGATCGTCAACTGCCACAGCATTGCCAGCGCCGTGCGTGTGGACGAGAACACCATGCACCTGACGCTCAAGACCCGCAGCGAGAAGCTGCCGGTTTCGCGCCAATTTCAGGGCTTGTTCAAGGGGCAGTGAGGCGCCGCCTCCGTCGCTTGTCTACGGGCGGTGTAGGAAGCCAGATGTCCATTTCATGCGGCTTCCCAGCCCAAAATGGCTGGAAAGCCGCACCAGACAAGCGAACAAGCGTTTGGGGGCAGCCGCATCTGCGCTCTGCATAACGCGCACCGCGTTTCGTCGCCTGCACGCGGTGGCGGGCTGGAAAGGGCTGACCCGAGCAGCTACGGTTGCACCCATGCAATTTGCCGCTCTGATCCCCAATCTGCGCGTCGTTCGCGGTCCTCTGCGCGGCTTGTCGCTCTACCAGCTGCTCACGGCGCTGGCGCTTGGCGTGCTGATGGTGCTGATCATCCGCATCATTTTTGTGTTCAACACGACCACAGCGGTCCTGTTGATGCGGGCAACGAGCACTGCCGTGGTCGTGTTGCTTGCGTTCACCCTGGCCAGCAACGTCCAGGTCCCGCGCCTGCCGCGCCATGCAGCGCGCTTCCTTGCCATTGCCGTGGCCTCGCCACTGGCCTTGCTTGGCGCCTACGCGCTCACGATTCCCGGCGGCTTCGAAGACCTGTGCTGCGACAACTGGGGCGTCATCAGCGGCTGGATCCGCATGACCAGCCTGGCGGTGGGGATCAGTTTGGTGGCCACGCTGATCTTCATCTACCTGGAGCGCGACCGAGAAGCCCGCGATGAAGCCCTGCGCTTTGCCCTGGAGAAGCGCACGCTGGAAAAGGATGCGCTGAACGCCCGACTGAAGGCACTGCAGGCGCAGGTCGAGCCGCACTTCCTGTTCAATACCCTGGCGAATGTGCAGCAGCTTGTGGAAGCCCGCTCCGAGCGTGCAGCGCCGCTGCTGCGCACCTTGATCGAGTACCTCAAGCTCACCGTGCGCGAGAGTCGCGACGACATGAGCACGCTCGGTCGCGAAATGGAGCTGGTCCAGCACTACCTGGACATCATGAAGATGCGCATGCCCGACCGATTGCGCTTTGGCGTCGATCTTGCGCCTGAACTCGCTGCCACACCCATCCCGCCCTTGGCGGTGCTCACACTGGTGGAAAACGCCATCCGCCACGGGATCGATCCCAGCGAGGAAGGCGGCGAGATCGACATCAGTGCCCGTGTTGAAGGGCGCAAGGTCGAGCTGCAGGTGGCGGATACCGGGCTGGGCCTGAATACCAGCATTCCCGGCGCCGCGGGCGGTGGAACAGGGCTTGCCATGCTGCGCGAGCGCCTGCAGGGGCACTTTGGCAGTCAGGCGCGGCTCGAGCTGAGCGAGAACAGCCCGCGCGGCGTCATCGCGCGCCTGTGCTTGCCTGTACAGGCGGAGTGCATTGAATGAATCCCAGTGCACTGATTGCCGATGACGAACCGCTGCTGCGCGAGCGTCTCGCCCAGTTGCTCGCTGAAGCCTGGCCGGAGCTGGACATCGTTGCCACGGCACGCAATGGGCGCGAAGCACTTGCCGCCATCGAGGAAAACCGTCCGCGCATCGCCTTCCTGGACATCCGCATGCCGGGCATGACGGGCCTGGACGTGGCCCGGCAGTGTGCCGGCCGCAACGTCCACATCGTGTTTGCCACGGCCTTTGAGGAGTACGCCGTCAAGGCCTTCGAAGCGGGCGCGGTCGACTATCTCGTCAAGCCCTTTGATCGTGAGCGCATCGCACAGACCGTGCAGCGCCTGCGCGAGCGGGTGCAGGCGCCTGCGCCGGACTTGAGCGCGTGGTTGACCGAGTTTGCGCGCCAGGTGAACCCCAGCGGCAGCTTTCTGCAGTGGATTCGTGCGTCGGTCGGAACACAGGTGCGTCTTGTGCCGGTCCAGGAAGTGCAGTTCTTCCAGGCCGATGACAAGTACACGCGGGTTGTGCTGCCGCACTCCGAGCTGCTGATCCGCAAAAGCATCAAGGAGCTGCTGGATGAGCTCGACCCGAGGCAGTTCGTGCAGATCCATCGTGCGAGTGTGGTCAACCTGCACGCCATCGACCACGTCCAGCGCACGTCCAGCGACTACTGGGAGCTCAAGCTCCGGGGGCGTGAGGATGTGCTGCGCATCAGTCGAAGCTATCTGCATGTCTTCAAGCACATGTGAGACGTGTGCAGCGCAGCCCACCTGGACGATTTGCTGAACAGGAGACACACATGAGTTGCAAGCACAGGCTGCTCGGCAGCGTGATCTGCTGCATCGTGCTTCATGCGCAGGCGCTTCCCGCCGTGCAGGCGAGCGACCCGGGGATCGTCCTGAATCCCGAGTTGAGGTCCGAGGACGATGCGTCTGGCAGCATCCGTGCCTGGCGGGTCGATGGCAAAGGTGCCGTGGTCGTGCTCGACACCGAGGTGCGGCGCGGGGAACGTGCCACTGCGCGCATCGAGTTCCAGAGCGGCAACCCCTATGCCGGACTGGCCCAGCGATTGAGCAATCCGGATGCATTTCGCGGGCGCACGCTGGTGGTGACGGGCTGGATCATGCGCGAGACGGATGAGCCTGAGGCCGGTGTGTGGATCAGGGCGTTCAGCGCCGACGGCAAGTCGCTTGCGTATGCGAACACCTACGCACTGCCCAAGGGCCCGCCAATGCGACGGAGGCAGCACGAAATCGAGTTGACCGTCCCGGTGGAGGCTGCGGGCGTCATGCTAGGTGCTGCCCTGTACGGGCAGAGCGGTCGCATGTGGGTCTCGGAGCTGAATGCCCGAATTCGGTAGCTAGGGACTGTTAACACTGCTTGTGCGAGATGCGTTGCGGATCAAAGAGGTCATGCGCAAGGCGCGCTCGGCCGGAGGCCGAGCCGTTCGCAAGACACAAAGCGTCCGCAGGGACGCTTTGTGTCTGTGCTCACCACCTGCCGAGCAAGGGCAACGCTACGCATGGCCATTTTTGGCCGCAACCCGGTGGAAAGCGGTCGGCAGGGCCGCCATGCTGCGTTGTGCCCCTTGTGCGTATGGACATGCACTGCGGGTCACGCCTTGCCTGCCAGCTCCGGCGTCCGGTTCGCACTGGCAAAAGTCGTGCTGACAGGCCCTAGAACGCCTCTTCGAGCATGCGGCGGTAGTCGTCGACTGAGGCAGCGCGCGGGTTGGTGCCATGGCAGTGGTCGCGCAGGGCGTTCGCAATCACACCCTCGAAGTCGCTGCGCTCCACGCCGATGGCTGACAGCCCGGCGGGCATGTGCAGCTTGACGTTCAGGTCGGCAAAGGCCTGCGGCACCGCCGCGGCTGAAGATGCACCGATCTCGCGGGCCAGTCGATCCATCTTGGCACCGACGGCCGGTGTGTTGAAGCGCAGCACGGTGGGCAGGAGCAGGGCATTGAGCGTGCCGTGGTGCAGGTGGCGACCCGCCAGCCCGCCCAGCGCGTGGGACAGCGAATGGACGCAGCCCAGGCCCTTCTGGAAGGCCATGGCGCCCTGCATGCTCGCGCTCATCATCTGCCGGCGCGCCTCGCGGTCGCTGCCGTCCCTAAACGCGCGCTCGATGTTCGCCAGGCCCCGCGCCAGACCGTCAAGCGCGATGCCCTCGGCGGGCGGGTTGAATGCCGCGGCGAGATAGGTCTCGACGCAGTGGGCAATGGCGTCCATGCCGGTGGCGGCCGTCAGTCCCGCAGGCAAGCCGATTGTGAGTTCCGGGTCCAGGATGGCCAGACGCGGAACGAGGTGCCAGCTGTGGAAGCCCAGCTTGCGACCGTCTGCAACGATGAGAATGCTGCCGCGCGCGACCTCGCTGCCCGTACCAGCCGTGGTCGGGATGGCGATCAGCGGTGCAGTCTGTGCCGTGATCCTCGAGCTGCCCCCCTCGATGGTGGCGTAGTCCACCAGGCGCCCCGTGTGTGTGGCCATGATCGCCACCCCCTTGGCGCAGTCGATGCTCGATCCGCCGCCGAAGGCAATGAGCCCGTCGCAGGCTTCGGTCTTGTAGAGGGCAGTGGCGGCCATCACGGCCGCTTCGGTCGGGTTGCCCGGAGTCTGATCAAAGACCGCATGGGGCTGGGCGCCGAGCGTGCTCATCAGCTGATCGAGCAGTCCGGCCGCACGGATGCCCGGGTCCGAGACCACCAGGGGCCTGCGGATGCCGGCAGCAGCCAGCTCAGCCGGCAGCAGGGCCAGGCTGCCGAAGTCGAACTGCACGCGCGTGATGTAGCGGATCTCTGGCATGGCGTCTCCGTGGCTGCAGGTTCGGGCGCCGGAAAAGCACAAGGGCACCCGAAGGTGCCCTTGATTGTGCTGCGGCTGCGTCTTGCGTGCAGCGTTTACTCGACCTTGGCCTTCTTGGTCAGGTCTTCCTGGAAGGCACGCAGCTTCTGCTGCTGAACCATCTCGGTGAGCTGCGCGCGCACCTGATCCAGCGGCGGGAACTGGGCCTGACGGGTGTCCTCGAGGCGGATCACGTGCCAGCCGAACTGGGTCTTGACCGGCGCCTTGGTGGTTTCGCCCTTCTTGAGCGCCATCATGGCCTTGCTGAACTCCGGCACGTAGGCATCCGCCGGGGCCCAGTCCAGATCGCCACCGTTGGCAGCGGAGCCGGGGTCCTTGCTTTGCTTGGCCAGCGTCTCGAACTTCTGGCCCTTGGCCAGGTCGGCGATGATCTTCTTGGCCTGTTCTTCCTTCTCGACCAGGATGTGGCGGGCGCGGTATTCGGTGCCGCTGGCCTGCTTCTTCTGCTCGTTGTAGGCCGCCTGGATCTCGGCGTCGGTCGGGGGGTTCGACTTGACCACGTCTTGCACCAGCGCGCGGATCAGCAGCTGCTGGCGCATGGTTTCCATCTGCAGCTTGAAGTCCGGTGTGTCGGTCAGGCCGCGGCGTTCGGCTTCCTGGGACAGGATTTCGCGGTTCACAAGCTCCTGGCGGACCATGCTGCGCAGCTCAGGCGTGTCTTTCTGACCCTGGGAGGTGACCTGCTTCATCATCGCGTCGACACGCGAGGAGGGGATCGGCTTGCCGTTGACGACGGCCGCGTTCTGGGCGAATGCGGCAAAGCTGAATCCAGCGACCAGAGCCGCGGCGAACACTTTCTTCATGGAGTCCCTCGTGAAATGTTGATCGGCGTGAACCACACTGCGCCGGATCAGTCGTTCGATCTGGCCCGCCCTGGCTTGTCCTGCCTATTCAGCTGGCACCCCGGTTTCGAGGGCCAGCGCATGGATGGGGTGAGGCATCAGATCGGCCAAGGCATCATACACAAGGCGATGTTGCTGGACGCGGGTTTTCCCTCTGAAACATGCCGCTACAACTCGCGCGTGATAGTGCCGAGCACCGCCTTCTGCGCCTGCATGTCCGGCATGCAGATGACTCTGATCAGTGATGACAAGTTGCGTCGGCGACAGGGTCGCGGAAAGCCGCTCGCGCAGCTGGGTCGTCAGCGGATGTTCAGCATTCGCGCTCATCAGGCACCTCCGGACGGTGCGGCCGGCTCGTCAAGCTTGATGTGCCGGCTCACGTAGACCGCGACCACCACCGTGAAGGCAATGATGGCGCCGGTAATGCCCCAAGTACGCCAGTAGACCCAGGTCTCCGTGGGAAAGTGGATCGCCACGTAGGCGTTGGCCAGTCCTAGCGCCGAGAAGAACACGCACCACATCTGCAGCAGGCGCAGCCACACCGCATCGGCGAGTTCGAGCTGTGCGCCCAGCAGCCACTTGAGCAGGTTGCGTCTGAAGCCATACTGGCCGATCAGCAGTGCACCAGCCGCCAGCAGATACAGCACAGTCGGCTTCCACTTGATGAAGCGCTCGTCGTGCAGCGCAATCGTCAGACTGCCGAAAAGAACGATCACGATCAGCGAAAGCCAGAGCAGCGGCTGGATCTTCTGTTTCGTAAGCTTCATGTAGAGCACCACGAGCGCAGTCACTGCAATCCCCAGCTTGGTGGCGAAGTAGATGTCGCCCAGCTTGAAGCCCACGAAGAAGGCGACAGCGGGAAGGAAGTCGAGCAGAGCTTTCAAGAGCGGTCTTTCATGGCTGAGGGCACGCGGGCCGATCACCCGCCTGATGAGCGCTATTCGACAGCGCCGGCGCGAAAGCTCAAAGCGTACCCGTTGATGCAGTAGCGCAATCCGGTGGGCGGCGGGCCGTCATTGAACACGTGGCCCAGGTGCGCATCACACACATTGCAGCGAATCTCGGTGCGCACCATGCCATGCGAGTGGTCCGCAATCTCGCGCACGTTCTCAGGATCGAGCGCCTTGAAGTAGCTTGGCCAGCCGCAACCGGAGTCGAATTTGGTGTCGCTGGCAAAAAGTGCGGTGCCACAGCAGACGCAGTCGTAGACGCCGTGCTCGTGGCTGTTCCAGAAGCGGCCTGTGAAGGCGCGCTCGGTCGCCGCTTCGCGCGTGATGGCGTATTCGATCGGCGAGAGCTGGGCGCGCCATTCGGCATCGGTCTTGGTGATCTTTTTCATCTTTGTTCTCCTGGACTGGGGGAGCATGCGGGGGGCTGTCGAGCCCCCTCGTACCGCCTTGAACTGACTTTTCAATCAATGCGCGCTGCGCCTGATTGAAGAACTGCAGCAGCGTCTGCGCGCAGCGGTCAGGACGAACAACTGACCTCCAGCGAGTCCGCCCAATCGGGCGGCATCGCGGCATAGGCCTCATGTTCGGGCTGTTCGTCGTACGGCGCAGCCAAAACTTTCAGCAGACGGGCAACTTCCGTGTCGTCTTGTTCATCAGCGCTTTTTCTGATCGCCGTCTCTGCCAGGTGGTTGCGCAGCACGAACTTGGGGTTCACACGCTTCATGGCGGCGCTGCGCTCGGCATCGAGGCTGCCTTCTTCCGCCAGACGCGCGCGGTAGCGGGCGGCCCAGGCATCGAACGCCTCCCTGTCGATGAACAGATCCCGGACCGGGGCATCCGCCGACGGATCGTCTCGCCTCAGATCGGCCAGCCGCCTGAAGAAGATCGTGAACTCCGGGTGATTGCGATGCATCAGCTCCAGCAGGCCGGTCAGCAGTTCTGCATCGGCATCGCGCCAAGCCTTCAGACCCAGCTTGTGCTGGAAGGCTCGGCTGAAGGCCCGCTCGAAGCAGTCCACGTAGTGCTGAACCGCAGCCTTGGCCTCGTCCACGTCCCCGATCAGCGGCAGCAGCGCCTCGGCCAGCGCCGCGACGTTCCAGTGCCCGATGGCCGGCTGATTGTGATACGCATAGCGCCCCTGATGGTCGCTGTGATTGCAGATGTGGCCGGCATCAAAGGCGTTCATGAAGCCGAAGGGTCCGTAGTCCAGCGTCAGGCCCAGGATGCTCATGTTGTCGGTGTTCATCACGCCGTGCATGAAGCCCACGGCCTGCCACTGCGCGATCAACTCTGCCGTGCGGCCGGCGACGTCCTTGAGCAGGGCGGCGTAGGGGTTGGCGGCCTCGCGCAGCTCGGGCCGATACATTTCGATCGTGAAGTCTGCAATTGTCCGCAGGGCATCATGCTGGTTGCGGCTTGCGAAGTGCTCGAAGTGACCGAAGCGGATGAAGCTCGGGGCCACGCGCAGCACGACGGCGGCGGTTTCCGCGTTCTCCCGGATCACCGGGTCATCCGTGCCCACTACGCCCAGCGCCCGAGTGGTCGGAATGCCGAGCCCCGCCATGGCCTCGCTGCAGAGAAACTCGCGAATCGAGCTGCGAAGTACGGCGCGGCCATCACCCATGCGGGAGTAGGGCGTCTTGCCCGAGCCCTTCAGCTGCAGCTCGTAGTGCTGACCGTCGGCACCGCGTACCTCGCCCAGCATCAGTGCGCGGCCGTCGCCCAGCTGACCGGCCCAGACACCGAACTGGTGGCCGGAATAGACGCTTGCCAAAGGCGTGCTGCCGGCCGGTATCGCGCGTCCAGCAAGGATCTCCAGCCAATTTGCCTTGGAAAGGCGCATGGATGCTGGATCGAGCATCTTTGCGACGGTCTCGCTGAAGCCGACCCAGCGCGCTGCCTGTGCAAGCGGCTGCGGCTGCAGTCTTGTGAAAAAGGCTTCGCCCAGAGCGGAAAAGCGGTTGGTGAAGACCAGTTCCGTGTCGATCTCGGGCAGGCTGCCAGGGCGCGATCCGCGCTGCAGCGCAGATTGGAGGGGAGCATTCATATGGGCTAC
>JAIXTA010000068.1 GCA_027484405.1 Burkholderiales bacterium
GCCAGCCCCGAGCAGGTGGATCGCGCCATCGAGAAGTTCGGCTTTGCCATGGGCCCCTTCCGCATGAGCGACCTGGCCGGCAACGACATCGGCTGGGCCATCCGCAAGCGCCGCCATGTGGAGCAGCCGCACCTGAAGTACAGCAAGGTCGGCGACAAGCTCTGCGAACTCGGCCGCTTCGGCCAGAAGACCGGTGCCGGCTGGTATGACTACCTGCCGGGCAAGCGTGATGCGCTGCCTTCACCTGTGGTCAAGGAACTGGTCGAGAAGCATCGTGTCGACGCGGGTATCACGCCGCGCAAGATCGGCAACGACGAGATCGTCGGCCGCCTGGTCTATGCGCTCGTGAACGAGGCTGCTCACATCCTCGAGGAAGGCATTGCCAGCAAGGCCAGCGACATCGACATGGTCTACCTCACGGGCTACGGCTTTCCGCTGTGGCGCGGCGGCCCCCTGTGCTATGCCGACACCATGGGCCTGCACAACGTGGTCACGGACATGAAGCGCTTTGGCAGTCAGCCCGGTGCGGATGCCGCCTTCTGGACCCCCGCGCCGCTACTGATGAAGTTGTTGGCGGAAGGCAAGCCGCTCGTTTGATCCTGATGACGAAATGATCTCGCGCTGCGCGCTGGATGACGCCCTTCGGGCATGACTCGAACGTCCAAGACCGAAGCCGCAGCGCGACTCCCTGGAGAATTCACATGCAAGACGCAGTCATTGTTTCCACCGCCCGCACCCCCCTGGCCAAGAGCTGGAAGGGCGCATTCAACATGACCCATGGCGCCACGCTGGGCGCCCATGTGGTCAAGGCGGCCATCGAGCGCGCCGGCATTGACGGCGGCGCCGTGGAAGACGTCCTCATGGGCAATGCCTTTCCCGAAGGCGCCACGGGCAGCAACATCGCCCGCCAGATCGCCTTGCGTGCCGGCCTGCCGGTGAGCGTGGCCGGTGCCACCGTGAACCGCTTCTGCTCCAGCGGCCTGCAGACCATCGCCATGGCCGCCCAGCGCGTGATTGCGGGCGAAGGCGATGTCTACGTGGCCGGCGGTCTGGAGGCCATCTCCTGCGTGCAGAACGAGATGAACACGCACATGCTCAAGGAGAGCTGGCTCGACGCCAACATCCCCGCCATCTACTGGCCCATGCTGCAGACGGCCGAGACCGTGGCCAAGCGCTACGGCATCGGCCGCGACGTGCAGGACGAATACGGCGCGCTCTCCCAGCAGCGCGCCTGCGCGGCCTGGGCGGCGGGCAAGTTTGCCGACGAAGTCGTGCCCATCACCGTGACTGCCGGCGTGGCCGATCCGGTCATGGGCATGCGCACCAAGGAAGTCACTGTCTCGGTGGACGAAGGTCTGCGCGAAGGCACCACCAAGGAGGCTCTGGGCAACATCAAGCCGGCTGTGCCCGGTGGCGTGGTGGCCGCAGGCAATGCCAGCCAGTTCTCGGACGGCGCCGGCGCCTGCGTGGTGACCAGCGCCAGGTACGCCGAACAGAAGGGCTTGAAGCCGCTGGGCATCTTCCGCGGCTTTGCCGTGGCGGGCTGCGAGCCGGACGAAATGGGCATCGGCCCCGTGTTCGCCGTGCCCAAGCTGCTCGCCCGCACGGGCCTCAAGATCGACGACATCGGCCTGTGGGAGCTGAATGAAGCCTTTGCCGTGCAGGTGCTGTATTGCCGCGACAAGCTCGGCATTCCCGCCGACCGCCTGAACGTGAACGGCGGCGCCATCGCCGTGGGCCACCCCTACGGCATGAGCGGCCAGCGCCTGGTGGGCCACGCGCTCATCGAGGGCAAGCGCCGTGGCGTGAAGTACGTGGTCGTCACCATGTGCATTGGCGGCGGGATGGGGGCTGCGGGGTTGTTTGAGGTCTGCTGATGCACCTCGCCTCAGTCGCCCTGGCCGCCGCGCTCATGCTGAGCTCGGGACCCTCCTGGTGTTTTCAGCTGCCCGATTCGCTGATCGACAAGATTTCCAAGGGGCACTGCGAGGCAGCGGTCAAGCAACTGAACGGCATGCTGGCCACGCCTTCGGCGGCGACCTACCTGATTGCCGGTTCGATGTTTGAGCGCGGCGCGTGTCTGAAGCCCAACGCAGAGCGTGCGCGCGAGTTCTATGGCAAGGCATTCGGTATGGGCGATGCTGAGCGAGCGCCGGTGTACCTCGCTTCGCTGGGCGCCAGTACTGCAGGCGGTGCGGACGTGGGGCAGCTTCTGTGGTGGTTCAGTAGGATCAAGGGCAGTGACAAATACCCAGTGAGGCCTGCGTGCCGGGTCGAAGCGACGGAGGATGTCGAGGCGTTCACCCTGATGATCGGCGATTGGCCGATCGAACGCCGTGAACTGTGTCGGATGTCAGTCGGCCTGCTCGTCATGGCCTCCGCGATCAAGCCGTTCTATCCGATCGAGTCGCTTCGCGAGGGTGGCCACGGCCGATTCGATGTGCAGGTGGCCTTTGATACGGGCGAAGTGCAAATCGTCGAGCATGAAGGCGTCCGTACCGCCGGACTGAAGCGCATGCTGGAAGGCATGTATCGAGATGCCGTGCAGCGTCTCGGTCGTCCGCAGGTGTCACTGAACGGGGCGAGAGAAACCGTGCCCTGGGAGTTCAAGATCCGATGAGCAAGCTGCTGTCCTCCGAGCTGACGTTCCTGATGCGATGGCTTGCCGTCGACACCTTAACCACACGCCCGCGCTACGCCGACCACTCCGCCGACACCTTCCAGGCCGCGCTCGATCTGGCCGAGAAGCTCGCCCGCGAGCACTTTGCGCCGCACAACCGCAAGGCGGACGAAAACGAGCCGCGCTTTGATGGCGAGCGGGTGCATCTGATCCCCGAGGTCAAGACGGCGCTCGATGCCTTCATCGCCTCGGGCCTGATTGCGGCTGAGCATGACTATGAGTTCGGCGGCATGCAGCTGCCGCAGGTGGTGGCCAAGGCCTGCATGGCGCACGTGATGGCGGCCAATGTGGCCACGGCGGGCTACCCCTTCCTGACGATCGGCAACGCCAACCTGCTGCTGGCTTATGGCAGCGCGGCGCAGATTGACGCCTTTGTGCGCCCGGAGCTGGCCGGCCGCTTCTTCGGCACGATGTGCCTGTCCGAACCGCAGGCGGGCTCCAGCCTGTCGGACATCAGCACCCGGGCCGAATTCGAGGGTGATTCAGCGCTCGGCCCGCAGTATCGGCTGCGCGGCAACAAGATGTGGATCTCGGGCGGCGAGCACGACCTGACCGAGAACATCGTGCATCTGGTCCTGGCCAAGATCCCGGGGCCCGACGGCAAGCTGATTCCGGGCACCAAGGGCATTTCGCTCTTTGCCGTGCCCAAGCGTCTGGTGAGCGTGGCGGGGCAGGGTGAGGACGCGCACGTTTCGGTCGGCGAGCGCAACGACGTGGTCCTCGCCGGTCTGAACCACAAGATGGGCTACCGCGGCACCGTCAACACGCTCTTGAACTTTGGCGAAGGCAAGTTCATGCCCGTGGGCGCGAGCGGCGAGGCCCAGGCGGGCGCCATCGGGTACTTGGTGGGCGAGCCCGGCAAGGGCCTGGCCTGCATGTTCCACATGATGAACGAGGCACGCATCGGCGTGGGCCTGGGCGCCACCATGCTGGGCTGGGCGGGCTACGCCGCCAGCCTGGAGTACGCGCGTGGCCGGCCGCAAGGCCGACCCATGACGGCGGCAGGCAAGGACCCGGCCAGCCCGCAGATCCCCATCATCCAGCATGCCGACGTGAAGCGCATGCTGCTGGCGCAGAAGGCCTATGCCGAGGGCGCGTTGGCATTGAACCTGTTCTGCGCCCGCCTGGTGGACGAGGAAAAGACGGGCGAGACCGAGCAGGCGCGCAGTCACGCGACCCTGCTGCTCGACATCCTCACGCCGATTGCCAAGAGCTGGCCCAGCCAGTGGTGTCTGGAAGCCAATGCCCTGGCCATCCAGGTGCACGGCGGCTATGGCTACACGCGCGACTATCCGGTGGAGCAGTACTACCGCGACAACCGCCTCAATCCCATCCATGAAGGCACGCACGGCATCCAGGGTCTGGACCTGCTCGGCCGTAAGGTGGTCATGGCCGAGGGCGCAGCCTTCAAGCTGCTGGGCGAGCGCGTCAAGGCCACCATCGGCCAGGCTGCGCAGAGCAAGAGTGCAGACACGCGCCGCTGGGCGCAGATGCTGGGCGAGCGCGTGATGCGTCTGGCGGCCGTCACGCAAACGCTCTGGGGTGCGGGCGATCCGCAGAAGACCCTGGCCAACGCCACGGCCTATCTTGAGGCTTTTGGCCACGTGGTCATGGCCTGGGTGTGGTTGGATCTGTCGCTGGCCGCGTCGGCTGCGTGGGAAGACAGCCGGAGCGACTTTCTGCATGGCAAGTGGCAGGCCTGCCGCTACTTCTATCTGTATGAATTGCCCAAGGTGGATGCGCAACTCGCGCTGCTGGAGTCGCTGGACACCACCACCCTGGACATGCAGGATGCATGGTTCTGAGCAGGGCCAAGGAGTCTTCGGTGAGCTGGATGGGCATCTTCAACAACCGCTTCGAGGGGATCATCTGGATCCTCATCTACGGCGGCATGATCGTCACCGCCGGCGGGCTGTACATGCTGTTCAACGATCTCGCGCCGGCGGTCATGCCCTTTGTGCTGACCGGCGGGGTGCTGGCGCTGGTGATCGGCGTGATCATGATTCTGAAGCGCGCCCGCATGAATCTGCCGGAGGATGGCATCAAGTGATGGACCGGAATCCATGATCCGCCACGTGGTGATGTGGAAACTCAAGAACCCGGCCGATGCGCCGGAGTTCAAGCGCCTGCTCGATACCTGCGCGAATGTGGTGCCGGGCATCCTGCGCTTCGAGGTGGCGCTGGCCGCGCCGGGCCTGGAGGCCAACGTCGACGTGATCCTGATCAGCGACTTTGCCGACGAGGCCGCGCTGGCGGCCTACCAGAGCCACCCGCAGCACAAGGCCGTGGGCCAGACCCTGGGCGCCATGCGCGAGACACGCAGCGTGCTGGATTGGCGGGTGGATTAGGTGCCTCTGCGCTTTTTCCAGAGTGCTTTTCCGCTTGTCCCATGCGGCTTTCCAGCCATTTTGGCCTGAAGAACCGCGCCAAATGGACATCTACGTTTCCACTTCGAGCCACGCATGAGCATCAAGCAACTCCTTGACCTGTCCGGGCGCACGGCGCTCATCACCGGCGGTTCGCGCGGGCTGGGCCTGCAGATTGCCGAGGCGCTGGGCGAGATGGGCGCGCAGCTCATGCTCTCGGCCCGCAAGGAAGACGAACTGCGCGAAGCCGTGGCACACCTGTCGGCCCAGGGCATCCGTGCCGGCTACGTGGTGGCCGATGGCAGCGACGAAGGCTCGATCGACAATCTGGCGCACGAGAGCATTGCCGTGCTCGGCCACGTGGACATTCTCGTGAACAACGCTGGCGCCACCTGGGGCGCGCCGGCCGAGGACTATCCGCTGGAGGCCTGGGACAAGGTCATGGACCTGAACATCCGCGGCCTGTTCCTGCTCACCCAGGCCATCGGCAAGCGCAGCATGATCCCGCGCAATTACGGCCGCATCATCAATGTGGCCAGCATCGCCGGCCTGGCCGGCAACCCGCCGGGCACCATGCAGACCATTGCCTACAACACCAGCAAGGGCGCGGTGATCAACTTCACCCGGACTCTGGCCGGCGAGTGGGGCCGCCACGGCATCACCGTCAATGCGCTGGCGCCGGGCTTCTTTCCGAGCAAGATGACCAAGGGCGTGCTTGCCGCCCTCGGCGAAGACCGTCTGGCCATGGGCGCGCCGCTGCAGCGCATCGGCGGGCCGGAAGACTTGAAGGGTGCCGCGCTCCTGTTTGCCAGCAATGCCGGCCAGCACATCACCGGTCAGGTGCTGGCGGTGGATGGTGGGGTGAGTGCGGTTTGAGGAGCGACTGAGACCGTGGGTGCATTGGTAGAGGCGCTGCTGTGGGGCATCGGGGCGATCTTTGGTGACCTGTTTGGGAGCTTCGCCTCATCTTCAGCGCTGCAAAAGCGGAAAGCAGTTGCTGACTCCCGTCGGCGGCATCGTCGTCTCATGCAGTCATACTTGCGTGAGATAAGGAAGCGGCCCAACGCAAGACTTGTTGGCGTGATCGATGGAGGAGCAACGGGCTTGATTCACGATCCGGCTTCCGGGCATCTGCTCTGTTTTGTGCACGAGTCACCTAACCGGTTTGCTCGCTGGACGAGTGAAACTATGCGGATTGACGATGCACGCGCTGCGCGATTGATGGCTGAGTACCGAATGCAAGACACTGACCCGCTCGCTTTCAAAGATCCTCAATGAGCAAATCCCTCGCCGCCCGCGGCATCGAAATCCCCTTCCACGACGACCTCGGCCTGGACTACGGCCCGGTGGAGGGTGGGCGGGCCGAGTGCTACCTTGACGTGGACCGGCGCCACACCAACAGCTGGGGCGTGGTGCATGGCGGCGTGGTGATGACCATGTTGGATGTGTCCATGGCCATGGCGGGGCGCTCGGTGCAGGCCTCGCAGCAGGGCGGCAACGTGACGGTGGAGATGAAGACCACCTTCGTGCGCGGTGCCAAGGGACCCCGCCTCACGGCGCGCGGCACCTGCTTTCACACCAGCACCAGCATGGCCTTCTGCGAAGGCGAGCTGATCGACAGCGAAGGGCAGGTCTGCGCCAAGGCCAGCGGCACCTTCAAGTTCCTCAAATCCTGGGAGGCGGCCGCAAAGCTCGGCATGTCGCCCACCACCATTCTCAAAGGAGACTGACCCATGAGCACCACCTTCAATCGCATCGTGCTTGCATCCCGCCCCACGGGGCCGGTCACGCCGGACAACTTCCGGCTCGAAAGCGTCACGGCACCTGACCTGGCCGAGGGCCAGGTGCTCGTGCGCCACCACTACCTGAGCCTGGACCCCTACATGCGCGGCCGCATGAACGAGGGCCGCAGCTATGCCACGCCCCAGCCGCTGAACGAAACCATGATCGGCGGCACCGTGGGCGAGGTGGTGGAGAGTCGCAACCCGCACTTCAAGGCCGGCGACAAGGTGGTGGGCATGGGCGGCTGGGCGGAATACGCCGTGGTGGACGCCACGCAGCGCGGCGTGCTGCAGAAGGTGGACACCACCCACATTCCGCTCAGTGCCTACCTGGGCGCCATGGGCATGCCTGGCGTGACCGGCTGGTACGGCCTGACGCAGATCTGCGAGCCCAAGGCGGGTGAGACCGTGGTGGTGTCTGCGGCCTCCGGCGCGGTGGGCGGTGCCGTGGGCCAGCTCGCCAAGGCGCGGGGCTGCCGCGCGGTGGGCATTGCGGGCGGGCCGGACAAGTGCCGCTACGTGGTCGAAGAGCTCGGTTTCGATGCCTGCATCGACTACAAGGCGCACAGCGACGGCAAGGCCCTGAACAAGGCGCTGAAAGAGGCGGCGCCCGACGGCATCGACTGCTATTTCGAGAATGTCGGCGGCTGGATCATGGACACCGTGCTGCTGCGCATGAACGCCTTCGGCCGCATTGCGGTGTGCGGGATGATCGCCGGCTACAACGGCGAGCCCCTGCCCATGGCCAATCCGGCACTCATTCTGGTGAGTCGCCTGAAGATGCAGGGCTTTATCGTGAGCGAACACATGGAGAAGTGGCCTGAGGCGCTCAAGGAGCTGGGCACCCTGGTGGCGACGGGTAAGCTGAAGTACCGCGAGACCGTTTCCCAGGGCCTGGCCAGCGCGCCGGAAGCCTTCATGGGCCTGCTCAAGGGCGCCAACTTCGGCAAGCAGCTGGTCAAGCTGATCTGAACCCATATCGAGGGCATGTCACTCAAGCACGTCGTCATTCTTCGCGCCGGACCCCAATGGCAAGCTGGTCAACCCCTGCGCAGCCAGCGCTTCCATGTCGAGCAATTGGCCCATTGGGCCAAGTGGCTCAACAAGGGGCTGCTGCTCGAGGGCGGCCACTTCATGGACCACTCCGGCGGCCTGATGATCTGTGCCGAGGGCGTCACGGAAGACGACGCCATGGCCTTCGCGGCCAAGGACCCGGCCGTCCAGAACGGCGTGCTGATTGCCTATGTGAAGCCCTGGTACCAGACCGTCACCTCGCTGGTGGCCGCGCCCTCGGCACGGCCGCGCGATCCCGATCGGTTCTGAGTCCGGCGCGCCCGGGCGCTGCGGCGTGCATGGCCCACTCAAGATCCCAAGCACATCCAAGGGCAGACAGACGCCACCACAGCGGGCCGAACCTGCTGCGGCCGGGCGGCCTTGCGCCCGTGTCGCCCAGCAATTCATCACCCTTCGTCGGACGGCCTTCTGGCGGACGGTGTCTGCGCCGTGTCGCGCACCAGCCCGCCATCTCGTCCCACCCTCCATCGACTGCATGACGACTTCTGCCACGCCGCCCGCCCTGAGCTGGACCTGGGCCCGATTCGCCGATCTCAGCCCCTTTGACGTCTACGACCTGCTGGCCCTGCGCAGCGAGGTCTTCGTGGTGGAGCAGCAGTGCATCTTCCAGGACCCGGATTATGTGGATCAGCGGTGCTGGCACCTGCTGGGTCGTGCGAAGGATGCTGAAGGCAAGCTTCTGGCCTATTTGCGCCTGGTCGATCC
Source organism: Burkholderiales bacterium (assembly GCA_027484405.1). Taxonomy (GTDB): domain Bacteria; phylum Pseudomonadota; class Gammaproteobacteria; order Burkholderiales; family Burkholderiaceae_C; genus Piscinibacterium. Next base: position 8,607 of record JAIXTA010000068.1, read on the forward strand.
CGGCGTGAAGTACCCCGAACCCTCGATCGGCCGCGTGATCAGCTCACCGGCCGTGCGCGGCACGGGGATGGGCCGTGTGCTGGTGGCCGAGGGCATTGCCCGGCACCACGCCACCTGGCCGGGGCAGAAGAACCGCATCGGCGCGCAGGCGCGCCTGGAGCGCTTCTACATGGATCTGGGCTTTCGCACGATCTCCGAGCCCTACATCGAAGACGACATTCCCCACATTGAAATGATTCTGGAGGCAGCATGAAGCAGTTTGCCGGCCGCACGGCCGTGATCACCGGCGCGGGTTCGGGCTTTGGCCTGGAGTTTGCGCGCGAGGCGGCGCGCCGCGGCATGCATCTGGTGCTGGCCGACGTGCAGGACGACGCGCTGGCCGCTGCCGTGGCCGAGCTGCAGGGGCAGGGCGCGCAGGTGCTTGCGCAGAAGGTGGATGTGGGCAGTGCCGCCGCCATGGAGGCCTTTGCCAGTGCGGCGCTGGAACGCTTCGGCGTGCCGCATCTGGTCTTCAACAACGCCGGCGTGGCCTTCGGCGGGCTGATCTGGGAACACACCCAGACCGACTGGGAGTGGGTGATCAACGTGAACCTGTGGGGCGTGGCCCACGGCGTGCGCCTGTTCGTGCCGCACATGGTGGCCGCCGCGCAGCAGGACCCGGCCTACGAGGGCCACATCATCAACACCGCCAGCATGGCCGGGCTGCTCAATGCGCCCAACATGGGGGTCTACAACGTCACCAAGCATGCCGTGGTGAGCCTGTCCGAGACCCTGTATCAGGACCTGGCGCTTGTGACCGATCAGGTCGGCGCCAGCGTGCTCTGCCCGTACTTCGTGCCCACGGGGATCCATCAGAGCCACCGCAACCGCCCGGCCGAACTGAAGGGCGCGCGGCCCACCCAAAGCCAGATGATTGCGCAGGTCATGAGCGAGAAGGCGGTGACCTCCGGCAAGGTGACGGCCGCTGAAGTCGCCGCCAAGACCTTTGCCGCCATCGAGGCGCGCGCCTTCTACATCTACAGTCACCCCCAGGCCCTGGGCATGGTGCAGACCCGTCTGGAAGACGTTGCTCTGGGCCGCAACCCGACCGACCCCTTCAAGGACCGGCCGGACTTGGGCCAGAAGTTGCGAACCCAGCTGCGCATGCAACTGCGCGCCGAGGCTTGAGCCATGGCCGCCCCGATCCGCGACGGGCAGTTTGCGCAGGTTCAACCTGGCATCAAGTTGCATTACGCCACGGCCGGCACCCCGGGTGCGCCGCTCATGGTCTTCGTGCACGGCTTTCCCGAGGCCTGGTTCGAATGGGAGGCGCAACTCGCGCATTTTGGCCAGCGCTACTTTGCCGTGGCGCCGGACCTGCGCGGATTCAACCTCTCCAGCAAGCCCGCCGAGGTGGCGGCCTATCGCCCCAAGGTGCTCATCGGTGACCTGACCGGGCTGATCAAGCACCTGGGCTACGACAGCGCCGTCGTGGTGGCGCACGACTGGGGCGGGGCGCTCGCCTGGAACCTCGCCATCCAGCTGCCGCAGTGGTCCGGCAGCTCGTGATCATCAATTCGCCGCACCCGTACGCCTTCATGCGCGCCTTGGCCACCGACCCGCAGCAGCAGGCGGCCAGCGCCTACATGAACTGGCTGCGTATGCCGGGCAGCGAGCTGGGGCTGGCCAAGCACGGCTTTGCCGCGCTGGAAGGCTTCTTCAACGGCATGGGCCAGCCGCCGGCGCCCTGGTTCGAGCCTCTGCGCGCGCGCTACCAGGCCATGTGGTCCGTGCCCGGCGAGAACGGCAGCCATTCGCTGACCGGTGGCGTGAATTACTACCGCGCCAGCCCGCTGCATCCACCCACCGACACCGACCCCGGCCCGGCAGCGCTCACGCTGCAGCCGCAGGACTGGCTGGTCAAGCGGCCCACGCTCGTGATCTGGGGCGAGCAAGATCTCGCCCTGCCTTCCAGCCTGCTGGATGGTCTGGACGCGCTGGTGAACCCGCTGACCATCGAACGCATTCCGGACGGCGGCCACTGGGTGGTGCACGAGCAGCCCGAACGCATCAATGCGGCCATCGACCGCTGGCTCGCGGCGCAAGCCTGAGGCCCGGAAAGCGGATGCAAGATCGGCTTTCGGCGCGGTTCTTCAGGCCAAAATGGCTGGAGAAGTCCGGGGGACAAGCGAAAAGACCTTTGCCACAGAGGGCCACAGACGCACACAGATGAACCCCTGAAGCGTTCTGTGTCGAACCGGGCGCCATGCCACGGCCTGGCCCTCCCAATCACAATCGCAAATCCATCGGTGTTCATCTGTGTCCATCTGTGGCCCCCAACCTGTTCTGACGTGAACCTCAGCCCACCCCAATCCGCCGCACTCGACCCGCAGATTGCCGCGCTGATCGCACAGGCTGCCAAGCGGCGCACGCCGCACTTCCGGGATGTGTCGCCGGCCGAGGCGCGCACGCTCTATGAGAAGCAGGCGCCGATCGTCGACATCAAGCCGGTGCCGCTGCCGCGCGTGGATGACCTGCATTTGCCCTTGGCAAGCTTTGGTGGCGGCGCCAGCGTGCCGGCGCGCCTGTATTACGGCGCCGAGCCCAACCCCTGGCTGCCGCAGCCGGTGCTGCTGTTCTTTCATGGCGGCGGGTTCACGGTCGGTTCGATCCATACACATGACCGCATCTGCCGCTGGCTGGCCGCGCACGTGCCCTGCGCGGTGCTGAGCGTGGACTACCGCCTGGCGCCGGAGCATCCGTTTCCGGCCGCCGTGCATGACGCCTGGGCCGCGCTGCGCTGGCTGGAGGTGCATGGCGCGGGGCATGCGCTCGACACAGGCCGCATCGCCGTGGGCGGCGACAGCGCGGGTGGCACCCTGGCCGCCGTCACCGCCATTCATGCGCGGGATCTCGGCCTGGCCCTGGCTCTGCAACTGCTGATCTACCCCGGCACCGGCGGCCACCAGAACACACCCAGCCACCGCCGGCTCACCCACGGTGTGCTGCTTGATCGCGCCGACATCGACTGGTTCTTCGGCCACTACCTGCGCAGCCCCACCGACCGCAATGACTGGCGCTTTGCCCCGCTGGATGCGCCCAATGCGCCGCCGCTGGCCGGCGTGGCGCCGGCCTGGGTGCTGACCGCCGGCTTCGACCCGCTGTGCGACGAGGGCCGCCTGTATGCCGAGAAGCTGCAGGCCCAGGGCGTGGCGGCGCAGTGGGTGGATTTTCCGGACATGGTGCACGGCTTCTTCAACATGGGCGGCTGGGTGGACCGGGCGCGTGTGGCGCACCAGCTCGCCGCCGCCGCGCTGCGCGAGGCCTTCGGGCTGGCCGATGATGCAGCCTTGGTGGGCAGCGTCTGAACGGGGAGCTGCTGGACACCTGCTGCGCCGGCCAATGGGCGTGCTCCCGAGCGTCGCAAACTCGTCGCCGTACCACGCCTACTGTCTGCGCTCTTCACATGCAACTTGCCCCCCTCGCGACGACTTGCAGAAGTTTCCAAGGGGCTTCTCGCTTGTCTGGCAAGCCTTTCCAGCCAATTTGCCCTGAAGAAGCTCATGAATAATGAATCCGAACGGACAGATCAAGGCTTGATGCGCCTTTCCAGGCCAAAGTGCCTGAAGAAGCCCGCCAGGCAAGCGAGAAGCCGTTCTCAGGTGAACACTCGGAGCGCCAGACCATGACCCAACGCAGCGACTTTGCTTTCCTCCACACCCTGCGCGTGCGCTGGGCCGAGGTGGATCTGCAAAAGGTGGTCTTCAACGGCCACTATCTGACGTACTTCGATGTGGCCTTCACCGAGTACTGGCGCGGCACCGGCCTGCCCGGCCCGCTGGCGCAGCA
>JAIXTA010000199.1 GCA_027484405.1 Burkholderiales bacterium
ATGGCGGCAACGATTCCCAATTGCCGGGCCTACGACCCGGCGACCGCAGGTGAGCTTGCAGTCATTCTGGACGATGCAATGCGGTCGATCCTTGAGCATCAGCGCGATGAGTTCTTCTATCTCACAGTGACCAACGAGAACCTGCCGCAGCCGGATCTTCCTGCGGGCGCTGCCGAGGGGGTACTGCGCGGCATGTATCTGGCATGGGGTGAGCCCGATGCACAGGTTCGGCTGCTCGGCAGCGGCGCCACCCTCGCACAGGCGCGCGAGGCGGCGATCCTGCTTGAAGCGCGCTTTGCGGTACGCGCTGCCGTGTATTCGGTGACGAGCTGGTCACTGCTCGCACGTGACTGGATGCAACAGGAGCGCGCGCGCCGGCTCGGACATGCGGCCGACGAGGCCTGGGTGGAGCGTCAATTGGGCGGAGCGGCTCCGGTGGTCGCGGCAGCCGACTATGTGCGGGCGGTGCCTGAGAGCATCCGCGCAGCGCTGCATGCGCCCTACGTCGTGCTTGGCTGCGACGGCTTTGGTCGCAGCGACACGCGCGCGCGCCTGCGCGACTTCTTCGAGATTGATTCTGCGTGGATGGCGTACTCGGCGTTGCATGCCCTTGGATGGGCGGGCGAGCGGCTTGCGGATGCAGCGCGCGTGCTCGGGCTTGATCGCGATCGTCCTGCACCCTGGACCATCTAGCGCCCGGCCCGCCATCGGCCGGGCAGTCGGTGCGTCCGCGGAGTTTGGTGAAGGCCTGTCGATCGGCCCTGGCAATGCGGCAATGCCATGTCGATGAGGAAGGCTTCGCGCGGGATGCACCACTGCCCAGCCATGGCTGTGGGTACGGGCGCAGCCCGAGTCCGTACACTTCGACCCCAGCACGATAGTCATGGGTCTGCGCGGCGGTGCCATCCGCACCCAGCCGAAGGTCTGCCATCAACCGCAAGACATTGCGCCCCACTGAACGTGCAAGGAACCCCCTGACAGAGAAAGTCCATCGATGGCCCTGACACTTGACGACATCCGTGCCGCGCAGACCCGCGTCTCGCCGCACGTGCTCAATACGCCCTTTGTGCCGTCGCGCACGCTGTCGGACATCTGCGGTTGCGAGGTCTTTCTCAAGTTCGAGAATCTGCAGTTCACCGCGAGCTTCAAGGAGCGCGGGGCGCTGAACAAGCTGGCACAGCTCGGTGCGGATGAGCGCAAGCGCGGGGTGCTTGCCGTCTCGGCGGGCAATCATGCGCAGGGCGTGGCCTACCACGCGCAGCGCATGGGCATTCCGGCCACCATCGTCATGCCCAAGTTCACGCCAGCCGTGAAGGTCGAGCGCACGCGGGCCTTCGGCGCGAATGTCGTGCTGCATGGCGCCACCTTCGATGACGCTCGGGAGCATGGCATGCGTCTGGTGGCCGAGCAGGGATACGTGCTCGTTCACCCCTACGACGACCCTCAGGTCGCCGCGGGGCAGGGCACGATTGCCCTTGAAATGCTTGATGCCGAGCCGAGCCTGGATGCCATGGTGATTGCCGTGGGTGGGGGCGGCATGATCGCAGGCATGGCGGTGGCAGCCAAGGCGCTCAAGCCGGGCATCAGGATGTATGGGGTGCAGACCGAGCGATTCCCGGCCGTGTTCAACGCCAAGCGGGGCACCGCGCACGAGAGTGGCAGCGCCACCATCGCAGAGGGGATCGCGGTCAAGTCGCCGGGCGCGGATAACGTCAGCATCGTTAAAAGCCTCGTGGACGACTGTGTCCTCGTCTCCGAGGCTGACATTGAACGCAGCATCCTGATGTTGCTGGAGATCGAGAAGACAGTGGTCGAGGGCGCAGGCGCGGCCGGGCTGGCTGCGCTGCTCGCGCACCGCGAGATGTTCGCGGGTCAGAAGGTCGGCCTGGTGCTGTGCGGCGGCAATATCGATCCGCTGGTGCTTGCGGGCATCATCGAGCGCGGCATGGTGCGATCGGGGCGTCTGGCACGCATCACCGTGAGTGTGCGCGACGTGCCTGGCGCACTGGCGAGTCTTACGCGGGTTCTTGCAGACAACTCGGCCAACATCGAGGAAGTGCATCACCAGCGGGCGTTCACTGCGCTGTCTGCGCAGTACACGGAAGTGGATGTCGTGGTGCAGACCCGCAACTCGGCGCACATCCAGGAATTGGTCAAGGCGCTGGTTGCCGAGGGGTTTGACGCGCGGGTGCACTGATTCGGCAGCCTCCTTGCCAGCAGCTCGGCACCAATGAAAACGGGCGACCCTCCGGTCGCCCGCGTCACATTCAGTGCAGAAGATACTTACTTCTTGCCGAGCATCGCATCCTTGAGGTCGGGCTGAACCGGCTTGTTGCCCAACCAGATCTTCAACAGAGCCTCGTAGAACTCTTCGCCAGGAATGGCGGCTTGTTCCTTGCCCATGGAATTCACCACGGTTCCGCGCGAGGGGTTGTAGTCGACCATGATGACGTCGCCGGGCTTGCCGGTGGGGATTGTGGCGAACACCTGTCCGAACTGGACGAGCTGGGTGCTCACCTTCTGCAGTTCTTCCGGGCTCAGGTTCTCGCGAACGCCCTTGAGAAACGCCTCGCCGAGGTCCTTGGATGAAATCTCGCGCACCAGTGTCAGATGTACACGCTTCGCACCCTTCATGCTCAGGGCTTCGGCCGCGTTGCCGCTCTTCTTGGGCAGATACAAGCCACCGACATAGACCTTGAATCCGAAGCGGCTGCGCACGCCAAGTCCGTTCAGGGTGAGTGATTGACCGGCCACGGTGACCTGATCAGGGATCTTCACGCCTTCAAGTTCGGCGCCGTGTGCGGTGGGTGTCAAAGAAGCCAGCGCGATGAGCGTGGCGGCAATCCATTTGTTCATCAGTCTCTCCTCAGAGCATCAGGGGCGAGGGGAGCTTATCGGTCGCTGTCGCCCGGACCTGGGCGAAAAGAGGGGGAAAGCATCCCCTGTTTCTGGCATCGCTTCGGACGCAGGCGCGCCCAAAGAAATCAGGGCGCCTATGGCGCCCTGATTTGCGTGCAACGCCGAGTTGCGGCGGTCAGTTCCGTTCAGCCGGCTGCTGCGGAGCGGCGGCGGCGGGCGCCGCCTGGCCGGGACGCACGCCAAGGAGCAGATCCTTCAGGTCGGCCTGCACAGGCTTCTCGCCCAGCCAGATGCGCAGCAGGGCCGAGTTGAATTCGTCGCCGGCCACATCGCCCACCTGCTTGCCGTTGATGATGAGGTTCATGCCCTTGCCCGGCAGCAGGTCAAGCACGATGGTGTCGCCGGCCTTCAGCGCGGGAATGGAACCGAAGAACTGGCCGAACTGCACCAGCTGGACGCCCAGGCGCTGAATCTCGGCAGGCGGGACGTTGTCCCGGATGCCTTTCAGAAAGGCATTGCCAAGCTCGGTGTTGTTGATTTCACGACGCAGCGTGAGGTGAACCCGCTTGGCGCCCGGCATGGTGATGGCCTCGCGCGCGTTGCTGGTCTTCTTGGGCAGGTACAGACCAATGACGTAGACCCGGAACCCGAACCGGCTGCGCATGCCCATGCCATTCAGGGTGGCGCTTTGGCCGCCCACGCTGGTGGTGTTGGGCAGCGAAACCTTGTCGATTTCGGTCGTCTGGGCCAGCGCGGGTTGACTCGCCAAGGTGGCCAGTGCGAGCGCGGCCACCGCAAAAAAGCGCTTCATGAACATGTCTCCTGATCCGTTTTTGTGAACATCGTCCGTCAGCAATGTGCTCGGATGACTCCCGCGCAGACAGACGGCCGAAATGTTAGTTCCCGCTCACTCGCCGTGAAGCCCCCGCGTTGCAGCTGAACGTCGTTATTCGCTCATGCCTGGGGTGACCGTGGAGAAGCCCGCATCCACATAGGTGATTTCACCGGTGACCGCACTGGCCAGATCGGACAGCAGGAAGGCCGCCACATTGCCCACTTCGTCGATGGTCACGTTGCGGCGCAGCGGAGCGTGCGCCTGGACGAAATGCAGGATCTTGGAGAAGTCCTTGATGCCGGAGGCGGCCAGGGTCTTGATCGGGCCGGCAGAGATGCCATTGACGCGCACACCCTTGGGGCCGAGCGCGCTGGCGAGGTAGCGCACGCTGGCTTCCAGGGAGGCCTTGGCCAGACCCATCGTGTTGTAGTTGGGCACCACCGACACCGCCCCGAGGTAGCTCAGCGTGAGCAGGGCAGCGCGGTCATTGAGCATGGGTGCGGCGGCCTTCGCCATGGCCGGAAAGCTGTAGGCCGAGATGTCGTGCGCAATGCGGAATCCCTCGCGCGAGATGCCGTCGAGAAAGTCGCCGGCAATCGCCTCGCGCGGCGCAAAGCCGATGGCATGCACTAAGCCGTCAAAGGTGGGCCATGTGGCCGACAGATCCTTGAACACACGCTCGATCTGCTCATCGCTGCCCACGTCGCAGTCGAACACGAGTTCAGAGCCGAACTCGCGTGCGAATTCGGTGATGCGGTCCTTGAATCGGTCACCCACGTATGTGAAGGCCAGTTCTGCGCCTTCGCGCTTGCAGGCGGTCGCAATGCCATAGGCAATCGAACGGTTGGACAGCAGACCGGTGATCAGAAGGCGCTTGCCGGCGAGAAAGCCCATGGATGTGCATTCCGGGAGTTGAGATTGGCGCAAATGCTACTGCGACATCACCGAGCGCACGGGAAAACCCTGATCGTTACGGATCCTGCATCTATCATCCGCGCTTTGCCGTCAGGCCCGGGCCGCGGCGCGCCGATCAGGCGTGTGCCCGCCCAGTGTCCACAAGACCCGCGGGCCGGCGCTGGAGGGGATCACAGATGAAGTTCCATCGCGCCGGGCATCGTGCCCGGCCCTTGACGCGCGCACCGTCTGTATGGGCGGTTGTGCTGGCCCTGGGGCTGGTGCTCGGTCTGAGCGCCTGTGGCGAGGTGCCCAACAGCCCGCATCCGCGAGGCGCAGAGCGCGAGAACACGCTGTTCTCCAGTTTCCAGGAGCGCTCGCCGAAGTACCTGGACCCGGTGTCGTCCTATGCGAACAACGAGACGCCCGTGACCTATCAGGTCTACGAGCCGCTTTATGGATATCACTATCTGAAGCGCCCGTACGAGCTGGTGCCCAAGGGGGCCTCGCGGGTTGTGGCGGTGCCGCGGTATTTCGACAAGGACGGCAAGGAGCTGGCGGCCGACGCGCCGGGCGAGCAGATTGCCGAGAGCGTGTACGACATTCCGATCCGGCGCGGCATGCGCTATGCCCCGCATCCGGCCTTCGCGAAGGACGCCCAGGGCAACTACCTCTATCACAAGCTGACCGCAGCAGACGTGCGCGGCAAGCGCAGCCCCTTCGACTGGCCCCAGACCGGCACACGCGAGGTCACGGCCGAAGACTATGTCTACACGGTCAAGCGCAATGCCACGACGCGCACCCTGGCGGTGATCTCGTCGGTGTTTGCTGAATACATCGTCGGCCTGAAGGACTACATGGAACTGATCCAGGCCGAGGACAAGAAGCTGCTCAGCGGCACCGACCCCTCCAGCCTGGACAAGCCCTTCCTGGACTTCCGCAAATACCCGCTGGCGGGCGCCAGCGCGCCCGACCCCTACACCCTGCGCCTGCGCATCAAGGGCAAGTATCCGCAGATGAAGTACTGGATGGCGATGACCTTCTTCGCCCCCACACCCTGGGAGGCAGACTACTTCTACAGCCAGCCTGGCATGGCCTTCAACGGCCTGTCGATGAATACCTGGCCGGTGGGCAGCGGCCCCTACATGATGGCCGACTACGTGCGCGACCGGCACCATATCCTCAAGCGCAATCCCAACTACCGCACCGACGATCTCTACCCCTGCGAGGGCGAGACGAGCGACAAGGCGGCCGGATTCCTGAAGGACTGCGGCAAGCCCATGCCCTTCATCGACACTCTGGTGTTCCGGCAGGACAAGGAGAAAGTGCCGATGAAAGCCAAGTTCCGGGCGGGCTTTCTCGATGTGCCGGAGATCGAACGCACCGAATATGGGGTGGAATTCAGCATCGATGCCGATGACGATCCGAAGGTGGCTGCCGAGTTCAAGGAACGCGGCATGCAGTTCCCCAAGTTTCTCGACCCGTCCATCTGGTACACAGGCTTCAACATGCTCGACCCCGTGGTGGGTTGGGGCAGCACGCCCGAGCAGCAGGCCAAGAACCGCAAGCTGCGCCAGGCCATCTCGATCGCCATCGACTTCGACGAGTGGAACACCATCTTCCCCACCAAGGGCGGGGTGGCCGGCATGGGCCCCATGCCACCGGGTGTCTTCGGTTCGCGCTACGGCACCGCTGAAGGCGTGAACCCGGTCACGCACGTCTGGAAGGATGGCCGCTACGTGCGCCGTCCCATCGAGGATGCCAAGCGCCTGCTGGCCGAGGCGGGCTATCCGGACGGCCGGGATGCAAAGACCGGCAAGCCGCTGGTCATCAACTACGACTTCCAGCGCGCACTGACCCCCGAGTTCCGCGCCGAGGTGGACTGGATGGCCAAGCAGTTTGCCAAGCTCAACATCCAGCTTGAGGTCCGCGCCACCGACTTCAACCAGTACCAGGACAAGAAGCGCAAGGGCGCCTTGCAGTTCTATTTCGGGGGGTGGCTGGCGGACTACCCGGATGCCGAGAACTTCCTGTTCCTGCTCTACGGCCCGAACTCGAGCGCCAAGTTCGACGGCGAGAACATCTCCAACTACGACAACCCGGAATACAACAAGCGCTTCGAGCGCTTGAAGCTGCTCGACGACGGGCCGGAAAAGCAGAAGCTCATCGACGAGCTGGAGGCGATTGCCCGCGAAGACGCGGTGTGGAGCTTCGGCTACTACCCCTATGCCGGCGGGGCCTTCCACCAGTGGGTGGGCAACGGCAAGCCCGCCACCATGATCCGCGACATGGCCAAGCACTACACCATCGACGCGGCCGTCCGTGCCGAGAAGGTGCGCGAGTGGAACCAGCCGGTGCGCTGGCCGCTGGCGCTGATGCTGCTGATCCTGGCCCTGGCCACCGTGCCTGCCATCCGCATGATCCGCCGCCGCGAAGCGGCCCGGGGCCTGAGCGCCACCACGCGCGAACCTGCTGCGGTGCACGCCAACACCCAAGGCGCGGAGTGAACCGATGCTGAACTACATCATTCGACGCGCGCTCTACGGCATCCTCGTGCTGCTGGGCGTGAACATCTTCACCTTCGTGCTGTTCTTCACGGTCAACACGCCCGATGACATGGCGCGCCTGAACATCGGTGGCAAGCGCGTGAGCGCCGACCAGATCCAGAAGTGGAAGGCCGAGCGCGGCTACGACAAGCCGATGTACTTCAACACGGCAGCCACCGGCAGCAGCAAGGTCACCGAGACCATCTTCTGGGAGCGTTCGGTGGGTCTGCTGGCGCTGGACTTTGGCCGAGCGGACGGCGAAGCCGGGGGTGATATTGGCCACGAGATCGCAACGCGCATGAAGGCCTCGCTCGCACTCGCCGTGCCCACCTTCATTCTGACCGTGATGGCCACCGTGGGCCTGGGTCTGCTGCTGGTGTTCTTCAGAAACACGCCGATCGACTTCTGGGGCGTGGTGCTCTGCGTGTTCCTGCTGTCGATATCGAGCCTGTTCTACATCATCGTCGGGCAGTTCATGTTCTCGAAGATCATGCGCCTGTTCCCGATCTCGGGCTTTGCCGGCGGGTTGGACGTGGTGAAGTTCCTCTTCCTGCCGGTGGCGCTCTCATTGCTGGCGCGCCTGGGTGGCGATGCGCGCCTGTCGCGCGCCATGTTCCTGGAGGAGATCGGCAAGGACTATGTGCGCACCGCGCGGGCCAAGGGCCTGTCCGAGCGTCTGGTGCTGCTGCGTCACGTGCTGCGCAACGCGCTGATTCCGATCATCACCAGCGCCGGCAGCTACCTGCCCTACATCTTCATGGGCAGCCTTGTCTTTGAAAGCTTCTTCGGCATTCCCGGCCTGGGCAGCTACGTGATCGACGCCATCGGCGGGCAGGACTTTGCCATCGTGCGCTCCATGGTCTTCGTGGGCAGCCTGATCTACATCGTCAGCTACATGCTGATCGACATCCTGTACACGGTGGTGGACCCCCGTGTGCGTCTTGCTTGATTGGCCGAAAATGACGCAATACCAAATTCGCAGTCTGGCTCCATCCGCATGCTTTGAGCGGATTTCGGCATATTCTGGTCATCTGAGAAATCTGGCCGAAAAAGATAGAAATGGCTCCTGGAGCGGCTCTTCGGGCAGATTTTCCTGCAGCAAAGCCACCGCCGGAGGCTGCTGATCATGCCCAAACTGATTGTTCTCTGGACGGATGCGGTCTTCTTCCTGATGGTGATCGCAGCGTTGTTCTACATCGGCCATGCCCGCAAGAGCCCGACGCTGCGCGCTACCTGGCGCAAGGTGGCGCAGGAGCCCTCGGCCATGGCTGCGCTGGTGATCGTGCTGCTCTTCCTTGCGATTGCGCTGCTCGACAGCATCCACTTCCGGCGCATGCTGCCGCCCGCGCCCGGCACCGCGGCCAACACGGCGGTGGCCTACTCCACCAAGACGGAGTCGGTGCTGGATGTGCTGCTCGCCCGCCAGATCGCCATGCGCGAAACCTCCTATTCCCTGCCGATGGCCACACAGACCTTCACCAAGGAATCTCGTGAAGTGAATGGTCAGGTGGTGCGCGAACGGGTACGCCTGGATCATGGCGGTGCGCACCTCAAGGACGCCGAGCGCGACTACGGCCCGGATGTGGGCCAGCGCGTGGGGCAGGGCGTGGTCGGCGGGCTGCTCGCGGCATTCTGCTTTGCGCTGCTGGTCGCCGCCGGACTGGCTGCATCGCAGCAGCGAAGCATCCGCGACACCTGGCGCGACATCCTCACCAACCAGACGGATCTGCCCTGGCGTACGGTGTGCATCACGGTCACGGTGGTGTGCCTGCTGGCAGGGCCGGTGATCACGCTGATGGACCACTACCACGTGCTGGGCACGGACCGCACCGGCAACGATGTGTTGTATCAGGCGCTCAAGAGCATCCGCACAGCCTTTGTGATCGGCACGCTCACCACCCTGGCCACGCTGCCCTTCGCGGTGGTGCTGGGCGTGATGGCCGGCTACTTCCGCGGCTGGGTCGACGAAGTCATCCAGTACCTCTACACGACCCTGTCGTCGATCCCGAACGTGCTGCTGATTGCCGCCTGCGTGCTGATGATCCAGGTGTTCATCGACAAGAACCCGCAGTTGTTCGACACCGGTGCCGAGCGGGCCGACCTGAAGCTCTTCTTCCTGTGCCTGATCCTCGGCCTCACGGGCTGGGCGGGGCTGTGCCGCCTGCTGCGTGCCGAGACCATGAAGCTGCGCGAGCTGGATTACGTGCAGGCCGCCCAGGCATTCGGCGTCTCGCCCTGGCGCATCATGGCCCGGCACATCCTGCCCAATGTCACGCATCTGATCCTCATCACCACGGTGCTGGATTTCTCCACGCTCGTGCTCTACGAGGCCGTGTTGAGCTATGTGGGCGTCGGTGTGGACCCGAGCATGAGCAGCTTTGGCGGCATGATCAACCTGGCACGCAGCGAGATGAGCCGCGAGCCCGTGGTGTGGTGGAGCTTCATGGCGGCCTTCGCCTTCATGGTGGCGCTGGTGCTGGCCTTCAACCTGCTGGCCGATGCGGTGCAGGCGGCCTTTGATCCGCGCACCCGCAAGTTCCGCGCGAAGCTGCGCCTGTTCAAGCCGGCCGCCGCCTGAGGACGCACCATGCTCCATACCCAAGACCTTCACGTCGAGCTGGACAGCGAATCCGGCCTCGTGCACGCCGTGGATGGCGTGCGCTTCTCGATTGCGCGCGGCCAGACCTTTGCCATCGTCGGCGAGTCCGGCTGCGGCAAGAGCATGACTGCACTGGCCCTCATGCGCCTGCTGCCCGAGAACGGCCGGATCACGCAGGGCCAGGTGCGCATTGCGGACACGGATCTGCTGCAACTGTCCGAACGCGAGATGCGTGCTGCGCGCGGCGGCAAGATCGGCATCATCTTCCAGGAGCCCGCGACCAGCCTGAACCCGGTCATGCGGGTGGGCGACCAGATCGTCGAAACCATCGAGACGCACACCACCTTGCGCGGCCCAGCGGCGCGTGCCAAGGCGCTGGAATGGCTCAAGAAGGTCGGCATCCCGAACGCCGAGCAGCGCATCGACGCCTATCCCTTCCAGCTCTCCGGTGGTCAGAAGCAGCGCGTGATGATCGCCATCGCACTGGCGGCCGAGCCCGAGGTACTGATTGCCGATGAGCCGACCACGGCGCTGGATGTGACCATCCAGGCGCAGATCCTGGACTTGCTCAAGCAACTGCAGGCTGAGCAGGGCATGGCCATCGTGCTGATCACGCACGATCTGGCTGTGGTCAAGCAGATGGCCCACCAGGTGGCGCTCATGTACGCGGGCGAAGTGGTGGAGCTTGCGCCTGCCGAAGACTTCTTTGCCCGGCCGATGCATCCCTATGCCAGGAAGCTGTTCGCTGCACTGCCTGATTCAGGCAAGCGCGGCGGCAGCCTGGCGGCCATCCCTGGCACGGTGCCGGCGCTGACACGGGAGTTCACTGCCTGTCGATTCGTTGACCGGTGCGACGGCGCGCATGAGGCCTGCCGCACAGCGCCTCCGGCGCTGCTGGAGCCCACTACGGGTCACTGGGTGCGCTGCGTGCTGCATCGCCCCGGCGGCCCGGGGTTGTCGGCGCTGCCAGCGCCCGCCGCAGCCATTGCCGATGCGGACGCGCGCACGGATGTGCCTGCTGCGCTCCTGGAAGTGCGTGATCTGCGCGTGCACTATCCGATCCGCGCCGGCCTGCTGCGCCGCGTGGTGGACCATGTGCGGGCTGTCGATGGCGTGAGCTTTTCCGTGCCGGCCGGCCGCACCCTGGCGCTGGTGGGCGAGTCGGGCTGCGGCAAGACCACCACCGGCAAGGCGCTGCTGCAACTGCTGCGCGGCAATGCACAGGTCACGGGCAGCGTTCGCCTGAACGGCCAGGAGCTCGGTGCGCTGCAAGGTGCGGCGCTGCAGTCGATTCGCAAGCAGGTCCAGATCATCTTCCAGGACCCGTTTGCCTCCCTGAACCCGCGCATGCGCGTCGCGGAGATCCTGGAGGAAGGCCTGCAGAGCCTGCATCCGGAACTGGCCCAGGAAGCGCGCCGCGAGCGCGTGCGCAAGATCGTCGAGCAGGTGGGTCTGCGTTCCGATGCACTGGAGCGCTACCCGCACGAGTTTTCCGGTGGACAGCGCCAGCGCATCGCCATCGCGCGTGCCCTGGCCGTGGAGCCGCGCCTGATCGTGTGCGACGAGCCGACATCGGCGCTGGATGTGTCGGTGCAGGCGCAGATCCTGAATCTGCTCAAGCAGCTGCAGCAGGAGCTGGGCATTGCCTATCTATTCATCACCCACAACATCGGCGTGGTGGAGTTCTTCGCTCACGAGGTCGCGGTGATGCAGAAAGGTCTGATCGTCGAGGCCGGGCCGGCGCGCCAGGTGCTGGAGCAGCCCGAGCATCCCTACACGCGCACGCTGCTTGCTGCGGTGCCGCGCATGTAGTTGGCTTGTTCTGGACAAACAGCCGGTGCAGTGCACCGAAATCATCATCGATGGCATGCACCCCATCGCTACCGATAAGTCACGAATCTGTCGCAGATGCGCAACGCAGGTGTGCTGCCTGGGCCGCTTTTGTTTGGTGAAACGACTCCAAATTGGCCGTGTAAGTCGTTGATTCAAATAGATTTTGACAATTCGGCACACCCCCCTTGGGGTGCCCGGCCGAACAGGTTCCCTAGAGCAACAACAGGTTACATGCCACACTTCGCGGATTGGCTACCCGCCAATCGTCCATGTATCCAAGGGGATTCTTTATGTTCAATCAAAAGCACATGTGTGCGGCTCTCGCGGTGGTATTCGCCGGGGGGTTCGGCTTTGCCGCCCAAGCGCAGCAAACCCAGCAAGACCAGAAGAAGGAAGTGACCAAGGTCGAGCGCGTCGAGGTCACCGGCTCGAACATTCGCCGCACGGACGCTGAGACGGCGGTACCTGTGCAGATCATCACGGCCGAGGATATCCGTCGTTCCGGCCGCCAGACGATCACCGAAGTTCTGCGTGAACTGCCCAGTGCCGCTGCGGGTGGCCTGACCGAACTGACCGGTAGCGGCAGCTTCTCGGCTGGCGCGGCTTCGGTATCGCTGCGTGGTCTGGGATCTTCCGCCACGTTGGTGTTGCTCAACGGTCGTCGCGTCGCGCCCTACGGCCTCGTGGACCCGAACTTCGGTCAGAGCGCTGCGGTTAACCTCAACGCAATTCCCCTGTCGGTGGTTGAGCGCATTGAAGTCCTGAAGGACGGCGCATCGGCCATCTACGGTTCCGAGGCAATTGCCGGCGTGGTCAACATCATCCTGCGCCGTGACTACAAGGGCGCGGAAGTCGCTGTGCGCGGCTCCATGAACAAGGACGGCAAGTACGGCACGGGTGCCGTCACGGCAACCTTCGGCTACGGCGACCTGACCGCAAACGGTTTCAACGTCTTCGGCAACGTCGAGGCTTACCGTCAAGAGTCGGTCATGTTCAAGGACGTTGAAGGCTTCCTGAACCGTGATTCGTTCCGCAATGTGTACCTGACCGGTGTGCCCTCGTCGTCCTACCACCCGGCGCTGAACTACCTCGCTGCAGGTGCGGGTGGCACGACAGTGTTTACGCCGAGCGCAGCTTGCCCCACCTCCGATGTAGCAAGTGCGCAGGCCGTATTGGGCGGTGCCGCGCGCGGCAACTTCTGCCTCTATGACCAGTGGCGCTTCGTGGAAATCGTGCCCAAGTCTGACCGCAACAACGCATTTGTGCGCGGCACGGTTGCTCTGGGCAGCAACTTCGAAGGCTTTGCTGAAGGAAGCTTCAACAGCACGAACACCTACTTCATCGGCCCGCCCCGCGTTGTCGGCCAGGGCAACGGCGGTACGTTCAATGCAACCACCGGCGTGCTCGTGCCGATGGTCAACACGCTGCCGGTAGGCAACCCCAACAACCCGTTCACCACGCCGACGTTTTTCCGCGCACGCATGGACGCGCTGGGCCGCCAGGACAACGAAGTGGACAGCGACACTGCACGCGCCGTATTGGGCGTGAAGGGTGCGCTGTTCGGCTGGGATGTCGAGGCCTCTTACCTGTGGAACGAGAACAAGACGACGTCGACGAACTACAACGAAGTCCGTCTGACTGAGTTCAACAATGCCATTACCAATGGCACCTTGAACTTCCTGAACCCGTCGGCGAGCACGACGTCGTTTGCTAGCCTCGGCGCAAACCTCAAGGACACCGCGAGGTCAACCTTTGAAATCGCCAGCCTCAAGGGCTCCGGCGAACTGTTTGCACTGCCCGGCGGCAAGGCGGCGATTGCAGCTGGTCTGGAGTTCCGCAAGGAAGAGCGCGACGTTCAGCCTGATCGTCTGAAGACCGTCGCCGGCGTCTTTGGCCGTGGCGTCGCAAGTGCACAAGGCAAGCGCGACGTGACCACCGTCTATGGCGAGTTGGTTCTGCCGGTGTTGCCCACGGTTGAGTTGCAGGTAGCAGCGCGCGTGGATGACTATTCTGACTACGGCAACTCCACGACGCCGAAGCTTGCTGGCACCTGGAAGGCCACCAATAACTTCAAGCTGAGGGCGAGCTATGCCGAAGGCTTCCGTGCGCCGTCTTTGACGGAAATCACGCGTTCGGCCACGTCCGGCTTCTTTAACGGCGTGGACGATCCGCGTCGCTGCAACCGAACCGCTGGCATCACGGTGGGTTGCGGTCTGAGCCTCCCTGGCTTGATCGTGGCCTCGCCGCTCCTGAAGCCTGAAGAGGCAGAGAGCAAGACCATCGGTTTCGTGTTCGAGCCGACAAACACCACCAGCCTGACTGTCGACTACTTCACGATCAAGCGTGAGAACGAGATCACGTTCCTGTCGCTGAACGACATCCTGGCCAATGAAGGCTCGACCGATCCGCGCTATGCGAACACCGTGGTGCGTGATCCCGCGAATACCTCCACAACTGTTCCGAATGACCCGGGCGCGATTCTGTTTATCCGTACGGGCTTCGCGAACCTCGGAAAGACCCGCGTCTCCGGCTTCGACATCAACCTGCGCAATCGTGCTTCCTTGGGCGATTGGGGCCGCTTGACCACCAACGTCGATCTGACGCATTACACGAAGCAGGAAGGCTCTGGTACGCCCACGGCACCGATGGTGACGTTCAACGGCTATCGCAACGCGCCCAATACCCGCGGCACTGCTCGCATGACGTGGGAGTATGGTGCATGGGCCAACTCGCTGCAGGTCAATTACCTCAAGGGCTTCAAGCCTTTCGGCAATCCTGACCAGGCAACGGGCGGTGGTCGTACTGCGATCCTGACCTGCTCGAACCCGAACGGCACGTACCTCGGTGTGTGTAACGTGCAGGATTGGGTGACGCTGGATGTGGGTACTTCGTACTCCGGCATCAAGAACCTGACCCTGTCGGCAACGGTGCGCAACATCATGGATCGCAAGCCGTCGACCGACCCGCTGGCCCGTCCGTTCAACACCGCTTGGTACTCGCCCCAGGGCATGAACATCTCTCTGGGCGCGTCCTACCGCTTCTGGTAAGCGTTTGCCAACCCGGGGCGCTCACAGCCCCGGTTTGACTCTCAAGGCCCTCGGTTCCGAGGGCCTTTTTCATTCGATAACTTGTTGGTAATTGACCCACACGGGTTTCCACTAGGCGGCGCCTCGTCGTTGGCAGTCGCACGTGTTAACTCATTGTTTTTGCAATGAAATTGCCTCCTCGCGGGCCGGGCTCAGTGAAGGATGCCGGGCATTCGTGCATTGAATGACACGGCGTCCCATGGAATCGTGCGCGACTTGGCCTCATGCCAATTGGTCGATCTAGTTTCAAAGGGGAAATGAATGCTCAAGCAAAAGCACTTGTGTGCAGCTTTGGCTGTGGTCTTTGCCGGCGGCTTCGGCGTCGCCGCGAACGCCCAGCAAGCCCAGGCCGAGAAGAAGGATGTCGCGAAGGTCGAGCGCGTCGAAGTGACCGGCACGAATATTCGCCGCGTGGACTTCGAAGGTCCGCAGCCGGTCGTTGTGGTGTCCCGTGAAGATATCGAGAAGTCGGGCAAGAGCACGCTCAATGAAGTGTTGCAGAACCTGACGGCTGTCAGTGGCGGCAGCTTCAGCGAAGCATCTCTGGCAGGCAACTCCTTTGCCCCGGGAACCTCATCGGTCTCGCTGCGCGGCCTGGGTGTGAACACGACCCTGGTGCTGCTCAACGGCCGCCGCATCGCCAACTACGGTTTTGCGCAGAACATCAACGAAGGCTTCGTTGACCTGAACAGCATCCCGGTCAATGCCATTGAGCGCATTGACATCCTGAAAGACGGCGCTTCGGCGATTTACGGTTCTGACGCAATCGCAGGCGTGATTAACGTGATCCTGCGTCGCGATTACACCGGCGTCGAGCTGTCTGCCAGCTATGGCGATTCTCAAGATGGTGGCGGCGGCGAAACACGCGCGTCGGTGACTGCCGGTTTTGGCAGCCTCGGTACCAACCGCTTCAACGTGATGGGCACGTTGGACTACTACAAGCGCGACGCCATCAACTCTCAGCAGCGCGCATTCTCGAAGTCGGCCGATCAGCGCGGCCGCGGCCCCGGTGCTCGTGATGTGCGCTCGCCCACGGGCAACCCCGGCTACTGGTTCGGTACGCCCACCGGCCAGACACCGGCAAACGTGAACACCGCGTTTGCAAACTGCCCGCCAAACCAGGTCGTTTCTGCCGCAAGTCTCGGTGTCGGTGGCGGCGGCACGGTTTGCGCGTTTGACTTCGCTTACGCGAACAACCTGATCCCCGCGTCTGACCGCATCGGCGGTTTCTTGCGCGGTGTGCTTGAAGTCACACCCAACATCCAGGTGTTTGCCGAGGCCATGGCCAACCGCAACACCACGGACCGATCCGCTGCGCCGACCCCTGCAGCTTTTGGTGCGGTGGGTCACCCTGACCGCCCGGCTGGTTCTACCTTCACGTCGGTGGCCTATCGCTTTGTCGAAGCAGGCAATCGCCTGAACGACACAACAACGGATTCGACTCGCTTTGTTCTCGGTGCCAAGGCCAACTTCTTCGGCACCGACATTGAGTTCGCCGCAAACCGCAGCGAGAGCGAGACGACCGACATCGGTAAGAACTACATCATCCAGGAACGCGCGACCGAAGCTTTCGCTGGCACCCTGGCCGGCTTCACGGGGCAGCGTTACCGCGTTGTAGATCCGTCGTTGAACCCGGCAGGCATGCTGGATGCGATCAAGATCAATCCGAAGCGCGTCGGTACCAGCACGCTGACCTCGTTCGACGGCAAGGCTAGCCGTGAGCTGTTCAGCATGGCGGGCGGTCAGGCCGCGATTGCTGCTGGCTTTGAGTGGCGCAAGGAAGAAGTCAGCGATACGCCTGACTTCCGTGTCGACCTGCGAAACCCGAACCGCGTGAGCGTTGCTGGTTCCGGTGGCACCGCTGTCCAGGGTGATCGTGACCTCAAGTCTTTCTTCGCGGAGTTCTCGCTGCCGTTTGCCAAGGGCTGGGAAAGCCAGCTGGCCCTTCGCACGGACCGCTACTCAGACTTTGGAACGGCAACGACTCCGAAGGTCGCGCTGAGCTGGCGTCCGAGCAACAAATTCCTGGTTCGCGGTGGCTATGCCGAAGGTTTCCGGGCGCCGTCGCTGGCTGAGGTGTACCTCGGTGAGTCGACATCCTTCCCGGTTGTTCAGGATGCGCCGCGTTGCCAGGCGTATCGCAACGGTCCGCTCGGCCCGAACGATGCACGCACGCTGGCTGTCTGCGGCGGTGCAACGGGCAACGGCGCATCGGCACAGGTGCGTTCGATCTTCCTGGGCAACCGGAACCTGCGTCCGGAGGAGTCGGAGAGCTGGAACTTCGGCTTTGTGTTTGAGCCGACGCGTAATTTGTCTTTCGCTCTGGACTACTACAGCATCAACCACGACAACCGGATCCTCGCTCCGACGGCTGCGTTTATCCTGGCCAATGAAGCACTGTTCCCTGGTGCTGTGACCCGTAACACCCCGTCGGCTGATGACATCGCGGCAAACGCCCCTGGCGGCCTGCGCGGTGTGTCCGGCGACACCGTCCCTGGTATTACCCGGACGTTCTTCAATGCCTCCAAGCAGAAGACCAATGGCGTAGATCTGGACGTTCGCTATCAACAGTCCCTTGGCAGTTACGGCAAGCTGGACATGACGACAGGCTTCACGTACGTGACCAATCTGCGTCGTCAGCTCAACCCGGGTCAGCCTCTGGTGCAGTTGATCGGTACCTTCCAGTTCCCGCGTTGGCGCAACGTGACTGGTGCAACATGGACCTACGGTGCATGGAGCACGAACGCCACGTGGAACACGACGTCTGCGTACTACGACGCGTTCTCCGTGAGCGGTGTGTTCCCGAAGATTCGTCAGTTCTCCACGCTTGATGCCCAGGTTGCATACACCGGTATCAAGAACCTGCGCATCAGTGTCGGCGGCCAGAACATCGCCAACAAGATGCCTCCGTTCTCCAACACTGACTGGTACGCATACGACGCCAGCACTCACAGCCCGCGTGGTGCCTATTGGTACGGCCGAATCACGTATCAGTTCAAGTAATCGCGAAATAAGCAACGCACTTGAAACCGCGGCTTCGGCCGCGGTTTTTTTTCGATGCCATTTCGCAACACTCAGGACAGCTCAGCCGGACTTGGGGCGGGTGAATCATGGAACACCCTAACCCAACGCGGCACAATCCCGAGATCGCCATCAAGGCGAAACATTCTTTTGAGGGGAAGTCATGCTTAACCGTAAACAAGTGGTCTGCGCATTTGCGCAGGTCTTTGGAGGTCTCGCTGTCTGCGCGCTAGCGCCCGTTGCACTCGCTCAGCAGCAACAAGACACCCAGAAGCTCGAACGCGTCGAAGTGACCGGTTCGAGCATCAAGCGTATTGATGCAGAAACTTCATCTCCTGTAACCGTCCTGCGTAAGGAAGACCTCGACAAGCTCGGCGTGACGAGCGCGGCTGAGCTGCTGTCCAAGGTCAGTGCCAACAACGCCGGCGGCTTCTCGCTTCAGCAGGGCGTCGGCTCCTCGCTGGCCGGTTTTTCTGGTGCGTCTCTGCGCGGCCTGTCCTCGGCTCGTACCCTCGTCCTGCTAAACGGCCGTCGCCTGCCGGGCTTTGCGACCAACAGCACCTCAGTTGACCTGAACCTCATTCCGTTCGAAGCGCTCGAACGCGTCGAAGTTCTGCGCGACGGTGCGTCTGCGGTGTATGGCACGGATGCCATCGGCGGCGTGATCAATTTCATCACCCGCAAGGACTACAACGGCATCATCATTTCTGGCCGTACAGACCAGACCGAAAAGGGCGGTGGCGATTCCTACACCGCCACCGCGACGTTCGGTTTTGGTGATCTCGCCAAGGACCGCTTCAACATTTTCGGCTCGGTGTCTGCAGGCAAGAATGACGTGCTCCGTTCGAGCGAGCGCTCGTTCGCCAAGACCGGCATTTTCCAGACCGGCCCGTTCTCCGCGCTCTCGCAGTTTTCGTACAACACCCCGGTTGCCAACATCTATGACGGTTCGATCGTAGGTGGTGTGTTCGTGCCCAACGGCGCGATCTTCTCGAATCCCGGTGCCCCTGCTTGCGACCCGGCTCGCAACTCGTTTGATGACTACACGGGTGGATCGTTTGCCGGCACGACGCAGAATGCCTGTATCTATGACTTCTCGGCGCGGATCGATCTGCTGCCCAAGCAGGATCGCCTGTCGGCGATCAGCCGTGCGACGCTGCAGCTGAGCTCCGACATCGAGCTGTTCGCCGAGCTGACCTACGCAAAGACCAAGACCAAGTACGCCATCTCGGAGACACCGACTGGCACGTTCACGTCGAGCGAGCTCTACATGCTGCCGACGAACCCGTTCTATCCGACGGCCTACCTCGCTCGCGAGTACGGCTACAACGGCCCGATCGGCATGTTCTGGCGCATCCGCGAAGGCGGTGGTCGCACCAACCAGGCTGATGTTGACCAGTATCGCGTTAACGTCGGTTCGCGCGGCGTCTTGATCGGCTGGGACTACGACATCGCGTACTCCAACGCCAAGAGCAAGTACAACGAAAAGTACACAGACGGCTACTTCAGCCGCCGCCGCTTGCAGGCACTGCTGGACGCCGGCCGGATCAACCCGTTCGCCGAAAACACCGGCGCACAGCTCCAGGCACTCAATACGGCCAAGATTCTGACGTCTGTGCGTCAGGCCAATCTTGATCTGAACGAAATCCAGGCGAAGGTCTCGCGTGAACTTGGAACGCTTGCAGGTGGCGCCATGGGCGTTGCTGCAGGTATCAACTGGCGTACGGAAAAGCTGACCGACAACTCCAATGCTGACCTGGCATCTGGTGACGTGATCGGCGGTACGACCATCCCGTCGACAAGCGGCAAGCGCACGTCGACCGGTGTGTTCGGCGAATTGGTTGCGCCTTTTGCCAAGGGACTGGAAGCCACTGCCGCCGCTCGCTATGACAGCTACAACGGCGGTGTAGGCGGTACCTTCAACCCGAAGCTGGGTCTGAAGTGGTCGCCGTCGAACCAGTTTGCGATGCGCACGTCATTGTCCAGCGGTTTCCGTGCGCCCTCGATCACTGACTTGTACGGTGGTACCTCTGTTGGTTCGTCTGCCAACTTCGTTGACCCGGTGCTCTGTCCGGGTGGTGTGGGTACCGCAGGCAACTGCCGTGCACTGCAGCGTGACATCAAGACGGAGAGCAGCACTGCGGTCAAGCCTGAGAAGGCACGCGGCTTGACGGCCGGCATGATCATCGAGCCGAACCGCAACTTCTCGACGACGATCGACTTCTACTACATCAACATCCAGGGTGCCATTGGCGAACTTGGTGGCAACTTCATTCTGGGGGGCTACAAGCGCGAAGTGGATAGCGGCGTGCTGAATGGTCCGTTCTCGCAGTACATCCAGCGCGGCACCGGTTGTGGCCAGCCAGCCTGTGCCATCACCGCGGTAGTCAGCAAGATCGGTAACTGGAGCGATCTATGGACCAGCGGTATCGACCTGTCGATGAAGTACCGCTTCCCGAAGACCGACGTCGGTACCTTCCAACTGGGCTATGACGCCACCTACGTGAACCGCTACGACACTCGCTTGTCTTTCGGTGGTCAGAAGGTTTGGGGTGAGGGCTTTGCCGCCAATACGGGCGCAGATCCGTTGATCCGGGCACGGACGGTGACAACCCTCGGCTGGGAGCAAGGCCCGCTGAACGGTACGCTGGTTTACAACTGGCAGTCCGCGTACAACCAGCAGCTGACTGGTTTCCCGACCCCGCAGAAGGTCGCCATCTACGAGACCTTCGACGTTCAAGTGGGCTATACGGGCATCAAGGGCCTGAAGCTCGCCGCTGGCGTGCGTAACGTGCTGGACCGCAATCCGCCGTTCACGATCGCAGGTGCCGGTGTGTTCCAAGTCGGTTTCGACCCGGGCTATGCCGATCCGCGCGGTCGGACCGCCTACGTTTCCGGCAGCTACGCGTTCAAATAAGGCGCATCACTGCTGTAGACAATGGGGAGGCCTCGGCCTCCCCATTTTGTTGTGAGTACTTGGATGATTGCAATCGACATCGAAGCGGTTCAGCGGGCCGCGCAGCGCTTCTCGGCAGCTGGCAGAGTTCTGCTCAAGGATGTGCTTGATCCCGTACTGGCGCAGAGTCTCACAAAAACGCTCACCTCCGGTCTTTCTTGGGAGCTGACCACTCGGTTCCAGGGCGAGACGCGCAATGTTGCGCATTCGACTTTGCAGCAGATGTCAGCGCCTCAGCGGGAGCAGTTGCGTGGGGCGATCCTGCGAGGCGCAAAGCAGGACTTCCAGTTCGAATTTCTTGAGTACTCCTTGGGTGATGACAACCTTCAGGCGCTTGGCAAAGACCATCTGCTTGCACGTTTGCTCGGGGAGCTGCGCGGCGATGCCGGCAAGGCGTTCTTCGGCGCGGTTCTCGGACTCAAGAACATTGCGCACATAACGGCGTTTGTCAGCCGCTATGAGCCCGGGCACTTCCTCATGCCGCATACCGACTATGTCAACGGTGAGCAGCGCGAGGCAGCATTCGTGTTGAATCTGTCTGCCCGATGGAAACCGGAGTGGGGGGGCCTGCTGCAGTTCATTGGCTCAGGTGGTGATGTTGTGGACACATTCGTTCCCCAGCACAACACCCTCTCGATCTTCAAAGTGCCGCAGGCGCACATGGTTTCGTACATCACACCGCTTGCAGAGTTGCCGCGGCTATCGATCGCGGGCTGGGTCTACAGCGCGCTGCCAACTGCACCACTCGCCCGATACTGACAGTTAATTCAGCGCGTATCTGGCACGCAGATTGCAGACCCAGACGCGTCGGAGCCGGTGCGCAAATCGCAACGAAGATGCGGCTACAAGTGGTGTTGTTGCACGGAGCACGCGTTCAGCAGGATGCTCCGATGAATTCGATCGAAGCCACGCAACTTTTCCCGCATGTAGCTTTCCTACCGCGTTAGAATCGCGCCTTCCGTTTTTCTTGAGGTTCTCGATTCATCGAGCGGCGTGTTCCAACAGAAGCCGCCGCGAGTCGAGTGTGGTCAGCGACAGGCTGACTGTATTGGGGCATCACTGATCGGAGAGACCATGGTATTCAAGTTCGTCCGCATTCCCGCGCGCATCGCGGCCCTGTTCCTGGCAGGTGCCATGGCTGTGGGTAGCGTCTACGCCCAGACCGCTGCGCCGGCTGCCGAAGCCGCCAAGCCGGCCGAAGCCGCAGCGGCTGCGCCTGCAGCAGCACCTGCTGCCGCCGCGACGCCGGGCAAGTCCCAGGCCGCAGTCGAGAACCCCTACGGTCTGCGCGCCATGTGGGAACACGGCGATTTTGTTGCCAAGGGCACATTCTTCATCATGATCTTCATGTCGCTGGGTACTTGGTACATCATCGCAGTGAAGCTCTGGGAAGGCCGCAATATCTCCCGCCAGGCTCAGGCTGCGAACAAGACCTTCTGGAGCGCCGGTTCAGTGCGCGCTGGTGCCGACACCCTCCACAAGGACAGCCCCTTCCGCTTCATCGCCGAGCGCGGCATTGAAGCTACTCAGAAGCATGATGGCTTGCTGGGTCAAATCGATCTGTCGACCTGGGTCACCATGTCAATTGAACGTGCCATGGGCAATGTGCAGAGCCGCATGGGCGATGGAATGGCTTTCCTGGCGACCGTTGGTTCAACTGCTCCCTTCATTGGCCTCTTCGGTACGGTCTGGGGCATCTACAACGCCCTCGTGCGCATCGGCGTGTCTGGTCAGGCTTCCATCGACAAGGTGGCCGGCCCCGTGGGCGAAGCCCTGATCATGACCGCGATCGGTCTGGCCGTCGCTGTGCCTGCCGTGTTGGGCTACAACTTCATCGTTCGTCGCAACAAGACGGCGATGGATGAAGTGCGCGCCTTCGGCAGCGACCTGCACTCCGTTCTGCTTGCCTCGGCAAACGCCAAGAAGGGCTAATCGCCATGGCGATGAATGTCGGCTCAGCCGACGAAGAAGAGGGCCTGAACTCGACCATCAACACCACGCCCCTCGTGGACGTGATGTTGGTGCTCCTGATCATTTTTCTCATCACGATTCCAGTGGTGACCACTTCGGTCAAGCTCGAGTTGCCCAAGGAGACCAACTCCATTCGCGAGAGCAAACCCGAGAACATTGTGATCTCAGTGGACCGCCAGGGACGCATCTTCTACTACGACACACCGATGCCCAATGCGCAGGCCATCTTTGAGCGCCTGCGCAAGGTCTCGACGATGAACCCGCAGCCCGAAGTGCATATTCGCGGTGACATGGCGTCGAACTACGAGCCGGTCGGCCGGGTGCTTTATGCCGTGCAGCGAGCCGGCATCGCGAAAGTCGCGTTCCTGACCGAGCCTACGGGTCCGGGCGGAAACTAATCTGAAGATCGAGGCTGCACCCGCGCATGTGGGTGCGCTCGGAGGAGTTTTGGCATGGGAATGAGTGTTGGCAGCGGTGGCGGTGGTGATGCCGAGCCGATGATGGACATCAACACGACACCGCTCATCGACGTGATGCTGGTGTTGTTGATCATGTTCATCATCACGATTCCAATTCAGCTGCATTCGGTGAACGTGAACATGCCGGTGGGTGACCCGCCGCGAAGTCAGGTTGAGCCAGTCAAGATCCGCCTGGACATCAACGAAGAGAGCAAGATTTTCTGGGATGCGCAGCAGGTTGTTGACGCGACGGACCTCGAAAATCGCCTTCGTGGTGCAGCCACGTCCCCGGACAACCCAGTGCTGATCATTCGACCGGACAAGCGTGCCCGCTACGAAACAGTGGCGCACGTGCTCGCAGCCGTGCAACGTGCTGGCGTAGGCCGCATGACGATCGCCGGTGCAGAGCAGTTCGTCGAATAAGACATCGACCAGGGTCGATCAGCGATCGACGATTGTGCTGTGGCGGCAGGTCCAGGGAGGGGTCGCCGCCCAAGCACTTAGTGGCGCGCAGGCCTAGTGCTTGCGTGTCCGAAGGAGTAGGTTTGTTATGGCAAACGACATCCGTATGGTGACGGACTACCGGTCACAACAGCGGAATCCGCGCAAGCACATGGTGGGCCTGTCTGTCGTGGTCGGTTTGCACGCCGTCCTGCTGTACGCGGTCACGACGGGTCTGGCCAACCAGATGATCGTCAAGGTGGCCAAGCCCGTTGAAGCACTGCTGGAGGAATACAAGCCTCCGCCTCCGCCACCCCCGCCGCCCCCGCCACCCCCGCCCAAGCAGGTCACGCAGGCTCCGCCTCCTGAGGCGCCGCCGCCCGTGTTCGTGCCGCAGGCCGAAGTGAAGCCGACCGTGCCTGTAGAGGCGCCTGTCGTGCCCTTCACGACTGCGCCGCCGGTGGCTGAGTACAAGATCACGCCACCCGCACCCCCGGCCCCGCCGGCGCTGCCCAGCGTGATTCGTGGCACGGGCAATTGCTCTGCGGTACCGCCCAAGCCGGAGTACCCGCGCAAGGCGCTGCAGGAAGGTGTGCAAGGCACAATCGTGATCCGGGCGCAGGTCGGCGCAAACGGACGCTTGGGCAGTCCAGTGATCCACTCGGTCAGCGGAATGTCCCAGTTGCAGGCGCGGATGTTCCAGTCAGTCCTGTTCTCCAATGTCGCAGGGTATGCCTGTGCCGGCGAACCGGGGCAGACCTATGAGATCCCGTTTGACTTCAAGTTGAACGACTGATCGACTGACAAGCGCGTTAGCAGAAAAGGCCCGGGCTGACCGGGCCTTTTTCTCACTGTGTGTCCGGAACGGTCGGTACGTTGAGGGTCGACCGGGCGGCACATGCCTGATGCGAGGCCAGCTCAGCGCTTTCCTGAGTGGTGCTTGCTGTTCGCCGCCGTTGATGAGGGGCGAGCACCGCGCTGTGGCTTTTGGGCGCTTGCCTTGCGGGCGTGGCTCCGCGCACTGGATGCGGGTTTTGCCGTACGGGTTGCCTTGGTCGGCGCAGCAGCACGGTAGATCGTGAGGCGCTGACCAGCCGCCACGCTGGTGCGTCCGCCATTCCATTGCGTCAGCTGCGCAGTGGAAACGCGATACCGCTTGGCGATGCTTGCCAGGCTCTCGCCCTTGCGGACCACATGGACACCACGCCGGAGTGCCGGACCATCAGGCGCAACGATGAGATCCCCCGACTCTGCGATCGTCTCAGGGATGTCCTCGTTCACGTGCGTGGGGCGGGGGACGAGAAGCGTTGAGCCCGGGCGAATCACGCTTCGCGCAGGGATGTTGTTCGCGCTGCGCAGGTCGGTCTCAGAAATGCCGAATCGTGCCGCGATGGCGGCGGGGCGCTCCGTGGCCCCAACCTTGTAGGCCATCCAGGATGACAGTGGCCGATCGTAGTTCTCGAGATTCTTAAGGAAGGTGTCCACCTTGTCGGCAGGCAGCAGGATCTCGGGGCGCAGGGCACCGACGATCACAGGCCGATTGAACGAGGGATTGAGTGCCCGGAACTGATCGACCGAGATCTCGGCGAGCTTCGCTGCAGTGACGACATCGATGTCACGATCCTTGGTGATGGTGACAAAGTAGGGCTCGTTGCGGATGACAGGCAGCTTGAGCCCGTAGCGTTCCGGATCCTTCACGATGTTCTTGATGGCCTGCAGCTTGGGCACATACCAGCGCGTTTCGGCAGGCATGTTCAGGCTCTGATAGTCTGTGGGCTTGCCCGCGCGCTGATTGCGCGCAATGGCACGCGAGACGGATCCCTCGCCCCAGTTGTAGCTGGCCAGGGCTAGGTGCCAGTCACCGAACATGCCGTACAGGCGCTCGAAGTAGTCGAGTGCGGCACGCGTAGAGTCGATGACCGAGCGGCGCTCGTCCTTCCACATGGTCTGCTTGAGGTTGTACTGCTTGCCTGTGCTCGGGATGAACTGCCACATCCCGCTGGCCTTGGCTGTCGACAGCGCTTGCGGGTTGAAGGCACTCTCGATGAAGGGCAGCAAGGCCAGCTCCATCGGCATGTTGCGCCGCTCAATCTCCTCCACGATGAAATAGAGGTAACGGCTGGCACGCTCGGTCATGCGCTGCATGTACTCAGGCTGACGTGCGTACCACTGCGTTTTGTCGTCAGCAAGCGGGCTTTCGAGATCGGGCATTGCAAAGCCGCTGCGGATGCGCGCCCAGAGATCTTCGCGTGCGAGGTCAAGCTCAGTGCCCAGCTTGGGCGCATCAGTCGGTACCTGCGCACCAGGCGGTCGGGTATCTGGCACAACCAGTTGCGGGTTGGACAGCGGACCGACCGCATCAACGATGGGGCCGACCGGAACAGGCACGCTGACGGTACCCGCTTGCGGCGCCGGCATGGCGGACATCGGAATGCGCGAAGGCGGTGCCGATGGGATGGCTGGCGCGGGCTGGGCGGGCGCCGCCGGCTTCGCAGGCAACTCGCGGCTTTCGATCGGGGCAGGCGTCTGCGCATGGACGCTCGCACAGATCGTGGTCACCACAAGGGCAAGACCCGCAATCCCGAGCGCGCGAACGACGCCGTGCATGGCACAAGCCCTCGGCTCCTGGCCTCTGGCCATGCCTGGCGTGAGGCACGAGGGCCTGCAACTGGAAATGCGCGTCATGAGGCAGATGCGTAGCTGAAGCACAAAAGCGGAGAGTTTAGGCGTGCCTGACCCGATCCCTTGCAGCATCCTTGGAGCGCCGCGTCGAATAGTCAACCGACGACCACGATCAAGCGTCGCGGTTTGCCTCTTCACGCGCGAAAGCTGTCTTTGGCACTGCGGCGCTTCGCAAGTTCACCTGCGGATCCCGCGCGAACGAATGGGTTGGTCAGGCGTTCAAGGCCAATGCTAGAAGGCAAGGTACTGAGCCCCTGGTCGCGCAGCGCGCTGCAACTCGCCAATCGCGCGTGAATGTCCCGATTCGAGGGCTCTGCATGAATCGCAAAGCGCAGGTTGGAGAGGGTGTACTCGTGCGCGCAACACACTCGCGTGCCTGCAGGCAGTGCGGCCAGGCGGGTCAGGCTGTCCCACATCTGTTCCGCAGTACCTTCGAACAATCGCCCGCATCCCGCTGCAAACAGCGTGTCGCCGCAGAACAGCAGCGGATCGTCCAGCAGATCGTGAGCCTCGGAGAAGTAGCAGATGTGGTCCAGCGTGTGCCCGGGCGTTTCCATTACCTCGACGGGCAAACCCCACGGCGCGAGTCGAAAGGTGTCCCCGTCGACGGCAGCGCATGTCAGCCAGGGCATGGTGCCGGCATCACGACCGGCTCGCGGACCAATCACCACAAGATCAGGCTGCGCATCGAGCAGCTCGCGAACCCCCCCAATGTGATCGCCGTGATGGTGCGTCAGTAAAATGCCCAGCAATCTCAGGCGATTGCGCTCCAGCCACGCGAGGACCTCTGACGCGTCGCCAGGATCCACGACCCAAGCGGAAGCTGCATCATGGATTGCCCAGATGTAGTTGTCTGTGAACGCTGGCAGACCGGAAACGCTCAACATGGCACGGTGTTGGATTCTCAGAAATGCATGAACACGCTGGCGTGCAGTTTGCCTACGATCATCGCTTCTCCGCAACGCGTCCATGAATCGCAGCGATCCTGAATCACAAGGCGCCTTCGATGCCGATGCAGCAATGCATTTGGGGTCCAGCGGCCTGATGCAGCCGCTGTCGGAATGGGCGCGGTGCCCGGCCGGCCGGTACGTGCTTGACTGGGAGCAGCGCATGGTCGACGAACTCGTTGACGATATGTTCGGCTTTCATGCCCTGCAGATCGGCTGGCCGGAGCTTGCGGCGCTACGAGCCAACCGCATGCCGCATCGTTGGCTCGCGGGCGCAGGCGCAGACTTCAGCCTCGCCGCGGACCTGCTCATCGAGCCGGAGGATCTGCCGTTTCCCGCGCAGACACTCGACCTGATCGTGCTGGCACATGTTCTGGAGTTCGCAGCTGATCCCCACCAGGTGTTGCGCGAGGTTGAGCGCGTCCTTGTGCCTGAAGGGCGGGTGGTTGTACTCGGGTTCAATCCCTTGTCGCTATGGGGCGCCCGGCAGCGTCTGATGCGCCCGCTGGGGCCCTATCTGCCACGCGAGGGTCAGTTCATCAGTCCGCCTCGCTTGAAGGATTGGTTCAAGCTCCTGGGCATGGATGCCCCGCGCAGCCGCTTTGGCTGTTATGTGCCTTGGGTCAGATCCGAACCGTGGCTTGCCCGCTGGGCCTGGATGGATCGCGTTGGCGCGCGCTGGTGGCCCTTCACAGGCAGTGTGTATGCGATGAGTGCGGTCAAACGTGTCCGTGGCATGCGTCTGGTGGGGGCTGCGTGGAAGAAGCCAGCCCGTTCAGCGATTGCCCCCGTGCCGGCGGCCTCAAACAGCCCCTTGTCCATCGAGGTCGACCAATATGCCCGGGGGCGTATACAAGGAAGCAAAGCCATCCATGAAGGTTGAGGCGTATACCGACGGTGCGTGCAAGGGCAATCCGGGGCCTGGTGGTTGGGGGGTGGTGCTGCGCTACGGCGATGCAGTGCGAGAGCTGCATGGTGGCCACGCCCAGACCACCAACAACCGCATGGAACTGACGGCAGTGATCGAAGCCTTGCGCGCACTGACCCGGCCTTGCGAAATCGTCGTCTGGGCGGACTCCCAATATGTGCTCAAGGGCATCAGCGAGTGGCTGCCTGCCTGGAAGGCTCGCGGCTGGAAGACGGCCGACAAGAAGCCGGTCAAGAATGAGGACCTCTGGCGCACGCTTGATGAGCTTGCACGGACTCACCAGGTCAGCTGGCAGTGGGTCAAGGGGCATGCAGGCCACCCCGGGAACGAGCGGGCCGATGCCCTGGCTAACCTGGGTGTGGATGAGGTGCGCGGCACGAAGATCTGAACCCTGGGGGGCTGAGCAGCGGGTGTTTGTCGCGCGGGTCAGTGATGCCGCGCGATTTCTTCGGCCAAGACCTGCATGAGCCGTTCTGCCGGCATTTCGCGGATGCGGGCGAGCTCGCGGCCCGACCAGCAGCTCTGGTACTGCGCGTCATGCCGTTGCGCGGCTGCGCTGCGCAGCGGGCCAGTCAGGGCATTCTGTGCAGGGAAGGGAAGGATGATGTCAAGTGAATCGAAGCGCTGCATGAATGCGTTCTCAACACCCTGTGCCCAGCGACCGGAAAAGGCCCGCGTGAATCGGATCGCCCGTGGATTCTGCTGCGCTGTGGCCTTGAGCAGTTCACGGTAGCTTTGGGTCGTGCCTGCCTCGGGGCAGAGCAGGAATGCCGTACCCAGCTGTGCCGCAACGGCACCTGCGCGCAAGGCGAGCGCAATATCCGCGCCGTTCATCAGGCCACCAGCCGCCACCACAGGAATGCGCAAACGTGGCGCGATCAACTTCACCAATTCAAGACTCGGCAGGCCCCGCGGCGTGTCCGTGGACAGGCTGAACTCACCTCGATGCCCCCCCGCCTCGATGCCTTGGGCAATGACGAAGTCTGCGCCGACCGCCTCGATTGCGAGCGCCTCCTCAAGCGATGTGGCCGTCACGCAGACCGCGATGCCCAGGGCGTGGGCGCGCTGCACCAGCGCTTGATCCGGCACGCCGAAGTGCAGGCTCAAGACCTCCGGGCGTGCTGACCAGACCGCATCCAGTTGCTCGGCAAGAGGCGGGTGCCATGGCGCCGCGGGCAGTCGCGCAGCGGGCACACCCAAGTCTTCTGCGATGGAGCGCAGCGCAGCCTCCGCTCGATCAACCTGCGCAGGCCGAAGATCGACGGGGGGCGGAAACATGAACAGATTGACGTTCAGTGGTCCCGCTTGATGCCCGCAAAGCGCGCGAGTCTGCTGGATATCCTGAGCAATTCTCTCAGCGTCCAGGTAGGCAACACCGAGGCTGCCCATGCCGCCAGCTCGAATGCATGCGGCGGCCAGCGCCGGCGTACTCGGGCCGCCGGCCATCGGGGCCTGGATGATCGGGACGCGAAGCTGCGATAGCGCAAACGCCATGCTCAGAGGGCGAATCGCCGAATCAACGCGCCGCACAGTGCGTTCAAGGTTTCTTGAAGCGGCTTGAACCCGGCGCTCGGCTCGCGGCTGCGCTCGTGCATATAGAGCGCGCGATTGATCTCCAGCTGGATGCTGTGTGTGCCGCGTGCCGGCTGGCCCAGAACTCGAACAATCTCCACGCCCTTGTAAGGCACATTCCAGCTGACGCGATGTCCCCGCTGTGCCAGCCATTCCCCGACAAAGCGCGAGAACTCCGCACCCGAGCTCGTGCCGTCCCGGTCGCCCACGACAAAGTCGGGCAGTTCGGAAATGCCCGGTGCGTCGTGCGCAAGGGCGCCCCCCGCGCTGGGCATGGAATGGCAATTGATGTGGAACAGGCGACCATGTCGGGCATGCAGGTGCTCGCCTTGCGTGCGCAGCGCGTTCCAGTAGGGCGTCCAGCAGCGCGCAATGCGGGACTGGACTTCTTCAATCCGCAGCTTGCGCCCGTAGATGGGCGTGCCATCATCCAGGCAGCGCCATACGAGGCCCTTGCCCATCTCGCTCTTGCGCGTTGGTGCGATGGGCGCAGGCCAGGGTTCGTCGATCAGCGCTTCGTCGATATCGGTGACTGCCCGGTTGACGTCAACATAGCTGCGTGGAAATTGTGCCGCCAGAAGCGTTGCGCCCTGAGAGACCCAAGGCATGAACAGCGCGTCGACGTGGGTATCCTCGGCGTCGCGCAGGCGATCGCGAGCCACCGAGTGGTCGTAGTCGGCCGGGTAGTCCACACCGCTGTGTGGAGAATCGAGCAGCAGTGCGCGCGCGTGCTGCGGCAGGTGCAGATCGATCATGGCCTGCCTCCGGCGTTCAAGGTCGGCAGAACTTTCGTCATCGAGTGCGCGCTTGCCTTCATGGTTCACTGATTCTCGCACGCCGCACCGGTTGCCAAATCCAGTCGCAAGGGCGATAGTGCGGGGGTTTTTGCTGCACAAAGCGGCCCGGTCAGACGGCTCCGTGAAGTCCTGGCC
Source organism: Burkholderiales bacterium (assembly GCA_027484405.1). GTDB lineage: Bacteria > Pseudomonadota > Gammaproteobacteria > Burkholderiales > Burkholderiaceae_C > Piscinibacterium. The sequence goes on from JAIXTA010000199.1 coordinate 30,561, forward strand.
CAAGGGCGCACACAACAAGGGGACCTGTTTTGTTCAAGATCCGCTCGTACCCGGACTTCTGGTCCGGCGTGATGTTCATCACGGTTGGCGTGTTTTTCTCGATCTACGGCCGAATCAACTACGACCTTGGGACGGCTGGGCGCATGGGCCCGGGCTATTTCCCGTTCTGGCTCGGACTCATCCTTGCCGGTCTAGGGCTTGTCGTGCTGTTCGGTGCACTGAGTGTCAAGCGTGAGGCAGACGAGGTTGGTCCGTGGGACTGGAAGAGTCTGGTGCTGGTGCTTGGCGCGGTGGTGGTATTCGGATTCATGCTGCGGCCGATGGGGATGATCCTCGCGGTGGTCGCCCTCGTTGCCATCGCTTCCCTGGCCTCGCACGAGGCGCGTCTCGCGGCGGTGCTCAAGGGTGCGGTGTCCGGCGTTGTCGTCTTCGAGATCTGCTTCATGATCGGTCGAACGCTGACCGGCGTGCTGCGCCCGGTGGTGGAGTCGGTATCTGCCAGCCTGGTGGGCGCCAGCCAGGGCCTGGGCGGGCTCGCCACACTCATGGGTTGGCTGGACGAGATCATCCTCGGGGCGGTAGTCCTGGGCTCGGTGGCGCTGGGTGTCTGGGTGCTGCTCAAGCTCGCGCCAGAGAAGCTGCTCGATCGCCTGGGCAAGGAATACGCCGTGGCCACGCATGTGCTGCTGTCGCTGTCGGTGTGGGTGTTCACCATCGCGCTGAAACTGACCATCCCGGTTCGCCCGGAATGGCTGGGCTGAGGAGGGCACATACATGGAACTCCTGAACAACCTCGCACTGGGTTTCAGCACGGCCTTCACCCTGCAGAACCTGCTCTACGCCTTCCTGGGCTGCATGATCGGCACCATGATCGGGGTGCTACCCGGGCTCGGGCCGATCGCCACCATCTCGATGCTGCTGCCGGCCACCTTCGTGCTGCCGCCCACTGCCGCACTGATCATGCTCGCCGGCATCTACTACGGCGCGCAGTACGGCGGCTCCACCACCTCGATCCTGGTCAACATCCCTGGTGAAGCCAGTTCGGTCGTCACCTGCATCGATGGCTACCAGATGGCGCGGCGCGGTCGGGCCGGTCCGGCGCTGGCCACAGCTGCACTGGCCTCGTTCTTCGCGGGTACGGTGGCCACCATGGCGATCGCGGCCTTTGCGCCGCCTCTCGCCGAACTGGCCTTCAAGTTCGGCGCGGCCGAATACTTCAGCCTGATGGTGCTGGGCCTGGTCGGTGCGGTTGCCCTGGCCTCAGGCAGCCTGCCCAAGGCAGTGGCCATGATCGTGCTGGGCGTGCTGCTCGGTCTGATCGGCACCGACGTGAACTCCGGTGTGCAGCGCTACACCTTCGACATCCAGTCCCTGGCCGACGGCATCGGCTTCGTGGTGATTGCCATGGGCGTGTTCGGCTTTGCCGAGGTGATCACCAACCTCGAGAAGAAGGAAGCACGCGAGGTCTTCACCGACCAGAAGCTGCAGATCTATCCCAGCAAGGACGACGTCAAGCGCGCCGCCATGCCCACCATTCGCGGCACCTTGCTCGGGTCGGTGCTGGGCCTGCTGCCCGGTGGCGGCGCATCCCTGGCCAGCTTCGGCGCCTACACGTTGGAAAAGAAGATCAGCAAGAACAAGCACGAGTTCGGCAAGGGCGCCGTGGAGGGCGTGGCCGCGCCGGAGTCGGCCAACAACGCCGCCGCGCAGACCAACTTCATCCCGCTGCTCACCCTGGGCATTCCGCCCAACGCCGTGATGGCGCTGATGGTGGGCGCCATGACCATCCACAACATCCAGCCCGGCCCGCAGGTCATGACCAGCAACCCCGAGCTGTTCTGGGGCCTGATTGCCAGCATGTGGATCGGAAACGCCATGCTCGTGATCCTGAATCTGCCGCTGATCGGCATCTGGGTGCGCCTGCTCAAGGTGCCCTACCGATTCCTCTATCCGGCCATCCTGACCTTCTGCTGCATCGGCGTCTACACGGTCAACAACAACGTCTTCGACGTGTTTGTCACGGCCGTATTCGGCTTCATCGGCTACGTCTTCATCAAGCTCAAGTGCGAGCCCGCGCCGCTGCTGCTGGGTTTCATCCTGGGCCCCATGATGGAGGAGAACTTCCGCCGTGCGCTGCTGCTCTCGCGCGGTGATTTCTCCACCTTCGTGACGCGGCCGCTGTCGGCCACGCTGCTCCTGCTCGCCCTTGTGCTGGTGCTGCTGGTCACGCTGCCGGCGATCAAGTCGCGGCGCGAAGAAGTCTTCCAGGAACCGACCTGACGGCACAGGCAGCGCAGCGTCCGCGCTGCCTGTGCCGGCCAGTTCTCGCGAGCGCCCGCAGCCATGGACCAGGTTCAGTGTGTGGTCGTCGGCGCGGGCGTGGTGGGGCTGGCCTGCGCCCGAGCGCTGGCCCGGGCCGGGCGCGAAGTGCTGCTGCTCGATGGTGCAGACGGGGTGGGTACCGGTACCAGCTCGCGCAACAGCGAAGTGATCCACGCCGGCATCTACTACCCACCGGGCTCGCTCAAGGGTCGCCTGTGCGTGCGCGGCAAGGGCTTGCTCTACGACTTCTGCGCGGCGCACGGCGTTCGCGCAGCGCGCATGGGCAAGCTGATCGTGGCTACCGCACCGTCTCAGCGCCAGCGGCTGGATGCGCTGGTGGCCAATGCGGCGGCGCTGGGCGTGCGTGATCTCGTGCACCTCACGCAGGCCGAGGCGCAGGCCATGGAGCCGGCACTGGCCTGCGTAGCCGCAGTGCATTCGCCAAGCTCGGGCATGGTGGACAGCCATGCCTACATGCTCGCGCTGCAAGGCGAGTTCGAGCAGGCCGGTGGCATCACCGTTCTGCGCACGCGCGTTGATCGCGTGCAGCGGCGGAGCGACCAGTGGATCATCGAGACCGCCGATGGCATGCGTCTGGTGTGCAGGCAGTGGGTCAACAGCGCGGGCCTGCACGCGCCTCTGCTGGCCCGGCGAATTGCGCTCGATACCGACGCGGCGCAAGCCCGCTGGCTGGCCCGGCTGCCGCAACACCGCTATGCCAAGGGCAATTACTTCACGCTCAGCGGCAAATCGCCGTTTTCGCGCCTGGTCTATCCGCTGCCGCGACCCGACGCGCTGGGGACGCACTTCAGTCTGGACCAGGGCGGTCAGGCGCGCTTCGGGCCGGACATCGAGTGGCTGGACACAACCGATCCGGACACCATCGATTACCGCGTGAATCCCGCACAGCTGCCCGAGTTCTACGCCGACATCCGGCACTACTGGCCTGCGCTGCCCGATGGCGCCCTGCAACCGGGCTACACCGGCGTGCGCCCCAAGCTGCATGCCCATGGTGAGCCGGCTGCAGACTTCTTCATCGAAGGGCCATCTGCACACGGCCTGCCGGGCTTTGTGAATCTGATGGGCATTGAATCGCCCGGCCTGACCGCCAGCATGGCCATCGCCGAACAGGTCGAGGCGCTGCTCCAATGAGCGGCCCGACCGATCGGCGTGCGCAATGGCGAAGCCCGCTCGTCCGGCCGCTGTCCGGAGGCGATGACCTTCATGCGCTGACTGCGCTGCTGCACCGCGCCTACGCGGCGCTTGCCGCGCGCGGTCTGAACTACACCGCGGTGGACCAGAGCGTGGAGACGACGCAGCGCCGCATTGCGCAGGGCCGCTGCCTGGTCGCCGAGGTAGACAGCCGCGTGGTGGGCACCGTGCTGTACACGCGCCGCATCGTGCCCTGCGAGGCGGAGCTCTTCACCCGCGTCGCCTCGGTGCATCAGTTCGCGGTGGATCCGCCCTGGCAGGGTGCAGGGATCGGGGCTGCGCTCATGGCGGGCGCCGAAGCGCTGGCGCGCGAGGATGGCGAAAGCGCACTGGCGCTGGACACAGCCGAGCAGGCACACCACCTGATTGCGGCCTACACGCGCTGGGGGTTTGCCCTTGCGGGCCACGTGCAGTGGCCCGGCAAGGTGTATCGCTCGGTGCTGATGCTCAAGCCGATTTCGGATCGCGCAGACCGACCTCCAGTGTGAAGGCACGCACCGCACGCTCGAGTGCCTGGGCCTGTGCGCGCAGCTCGGATGCCGCCTGGTTGGACCGGCTGGCGACTTGCGTGCCGCGCTGGTTGGCCTGAGAGATCTGCGAGACGGCGGTTTCCACCGCGTTGGCATCGGCACGCTGCGCGCGTGTCGCGTCGGCAATCTGCCCGGCCAGCGCGCTGACCTTTTCTACGGCACTCACCACGTCGGTGATCGATCGTCCGGCCTGATCCACCAGCGCCGAGCCACTGCGCACTCGGCTCACCGACTCATCGATCAGGTTCTTCACTTCCGTGGCGGCCTTGGCCGAGCGCTGGGCCAGCGTGCGTACTTCACCGGCCACCACCGCAAATCCGCGGCCCTGTTCGCCGGCGCGGGCTGCTTCCACAGCCGCATTGAGCGCCAGGATGTTGGTCTGGAAGGCAATGCCATCGATCACATTGACGATTTCTGCAATCCGCTTGGACGACTCGTCGATCTCATGCATGGTGCCCACGACCTGACCCACCACGCTGCCGCCCTCGCTGGCCACGCTGCTGGCCTTGCGAGCGAGTTCGCTCACCTGTGCGGTGCTCTCGCCGCTGGAGTGCACTGCCGCCGTGATGCGGCGCGTCGACTCATCTGAGGCCTGCACCGAGCGCGTCTGTTCATCCGAGACCTGACTGAGGTCCGCGTTCACGCCGTCGATGGTCTCGGCCGTGCGAACGATCTGCTGGGCCACATGGTTCACCTGCCCCACGACCGTGCCGAGCCGCTCCTGCATCTCGGCAATCGAGCCGAACAGCTGGCCGAACTCATCACCGGGCCGCACCCAGATTTCCGAACCCAGATCGCCCTTGGCAATCCGGTCCGTCACCGTCCGCGCACGCCGCAGTGCACCGCGCACCATGCGTGTGACCGAGACCGCCAGGCTCAGGGCCAGCACCGAGGCGATCACGGCGATGACGGCAATCAAAATCTTGTAGGTACGCGCTTGATTGCTGGCCTCGCGCGTGGCGCGTGCAGCGAGCGTCTGCTGCCATTCGCGTTGTTCCGCGATGGCCTTGACCATGATGTCGCGTGCGGGCACGAGGTCTTTTTTCAGCTGTTCGAAGGCTGCATCGATCTCCCCGGCCTGGATCTTGCCGGCCACCTCACCCGCCAGGCGCCAGAAGGCCACATCCGCGTCGCGGATCTTCTTGAAGCGCTCGCGCCCTTCAACGGTCGTGATCTGTGATTCGAAGGCTTCCAGCTTGGCCATCATGTCCTTGCGGAACTCGCCGATGCGGTTCATCGTCTCGGCGCGCTCTTCCGGGGTCTTGACGAGCATGGCGTGCCGCGCCTCAAGCGAGATGCGGAACATCAGGATCTGCACCTGGGAGATCCGGTCAATCTGGGGCACGTACTTTTCCGACACGCGCGCTGCGGACGCCTCAAGGCGTGTGAACACGATGAACGCCACGATGGCCACCATGGCCAGCGCGACGAACATGAGCGCAAAGCTCGCGTACAGCTTCTGGCTCACTTTGAGATTGCTTCGAGTTTGCATGGACGTTCCTTGTGTTGCGGACAGGCAAGCATGCGAGTGTTTGGCGATGCACGCTGCAAGACCATAGGGGCGCACCTCGATCAGTGGTCGGTGAAGAAGCGGCGCCAGACGCAGACAGATTCAAGGTTTACGGGCTTTCCCGGATCGGCTCCGGCGTCATGGCCTGCAGGCTGTGCCGCAGGTCCTCGCGCCATCGATAGACTGCGTCGGCTCGCATGACCGGACGCTGCAACGCAGGCGATCCGGCCCGCTCATCACAAGGACGCTCAGCATGCCTACCTTCGACTGGCGCAACCCCTACCCCACCGAACGCAGCCCAGTGTTTGCCCGCAACGTCGTGGCCACCAGCCAGCCCCTGGCGGCGCAGGCCGGCCTGAAGCTGCTGGCGCAGGGCGGCAATGCCGTGGACGCAGCCGTGGCCGCTGCGGCCGTGATCACGCTGACCGAGCCCTGCAGCAACGGCCTGGGCAGCGACAACTTCGCCATCGTCTGGGACAGCACGCAGCTGCATGGCCTGAACGCCAGCGGCACGGCGCCGGCCGCGTGGTCGCTCGACTATTTCAAGAAGAAGTATGGCGATGAGCTCCCGGCCAAGCGCCCCGTGCGCGGCTGGGACACCGTCACCGTGCCGGGTGCCGTGGCTGGCTGGGCAGCATTGCACGGCAAGCTGGGCAAGCTGCCGTTTGCCGATGTGTTGGCCCCAGCCATCGAATACGCCGAGCGCGGCTTTGCCGTGAGCCGCATCGTGGCCGAGAAGTGGGGCCTGGGTGCGCCGCTGCTCAAGGACCAGCCGGGCTTTGCCGAGCACTTCCTGCCGCACGGCCACGCGCCGCAGGTGGGCGAGCACTTCACCCTGCCGGGTGCAGCCCGTGCGCTCAAGCTGATCGCCCAGAGCAAGGGCGAGGCCTTCTACCGCGGCGAGATCGCTGCAGCCATTGCGGCCTACGCCCGGCAAACGGGCGGTTCACTGACCGAGGCCGATCTCGCGGCCTACCAGCCCGAGTGGGTCACGCCCATTGCGCAGGACTTTGCCGGCCACACCCTGCACGAGATTCCGCCCAACGGCCAGGGCATTGCCGCGCTGATCGCCCTGGGCATCCTGAACCATGTGGACCTGAACGGCGTGAAGGTGGACAGCGCCGACTGGCATCACCTGATGATCGAGGCGATGAAGCTCGCCTTTGCCGACGTGTATGCGTACGTCGCGGATCCGAAGGGCGGGATGCAGCTCACGCCTGAACAGATGCTCGATTCGAACTATCTGAAGTCCCGCGCCGCGCTGATCAACAGAAGCACGGCCCAGGCCTTCATGCCGGGCAAGCCGGCGGGCGGCGGCACCATCTACCTCACTGCGGCGGACGAGCGCGGCATGATGGTCAGCTTCATCCAGAGCAACTACATGGGCTTTGGCAGCGGCGTGGTGGTGCCCGGCTGGGGCGTGTCGCTGCAGAACCGCGGCCACGCCTTCCATCTGGATGCGGCGCACCCCAACTGCGTGGCGCCGGGCAAGCGGCCCTTCCACACCATCATTCCGGCCTTCCTCACGCAGGGCGGGCAGCCGGTCATGAGCTTCGGCGTCATGGGCGGCAACATGCAGCCGCAGGGCCACATGCAGACGCTCACGCGCATGCTGCTCGCGGGCCAGAACCCACAGGCCGCCTGCGACGCGCCGCGCTGGAAGTTCATGCAGGGCCTGGACATCGAGGTCGAGCACACCATGCCGGCCGCAGTGGTGAACGATCTGGTGGCGCGCGGCCACAAGATCACCCAGGCCAATGACAGCTACATGGACTTCGGCAGCGGCCAGTTCATCTGGCGCCTGGGCGACCCGGCCCGCGAGGGCTACGTGGCGGCGAGCGACTCGCGGCGCGACGGACTCGCGGCGGGCTATTGAGCCACGCCTGCCGCGACAGGCTCGCGGTGGGCTTGGTCGATGCCCGGCGCGACGCAGGGGTGGCGCGCCTGCGTCGATGTTCGTCGCTTGCTGCGGGTCTGCAAATGACGCACGGCGGTGCCGGGCAGGGCGCATCAGCGGCGGCGCCCCTAGGGGTTTGCCGCTGCGCACTCCACGGGCAAACCCGGAGAGTGCGCATGATCAAGGCGCGATGAGGCGCACCGATAATCGGGCCACCACAAAACAGTTGTGACTCCGGGGTTGAAGTCCGGCCGTGCGCAACGACCTCGCCTTCATGTCCCGCAAGCCCAACTGGTTCGACAAGCACCTGCCCAGCAAGGAAGAGCTGGCCGCCCACAAGTGGCTGCGGCCCTGGGCGGAGCGCATCGTCCACCCCTCGCTGTGGCACATCAACCGCCGCAGTGTCTCGCGCGGCGCGGCGCTGGGCATGTTCTTCGCGCTGCTCACGCCGATCGGCCAGATCTTCTTTGCGGCGCTGGCCTCGCTGTACATGCGCGGCAACGTGCCGATTGCGGCGGCCACCACCTTCATCACCAATCCGCTCACACTCGCCCCGGTGCTGTATTGCGAGTACGCCATCGGCTCGCTGCTGCTCGGCCGGCCGGTGAGCCTGCCCAGCCTGCCCGAGAACGAGCACTGGTTCTGGGGCGCCATCCAGACGGTGCAGTACCTTGGCCTGCCGCTGGTGCTGGGCATTGTGGTGCTGTCGGTGATTGCGGGCATTGCCACGTATTTCGGCATCGAGGCGGTCTGGCGCTGGCGCTCCACGCGCAAGTGGCGCAGCCGCCGAGCGCAGCGCGCACGGGCCTGAATCGGTCGCTGCAGCTGATTCTGGCCGAAAGTGCATCGGTGATTCGTCCGAAAGTGACGGATTAGCCCGAAAATCTCGACCCAGATACCCCAAGAGCCGCGCAGCACAAGCGGCAAGCTGGCCATGCCCGGGCGCCGCATCTCATGGCTGAAAACAACGCATCTGCATGGCCGAAAGAGCGGGTCGGGCCATGACGGTGGCGGCCGCTCGCGGCCCGGCGCGCGCCGCTCAGCTGACCTTCAGGCCAATCAGCGCCGGATTGGCGGGCGGCGCCTTGAGCTTCATGGCCTTGAGCCGGTCGACCAGCAGTTCGCCGATCATCAGGTTGCGGTGCAGCTTGTCGTCGGCCGGGATCACGTGCCAGGGGGCATGCTTGGTGGAGGTGGCGCGCAGCAGGCGTTCGTAGGCCTTCTGGTAGCTGTCCCACTGCTTGCGGGCGTCCAGGTCGCCGAGCGCGAACTTCCAGTTCTTGGCCGGATCGTCGATGCGCTGTTGCAGCCGGCGGCGCTGTTCGGCCTTGCTGATGTGCAGCATGCACTTGATCACCACCGTGTGGGTGTCGGTCAGCAGCTGCTCGAAGTGGTTGATGTGCGTGTAGCGCCGCTCGGTCTCCTGGCGGTCGATCCAGCCCTCGACGGTCGGCACCAGCACGTCCTCGTAGTGGCTGCGGTTCCAGACCGCGAACTCCCCGGCACGCGGCACCACGGCGTGACAGCGCCAGAGAAAGTCGCGCGCCCGCTCCTCCTCGGTCGGGGCCTTGAAGGCATGCACCCGCACGCCCAGCGGCGAGGTGCGGCCGAACACCCAGCGGATGGTGCCGTCCTTGCCGCTGGTGTCCATGCCCTGCAGCACCAGCAGCACGCGCCGCCCGCCGTTGGCGTGCAGCAGATCCTGCAGTTCATCCAGGCGCGCAGCCAGGGTGTCGAGCCGGCCTTTCTGCTCGGATTCGCTGCCTTTTGAATAGGGCGTGGCCGCCGGGTCGATGCTGTTCAGGCGGAAACGCTTGCCAGGCACAAAGTCGTCAAAGCGGGGCATGGATCAGGCCTCGAGGTGGGTCGGCGGACACCAAGCCTATTGCGGGGTTGCAGCCGGGGCAATGGTTGCCTCGTGAGCCAGGGTGTGACGCGCGCGGACCAGCCCGCTTCATGTGCCCTTGGCATCGCCCTATGCAATTGCAGCATCGATACCGGAAAAGTGGGGTGGTGCTTGGGCTAAAGGCTTGATTTAGCAGGCAAAATGCCCAGTTATTGCAATGCAACATAAACGCTGCGCTGCTGTCATGTGGGCCCGCCATACTGCCTGCACACAGCGGACCTGTTGCTGTGCATCTCCACGAGGCGACCGCGACATCCGTCGGCACCCACAAGGTCGGTCAGCCCCATAACAACAAAGGACATCCTCCATGTTTCGCTCCAACGCCGCTTCTTCTGTTTCGTTCAACCCGGGCGCTGACCTCGACGGTCTGGCCACCAAGCTGCTTGCCGGCCTGCTGCTCGTCGTCGTGCCGCTGATGGCCGTGTACTCGCTGGTCGATCGCCACACGCCGGAAACCGTTCTGCAGCTCGACCGCGTGGTGATCACGGCCGACCGCATCGACACCGCCCAGGCCCCGCTGCCCGTCGCGCGCGGCGACCGCAGCTAAGCCCGCGGCGCTGGACACCGGCGTCTTGCCCCGGGGTCGACTCTGGGGAGGCGCCGCGCGCGCCCGGTCGCAACTGGCCAGCGCTATTGGCTGGCGCTATTGGCTGGCGCGACTGGCCGTCGCTACTGGTTCACGCAGCGCGTGGCCACGGCGCCCAGCACCTCGCCATTGGCGGCCTCCACCCAACCCACCATGCGGATGCGGTCCACGTCCGCGTCCGCCGGGATGGACAGGGCATGCACATGCGCCAGGCGATCGCGCGTGACCTTCAGCGGGCCGATCACTTCCCGCACCACGTGGTCGTGCCTGAGCACGGCACCCTTGTTCTCGCCCGCGTTCGGCTTGGATTCCAGCCCGTCTTCCACCAGTGCCACCCAGGCCTGCGCGCCCTTCGTGGCCGCGTTCGAGGCTGCGCCGGCCTTGTCCGTGGCCTGCACCACCAGCTCCACGCCCACATACCCGTTGATGGCCATGCCGCGGCCGATCGCCATCCACACCGGGCTGGGCTGCGCATTCACCTGCCGGATGCGCGCCGCCACGCGGGCTTCGTCGGCCCAGCGCACCGTCTGGCTGCTGGCCAGCAGCTGCGGCGTGTAGACCACCTTGTCACCCTGCGCCTGCACCTGGGCGCGTTGGCGGGCGGTCGCGTCGGCGCGGGCAAAGCGGTCGGTCCAGCCGAGGCGGTCCCAGTAGTCCACATGCCAGGCCAGCGGTACGGCGGCGTCCGTGGGCTTGAGGCTCGCCAGCCAGGCATCGGCCGGCGGGCAGCTGTCGCAGCCCTCGCTGGTATAGAGCTCCAGCAAGGCGGTGCGGCGCGGCCCGGTCTCGTTGCGGCAGGCCGCCTGGAGATTGGGCTTCACAGCGGGTTTGGCCCCGGGCGCAGCCGCGGGGGCGGGTGCGGCAGCCCGTGCAAGCGGCACCGCCAAGGTCCACATCAGCCCAAACAGAACAAGAGTGCGCGCAGGCAGCCTGCACGCTGAGGCAATACGGGAGAACATGGGGCGTTCCAGGGAGGCGGTTGGAACACAATAGTCGCCGCCGCAGGCGCCGGCTTACAAGCATGCGTTGCTGCACGGGGCGCGGCGCCGGGCCGCAGCCCGCCCAACGAGGGCCCGACAGCGATCGCCGCGCCTGCCAGAACAACACCCTTCCTCAGACCCCCGACCATGAACGCACCTGCCAAGACCTACGACCCCGTCACCCCCGCCACCACCGCCTTCCTGGGCCTGGGCGTCATGGGCTATCCCATGGCTGGCCACATGCAGCGCGCCGGCCATGCGGTCACGGTCTACAACCGCACCGCCGCCAAGGCGCAGGCCTGGGCGGTGGAGTACGGCGGCAGCACGGCGCCCACCCCCAAGGCGGCTGCCGCCGGCAAGCAGTACGTCATGGCCTGCGTGGGCAATGACGACGACCTGCGCGGCATCTGCCTCGGTGAAGAGGGTGCCTTTGCCGGCATGGCTGCTGGCAGCACCTTCATCGACCACACCACGGCCAGCGCCGAGGTGGCGCGCGAGCTCGCGGCCGAAGCCGCCAAGCACGGCATCCACTTCATCGACGCGCCGGTCTCCGGCGGCCAGGCGGGTGCAGTGAACGGCCTGCTCACCGTCATGTGCGGTGGCGATGCCGCCGCCTTCGATGCCGCCAAGCCGGTCATCATGGCCTACGCCCGCGCTTGCACCCTGCTCGGCCCGGCCGGCGCCGGTCAGCTGGCCAAGATGGTCAACCAGATCTGCATCGCCGGCCTCGTGCAGGGCCTCTCCGAGGCCATCAACTTCGGCCAGAACGCCGGGCTGGACATGAAGCAGGTGCTCGAGGTGATCGGCAAGGGCGCCGCGCAGAGCTGGCAGATGGACAACCGCGGCAAGACCATGGTGGAAGACAAGTTCGACTTCGGCTTCGCCGTGGACTGGATGCGCAAGGACCTGGGCCTGGTCATGGCCGAGGCGCGCAAGAACGGCAGCCCGGTGCCGGTCACGGCCCTGGTGGACCAGTTCTATGCCGACGTGCAGCGCATGGGCGGCGGGCGTTGGGACACCTCCAGCCTGATCCGCCGGCTGCGCAAGTAAGTCCTTGCGGGGCCTCCGAAAAGCCTGAGCCACAGATGGGCACAGAGGGCCACCGATGTGTCGTTGTGGTCACGGCGGATGCGCTACGCACGCGAGTGGCTGTACGGAGCCACACCGAGCACCGTGCCTCGCTCAGTGTTTGCATTCATCTGTGCCCATCTGTGTTGATCTGTGGCCGCAGCAGGCAGTCGCGCTGCGCTGGCGCATGGACAGCTAGGGCTGTTCAGCCAGCTGCGGCATCGGCGGGGCCGCCAGTGCGGGCACCAGGAAGCTCGCAAAGCGGTCCACCGCGGCGTCCCAGCTGAAGTCCTCGGCAAAGCGGCGCACCGCGCTGCGGTCCAGCTTGAGCGCAGCCAGAGCCGCCTCGCGCAGGTTCTCGCGCATCACGCCGCCGGGGCCGTCGGGCTGGCCGAGCATCACGTCCATGGGGCCGGGCACGGGGTAGGCGGCCACGGGTGTGCCGCAGGCCATGGCTTCGAGCATGACCAGGCCGAAGGTGTCGGCCTTGCTCGGGAAGACCATCACATCGGCGCTGGCATACACGGCAGCCAGCTCACGCTTGGGCAGGATGCCGAGCCAGTGCACGTCCGGGTACTTGCGCTTCAGTGACGCTTCCAGCGGCCCCACGCCGCAGACCCACTTGCTGCCCGGCAGGTCCGTCTCCAGAAAGGCCTGGATGTTCTTCTCGTAGCTCACGCGGCCCACGTACAGAAAGCGCGGCGCATCGGTGGGCAGGCGGTCGCGCGCGGGGCAGGCGTCCGGGTGGAAGAGCTGCGTGTCCACGCCGTGGGTCCATTCGCGCAGCTGGGCAAAGCCGCGCTGGCGCAGCTCGCCCAGCACCACGGGGGTGGGCACCATCACGCCGGAGGACGCACCGTGAAAGTGGCGGAACAGCGCATAGCCCAGCCAGAGCGGCACGCCCACGGCGGCCTTCAGGATGTCCGGGAACTTGGTGTGGAAGGCGGTGGTGAAGTTGAGGCCGCGCTGGATGCAGTAGCGCCGCGCCGCCCAGCCCAGCGGCCCCTCGGTGGCCACGTGGATCACCTCGGGGTCGCTCGCGTCCATGAGCTGCTCGAAGCGCGCGCGTTTGACCTTGGCGAGTTCGATCTCGGGGTAGCCGGGGCAGGGGCGGCGGTCGAACTGTTCGGGCGTGATCCAGGTGGGCGTGTGGCCCCGCTGCTTGAGGCCGGCGTCCAGCGCAAGCAGGGTGGTGACCACGCCGTTGACCTGGGGCAGCCAGGCGTCGGTGACGATGGTGATCCTCATGGATGTCTCCTCGCGCACCGGAGCGGCAGGGGCGCTGTGTGTTCTGGTGAGGGGTCTGGCTGCGGGCCGGTTCAAGGGGGCTGACGGCTTGCGCACCGCGCCTCAGGCCTCGACCGGCGCGGCGGTCGGGCTGACCGGGACAGAGGCGGACGCGGGCTGCGGTGCCGCTGTGGCAGGTCCGCCCTGGGCCTGCTGCAGCGCGCTTTGCACGGCGGCATCGCGCTCGCGCATGACCTGGCCCCAGTCGATGATCTCCAGCCGGCCGTCGGCGTGCTCAACGAGCGCAGTGAGGCTCTCGACCCAGTCGCCGTCGTTGCAGTACAGGGTGCCGTCGATCTCGCGGATCTCGGCGGCATGGATGTGGCCGCAGACCACGCCGTCCAGGCCGCGGTGCCGCGCCTCGAAGGCCACGGCGCGCTCGAAGTCCGTGACGTAGTTCACCGCGCGCTTGACCTTGTGCTTGAGGTACTTGGACACGCTCCAGTAGGGCATGCCCATCCTGGCGCGGGCGTTGTTCAGGATGCGGTTCAGTTTCAGCGTGAACTCGTACAGCCAGTCGCCCACATAGGCCAGCCAGCGCGCGCACTGCACCACGCCGTCGAACAGGTCGCCGTGGGTGATCCACAGACGCTTGCCGTCGGCCGTCTGGTGCACGGCCTCCTCGGCCACCTCGATGCCGCCGAAGTGCAGGCCCACGAACTGGCGCGCGGCTTCATCATGGTTACCCGGCACGAAGATCACGCGCGTGCCCTTGCGGGCCTTGCGCAGCACCTTCTGCACCACATCGTTGTGCGCCTGGGGCCAGAACCAGCGGCGCTTCAGGGCCCAGCCATCGACGATGTCGCCCACCAGATACAGCGTGTCGCTCTCGGTGTGCTTGAGGAAGTCCAGCAGGTGGCGGGCCTGGCAGCCGGGCGTGCCGAGATGGATGTCGGAGATCCAGATGGCGCGCCAGCGGTGCGACGTATCGCCGTCGCCGACGGCATCGCCGGCGGGGTGCACCGGCTGCGCGGCGCCTGCCGGGGGCAGGGCGTCGTCGGCCAGGGTGCGCAGAAGGGCGGCGTGGGGCAGGCCGGCGGAGCGTTGGGGTGCTTGAGCGGGGAGCATCATGCCCAGACAGTGTGGACAGACTCTGTGTCAGCGCCGCAGCAGTGCAGTGTCAGTTGCATGAAACCTGCTTGCCAGCCGACGCTCCGCTGCGCCTAGCTGCTGCCCCAGATCAGGCCTGCAGCGGGCTCGGCGCAGGTGCCAATCCGGCGTGGTCCCCGCGCTTCAGGATGCTCCGAAGTCCGTGCTGTGCGCAGGATCATTCAAAAAAATTGAATAAAGAAATCAGCGAAGATCCGCTTGAGACATGCGGGTTATGGCCCTAATCTGCATCACATCGGCCAGCAAAGAACGGTTCGTTCGTTCAATTTGAACGATCAATGACATCCCCCGACGCATCCATGAGCGCCTCTCCTTCCCTGAACACCAGCGCCCGCTACACGGGCGTGGCCATGACCCTGCACTGGCTGGCCGCCGTCGGCATCCTCGCGGCGCTGGCCATGGGCATCTACATGGTGGACCTGCAGCTCTCGCCGCAGAAGATCAAGCTATTCAACTGGCACAAGTGGCTGGGCATGAGCCTGCTGGCGCTGGCCGCGCTGCGCCTGCTGTGGCGCCTGTTCAATCCGCCGCCGCCCATGCCGGCCACCATGCCGGGCTGGCAGCGCGGCGTGGCCCATGGCGTGCATTGGGCGCTGTACGCGCTGTTCTTCGCCATCCCGCTGGTGGGCTGGGCCTACAGCAGCGCGGCGGGCTTCCCGATCGTGTGGTTCGGCGTGCTGCCGCTGCCCGACTGGGTGCCCAAGGACCCGGCACTGGCCGAGCTGCTCAAGCCGGTGCACAAGTGGCTGGCCTATGCCCTGGCGGCGCTCATCCTTGCTCACATTCTGGCCGTGTTCAAGCACATGCTGATGGACGATGATGATCTCCTGCTGCGCATGATTCCCGGCCGCAGCCGCTGATCCCCACGCGAGCCAACAACAACCCTCCGGACGCCCGATCATGAACGACAACGCACTCTCCGCCACGACCTTCGGCCTGCGCATCACCCGTCTGGCCATCGCCGGCCTGCTGCTGGCGACCGCCGTCTTCGCCACTGCCGCCCAGGCCCAGCAGCGCCTGCTGCCCCAGCAAAGCGAGGTTTCCTTCACCAGCCGCCAGATGGGCGTGCCGGTGGATGGCAAGTTCACGCGCTTTGCCGCCCCCGTGATGGACTTCAACCCGAAGAACCCGGCGGCCAGCAAGATGACCCTGACCGTGGACCTGGCCAGTGTCGCGATCGGCACCAAGGAAACCGAGGCCGAACTGGCCAAGCCCGGCTGGTTCGACACCTCCAAGTTTCCGCAGGCCACCTTCACCGCCAGCAGCGTCAAGGCCCTGGGCGGCAACCGCTTCGAGGTCGCAGGCAACCTGGCCATCAAGGGCGCCAGCCGACCCATGAGCCTGCCGGTGACGCTCACCCAGGCCGGCGACGTGACCACCGCCTCGGGCAGCTTCCTGCTCAAGCGCCTGGACTTCAAGATCGGTGACGGCGAGTGGAACGACCCCTCGCTCGTGGCCAACGACGTGGTGGTGCGCGTGCGCTTCGCGCTGAGCGGCGTACCGAAGCTCTGATCGCGCGGACGCCGCAGCGTCACTTCACACACTGTGCCCTGATTGCGGAGTTTCAAGCCCATGACTCGACGTTCACCCTGGCTGGCGTTGTGCCTGTTGTTCGCCAGCCTGCTTTGCGCCGGCCAGGCCTTCGCCTCGAACCAGCCCCTGGCCTCGAGCCAGTCCAATGCGCAGCGCGCCGTCGAGCTGACCTTTCTCAAGGCGCACCCCGGCCAGCGTGAGCAGCTCAAGCAGTTCATCGTGCTGAACTGGTTCGCGATGGACAAGGCCGCCAGGGAGCAGGGGCTGATGCACGCATACACCCTCATGGATACCGGCTCTGACGAGGGCGCGTGGAATCTGCTGGTGTCGGTGACCTATACGAATGAGCTGGGCTACCCGGGGATTGCCGAGGCGTTCGAACGCATCCGCAGTGCCCACCGGACCGTGCTCGTCGATGGCAAGGGTTTGCGTGAGCTGGGCGCAATCGTGGACTCCCGACGCCTGCTCGAGCACCCCGCGCACGGCAGTCGCTGAGGGGCCGTGCGCTCATCCTGCATCCAATCGTTTTCATGCACCGCAGCGCCGCCGGGTCGTTGCGAATGTGCTGTTTCTCAAACCCACCCGCACCTTCCCCTTTGTTGGAGACCCAAAGAATGAAACTCCTCGCCGCCAGCCTCGTCGCTGCCGCCGCCCTTGCCGGCAACTTCGCCGCCAGCTTTGATGCATCGGCCCAGGCCGTGACCTACTCGGTCGAACCCACCCACACCTTCGTGACCTGGGAAACCAAGCATTTCGGCACCTCCACCAGCCGGGGCCGCTTCGACAAGAAGGACGGCTCCATCACCATCGACCGCGCCGCCAAGACCGGCCGCGCCGAGATCACCATCCAGATGGGCTCGATGAACACGGGCGTCGCGCCCTTCGACAAGCACCTGACCGGCCCGGATTTCTTCAATGCCGAGAAATTCCCCACTGCCGTGTTCAAGGGTGAGAAGTTCAGCTTCGAGGGCGACAAGGTCACTGCCGTGGAAGGCACGCTGACGATGCTGGGCAAGACGAATCCGATCACGCTGAAGGGCACGGGCTTCAACTGCTACCAGAACCCCTTCTTCAAGCGTGAAGTCTGCGGCGGCGACTTTGAAGCCACCGTCAAGCGCAGCCTGTACGGCATGACCTATGGCCTGCCCGGCATTCCGGACGACATCCGCCTGCTGATCCAGATCGAAGCTGTGCGCCAGTAAGGCCATGGTTCGCGCCTGATGCGTTCTGTCACTACGTGTGGCTGACACATCAGCGCGTGCAGGGGATACGCTAGGGCTTCACCGTTTTTGCGCCGCCCAGGCGCAGCAAAGGGGCAGGAGATGTGCGCTGCCAGAACCCAAGTGAAGGCGCGGGTGCCACACGGTGCCCGCGCACCAGCGGCGACCCGGATGCTTCCGGCGGCCTGCCTGCTGATGATGTGCTGCAGCGCTGCGGCCCAGCCGGCGCCGCGCATCGACATGGCGGCGCCGTCTGCGCAGGCAGACACGGCGGCCACGGAATCGGCGCGCGTGTCCAATGCAGCGCTGGCCGCCAAGGCCTTGCAGCTCAATGGCGT
Organism: Burkholderiales bacterium; assembly: GCA_027484405.1. Classification (GTDB taxonomy): domain Bacteria; phylum Pseudomonadota; class Gammaproteobacteria; order Burkholderiales; family Burkholderiaceae_C; genus Piscinibacterium. The sequence goes on from JAIXTA010000199.1 coordinate 48,060, forward strand.
CGAGCGCTTCAGCGTCGAGCCGACCTACAGCATGGTGACCTGGGAGGTCCGGCACTTTGCCACCTCCACCACGCGCGGGCGCTTCCTGATCCGCGGTGGCCAGATCGTGTTGGACAAGACGGGCAAGCAGGCCGATGTGTCGGTGGATCTGGACATTGCCTCGATCTCGACCGGGCTGCCCGACTTTGACGAAAGCCTGCGCGGTCCGCGTTTCTTCGACGTGGCGCAGTTTCCGGATGCGCGTTTCGAAGGGCGCACCCTGCGCTTCGAGGGCGATCGCCTGGTCGAGGTCGCGGGCGACATGACCCTGCGCGGCCAGACGCATCCCCTGACCCTGCGCACCAGCGGGATTCGCTGCTATGTCCATCCGCTGCGCGGTGGCGAGTACTGCGGAGGCGACTTCGAGGGCACGATCAGCCGTGGCCGCTATGGCATGAACTTCGGCTGGCCTTTCGTGGGCGACAACGTGCGCCTGCTGATCCAGATCGAGGGGGTGCGCATGCCGCAGCCTGCATCGGCCGGCAGTGGGGCCGCGAGCGCCACGGCAACTGCGCTGCCCGGCAGCCGCTGAGCGCGCATCTTCCGGACTGAGCGTCCGGCGCTCAGACCCCAGCGAGGGCCTTGGGCATTTCCTGGCGCCAGTCGAAGAGCGTGTCTTCGTCGATGCGCAGCACCTTCATGGCGCGAGTGAGGCTTTCCTGCGAAGGCGCGCGGTGCACAAAGCCCTGGGTCTCAGGCACGAGCTCATCGGCCACCACGGCCGCGGCGACCAGCGAGAG
>JAIXTA010000075.1 GCA_027484405.1 Burkholderiales bacterium
GCGATCGGGACGTCCTGGCCCGACGTCACCACGCAGAGGCGGTCGAAGCGGATCGGGCGGCCGGTCAGGGCGGCCGAGACCTGGGCCGCCGCCCATCCGCCGGCGGCGCACAACGGCCACAACCTGCTGCTGGGGGTGCTCGATCCCGCCGGCCGCGGTGCCGGTCGCTGGCATGCGCTGCAAGCCGGCCACGGCGCCTTCGCGCCCGGCCTGCAAGCCCTGGGGCCGGGGGTGCATGGCGTGTCGAATGCCGCGCTGGACACGCCCTGGCCCAAGCTGCGAAGGCTGAAATCGGCCTTGGCCGCGGCCCTGGCGGGCCTGCCGCAGCAGGCGGCCGAGGACCCGCCGCCCGAGGCTGACGACGACGCGGCCGAGGCCCTGGCCCGGCAGCTCTTCACCGCCCTGGCCGACACGCGCCCGGCCGATCCTGACCAACTGCCTTCGACCGGCGTGTCGCCGGACTGGGAACGCTGGCTCTCGCCCTGCTTCATCCGCACGCCGGACGGGCGCTACGGCACGCTCAGCTCCTCGGTGCTGCTGCTGGAGCGGCGGGCGGGCGGCAGCCGCCTGCTGTGGATCGAGCGCAGCCATGCAGCCGAGGCCGGCACGCCGGCCCGCGAGCGGCGCATCGCCCTGCCCTGGCCGCCCGGCCCGCGCGCGCTGCCGCAGGTGGAGGACGTGCCGCAGCGCCCCGCCCGCTGAGACCGATCTGCCTCAGCCCGGCCGCCGCGCGGCCTGCTGCGCCAGCAGGCGCAACACCAGCTCGACCCGCGCCTGCCAGGGCGAGAGCGCGATGCAGGGCATCGGCGCGTCCGGCGCCACCGGCCGGGCCAGACCGGCCAGCGACTCGCAGCCGGCATCGGTCGCTTCCGGGTCGATCACATCGCCCTCGGGCAGCCGGGTCGTGCGCCAGACCACGCAGCCCTGGGCCCGCGCCCGGGCCAGCGCGGCGGCCAGGCCCTGATGCAGGGTGCCGTTGCCGGTGCCGGCGACGATCAGGCCTGCCAGCGGCCGGCCATCGGCCGGGCGGTGGGCGCAGAGCGCATCGACCAGCTCGCCATCGGCATCGGCATGGCTGGCCAGCACCTCGACCCGCGGCCAGGGTGCGGGCGGCAGGCGGGCCGCGTCCAGGCCCAGCGCAAGCTCGTCGGCCGGCGGCGGGCCAGGCGGGGGCAGGGGGTGGCGCAGGCGGCCGCCGTACAGATCGCCCAGCCGGCCACGCGGGCCAGGCGCAAAGGCCAGCAGGCGCTGGGGATGCTGCTTGCGCAGGCCGCGCGGCGCCAGCAACTCGCCGCCGAAGACCACGGCCACGCCGGGCGGCGCGGCCGGATCGGCCGCCAGCCGCAGGGCATCGAGCAAATGCCCGGGGCCGTCGGCGCCGAGTGCGCTGGCCGGCCGCATCGCGGCGGTCAGCAGCAGCGGCTTGCGCGGCGCCAGCACGCGATGCAGCAGCCAGGCGCTTTCCTCGAGCGTATCGGTGCCGTGGGTCAGCACCAGGCCGCTGACTTCGGGGCGCGCCAGATGGGCCGCACATCGGGCCAGCAGCGGCTGCCAGATGGCAGCCCCCATGTCCTTGCTGTCGACCTGCGCGACCTGCTCATGCTCCAGGGCCAGGCCTTCAAGCTCGGGCAGCGCGGCGAGCAGCGCATCGACACCCTGCCGGGCCGCGCGATAGACCAGATGCTCGTCCGGCCGGGCCGCCAGGCCGGCGATGGTGCCGCCCGTGCCCAGCACGACGACCCGTGCATCTGCGGGGGGGCTTGAGGCGGCGGGGCTTGGCAAGTCCATGGAACTGGTTGAAACTACAGCCACTGGATGAATGAACAGTTTGGGCGCGGCGCGGTGTGCCGGGCCCTGCCGACCAAGGACCGCGCCGATGGACGATCTTCCCAAGCTCACGAACCGGCAGCAGCAGGTGCTGGCGCTGATCCGCCGCGCCATCGAGACCACCGGGGCCCCGCCCACCCGCGCCGAGATCGCGGCCGAACTCGGCTTCCGCTCGGCCAATGCCGCCGAGGAGCATCTGCAGGCCCTGGCCCGCAAGGGCGTCATCACCCTGCTCGGCGGCACCTCGCGCGGCATTCGGCTTCAGTCTGACACATTGCGCGCCATCCACGCCGGCCGTGCCAGCGTGCCCGACGAGCTGCTGGCCAGCCGCGGCAGCGCGCTGCGCCTGCCGCTGGTCGGCCGGGTCGCGGCCGGTCATCCCATCCTGGCGCAGGAGCACATCGAGCAGATCCTCGGCGTCGATCCCGCGCTCTTCGCCCGCCGGCCCGATTACCTGCTCAAGGTGCGCGGCCAGAGCATGCGCGACGTCGGCATCCTCGATGGCGACCTGCTCGCCGTGCAGCGCACGCAAGAGGCCCGCGACGGCCAGATCGTCGTCGCCCGGCTGGCCGACGAGGTCACCGTCAAGCGCTTGCGGCGCGTGGCCGGCGGCATCGAATTGCTGCCCGAGAACCCGGACTTCCAGCCCATCCGGGTCGGGCCGGAATCCGGCGATTTCGCCATCGAAGGCCTGGCCGTGGGCCTGATCCGCAACACCGTGCTGAGCTGAGGAAGACCGTGATGAGCCCTGGACCGACCGTGAACCTCTCCCCCGTCCTGCCCGCCCTGCCCCGCGCGGCCAGCCTGCGCCGGCCGCTGACACCCTTTCGCAGCGAACGCCATGCCGCCCCCCTGCCGTCGCCCGGGCGCGCCGTGCGCATCAGCACCGATCCGCGCGACCCGCGCCGCGCGGTGATCGGCGGCACCATCGGCCAGGTCTGCGCGGCGCTTGAAGGCATGGTGGCGGTGGAAGCCCTGGGCTGCCTCGCTCGCCGCGACTGAGCCCTGCGAGCAGGCCCTCATGAAAAAAGCCCGCGGCTTGCGCCGCGGGCTTTTTGCTTTCGGGGCCGAAAGGCCTCAGCCCATGTGCAGGCCGCCGTTGCAGGAGAAGTCGGCGCCGGTGGTGAAGCCACCGTCCTCGCCGGCCAGCCAGGCGATCACCGAGGCGATCTCCTCCGGCTTGCCCAGGCGGCGCACGGGGATGCCCGAGATGATCTTGTCCAGCACGTCCTGGCGGATGGCGGTGACCATGTCGGTGGCGATGTAGCCCGGGCTCACGGTGTTGACCGTCACGCCCTTGCTGGCCACTTCCTGGGCCAGGGCCATGGTGAAGCCGTGCATGCCGGCCTTGGCCGCCGAGTAGTTGGTCTGGCCGAACTGGCCCTTCTCGCCATTGACCGAGCTGATGTTGATGATGCGGCCCCAGCCCTTGTCGAGCATGCCGTCGATGACCTGCTTGGTCACGCAGAACAGACTGTTGAGGTTGGTATCGATCACCGCACGCCAGTCGTCCAGGCTCATCTTGCGGAAGACGCCGTCGCGCGTGATGCCGGCGTTGTTGACGAGGATGCTGATGGTGCCATGCTCGGCCTTGACCTTGTCGAAGGCGGCCTTGGTGCTGTCCCAGTCCGAGACGTTGCCCACGGAGGCGTAGAAGGTGTAGCCCTGGGCGGCCTGCTCGCCCAGCCATTTGTTGAAGTCGCGGCTCGGACCGCAGCCGGCGATCACCTTGTAGCCCATGTCATGCAGCTTGCGGCAGATCGCCGTGCCGATGCCGCCCATGCCTCCCGTTACGTATGCCACCTTCTGCGTCATGCTTGCTTCTCCTCGTTGAGTCGTTTTGTGCCCGAGCTTGCCGGGCGTGTCTTGAATCAGTTGGCGCGGCCTACAGCGCCCGCACCTTCACGTAGCGCCCAGGCCCCGGTTCGATCACCGGGAACTTGGCGCTGCCCGCCTTCTTCGGCGCGGACTTCTGTGCGCCGCCGTGCTTGGCCAGCCAGGCAGCCCAATCGGCCCACCAGCTGCCCGGCTTCTCCGTGGCAGTGCCAAACCAGTCGTCCGCCTTGGCGGGCAGCTTGCCGGCACGGCCGACCCAGTAGTTGCGCTTGTTCTTGCTGGCGGGGTTGATCACGCCGGCAATGTGCCCGGACGCCCCGAGCACAAAGCGCAGATCCTTCGCTTGCAAGGCCTGTGCCGACTGGTAGGCGGAGCCCCAGGGGACGATGTGATCCTCGCGGCTGCTGTAGACATAGGTCGGCACGTCGATGCTCGACAAGTCCAGGCGCACGCCCAGGCTGTGCAGCTCACCCTTGGCCAGCGCATTGTCGACATACAGGCGGCGCAGGTACTGCGCGAACATCGGGCCGGACAGATTCGTGCTGTCGGAGTTCCAGTACAGCAGATCGAAGGCCGGCGGGCGCTCGCCCTTCAGATAGTTTCCGACCACGTAGTTCCAGACCAGATCATTGGGCCGCAGCGCGCTGAAGGCGCTGTTCAGGTCCCGCGCCGGCATCAGGCCGCCGTTGGCAAACTGGGCCTCGCGCAGGGCCACCTGGGCTTCGTCCACAAAGACACCCAGGATGCCGGGCTCGGTGAAGTCCAGCAACGTGGTGAGCAGGGTGAGGCTGGCGACCGGGCGCTGCTTCTTGGCTGCGAGCGCTGCCAATGCCGAGGCGAGCAAGGTGCCGCCCACACAGAAGCCCAGCGCGTTGATCTGTTCCGCCCCCGTGATGGCCCGGACCGCGTGGATCGCATCCACCGGGCCTTCGTTGAGGTAGTCATCCCAGGTGGCGTGCTCCATGCCCTCGCCAGGCAGCGGATTGCGCCATGACACCAGGAACACGGTGTGCCCCTGGTCCACCACATACTTGACCAGCGAGTTCTCCGGCTGGAGATCGAGGATGTAGTACTTGTTGATGCAGGGCGGCACCAGCAGGAAGGGCCGCGCATGCACCTTGGGCGTGGTGGGCCGGTACTGGATCAGCTGGATGAAGTCGTTCTCGAACACCACATCGCCCGGCGTGGTGGCCACGTTCTTTCCAACCTCGAAGACGCTTTCGTCGGTCTGGGTGATGCGGCCCTGCTGCAAGTCGGCCAGCAGATTGGCCAGGCCCTGCTGAAGGCTGGCACCATTGGTCTGCTTGGCCAACTCGAGCGCTTCCGGATTGAACGGCAGGTAGTTGGACGGCGCCATCGCGGCCAGCCACTGCTCCATCATGAAGGCGGCCTGCTCGCCCTGGTGGCCGCTGCCCGCGAGGATCTGGCGCAGGCCGTTGAGCTGCTCGCTGTGCAGCACATACCAGGCGGCCATCTGTGCATGCAGGTCGCCGGCCTGCCAGGCCTGGTGGGCAAATCGGCGATCCTGTGGGGACGCCTTCGGGCCGCTCATCATCGCCTGCAGGTACTGCTGCTGCCAGGCGAGCAGCTGTGCCGTATCCAGCGACGGCGGCGCCATCGAACCCATCAACGCCGTCCAATCGAATTGTTCCCCGCCCATCCGTTCACCTCGTTTTCCTGCATTTGTATTGAACGTGGCTGACGCTCAAATGACACCTGCAAGGCGCATGCCTGAATGCATTGCCTGCCATTGTCTCCGCAGCGCCTGTCCTGTCAATTGTCGGCAATCAAGGTGCTGTGGCAACCGGGCGCAGCGAGCTGCACGCCCGCCACCCGCAGGCTTGCGTACGATCGTTCGCAGACACGCGCCCAATGCATGGCGCATCCCGCGCGCCCCTCCTCCAACACCACGGAACACCATGCTGTACATCGTCGCCATCGCCTGGATGTACGTCGTCATTCTGATGGCGTTCACCGAGACCTCGTTTGTGGCTGGCGCAGCAACCTTCATCTTCTACGGATTGCTGCCCTTGTCCGTGCTCTTGTATCTGCTGGGTACACCAATGCGCTGGAGGGCCCAGCGCCTGAAGGCGCAGCAGGAACTGGCCGCACTGCGCGCCGAGCAGACGCAGGATGCCGCGCCCGCCGCAGATCCCGCTGCCGACCCTGCTGGGCCGCGCTCAGGCCAGCCAGATCAGTGAGGCCATGCGGCCGGTGACGCGGTCACGCCGGTAGCTGAAGAAGCGTTCGGCATCCGACACGGTGCACAGGCCGCCGCCGTGCACCACTGAGATCCCGCGAGCGGCCAGTCGCTGGCGGGCGAGCAGATAGATGTCGGCCAGATACTTGCCCGGCGCGCCCGGCAAGAATGCAGCCTCAGCCGCAGGATCTTGCGCAACAAAGGCGTCACGGACCTCCGCGCCCACTTCAAACGCCCGCGGTCCGATCGCCGGTCCCAGCCAGACTTGCCATTCGCCATCGGGCACCCGCGCCTGCAATGCGTCCAGCGTGGCCTCGATCACGCCAGCGGCCAGTCCACGCCAACCTGCGTGCGCGGCACCCACAGCGCGCGCCTTTCGATCCGCAATCAGCACGGGCAGGCAGTCCGCCGTCTGGATCTCGAGCACGGTGCCGCGCTGCGTGCTCACTGCGGCATCGGCCGTTGGCGTGGCGCCTGGGGTGCGCGGTGCGTCCGCATCCCAGACCTCAATCCCATGCACCTGGTTCAGCGGCACAGGCTCGGCGGGCAGCAGGCTGCGCAGCAAGGCGCGATTGCCACGCACCGCCACGGGATCATCGCCCTGCCCTTCACGCAGATTCAGACCGGCGAACGGCGGCTTGGAGAGCCCGCCGCCGCGCAGGGTGGTGAAGGCATGCACGCCGGCGATCGCCGGCCATTGCGCCGGCAACACCTGGATGGCGGCGCGCACCGCAGGCGCGGCTTCAAGTCGGCCAGCTGTCATCGCCAAACTCCGATTGGGTCTTGAGATCACGGTCCAGCCGCAAGCTGCTGGCCAGATGGGCCAGATCATCCGGCAATGCAGCCGCAAAGCGCAGGCGCTCACCGGTGCCGGGCGAGCTGAACGCCAGGCGCGCCGCATGCAGGGCCTGGCGCTCGATACGCACGCCGGCCACCGTGAGCAGCCTGCCGCCATAGAGCGTGTCGCCAATCAGCGGGCAGGCCACATGGGCGAGGTGCACGCGAATCTGGTGGGTCCGCCCGGTGTCCAGGCTGCAGTGGATGCGCGACGCCCCGCCTTCCGCATCACGCGCGACCATGCGGTAGTGCGTCACGGAGGGCTTGCCGCCTGCGATGACCGCCATGCGCAGGCGGTTGCGCGGGTCTCGCCCGATCGGCTGGTCGATGGTGCCAGCGCCCGGTGACGGTGACCGGTGCGTGAACGCCACATAGCGGCGGCTGACCTCACGCTGCCTGATCTGCTCGGCCAGATGGACCTGCGCCTCAAGGCTGCGGGCGACCACCATCAGGCCGCTGGTGTCCTTGTCCAGCCGATGCACGATGCCGGCGCGCGGCACCCGCGCCAGCTGCGGGTCCAGATGCAGCAGGCCGTTGAGCAGGGTGCCGCTCCAGTTGCCGGCGGCCGGATGCACCACCAGGCCGGCCGGCTTGTTGATGACAAAGATGTCGGCGTCCTCGTGCACCACGTCCAGCGGCAGCGCCTCGGGCGCAAAGGCCATGGCCTCGGGCGCCTCGGCCGCAAACACCGCGATCTGGTCGCCGGCCTGCACGCGGTAGCTGGCGCTGCGGATCGGGCGCTCCTCGATGCTCACCAGCCCGTCGCCGATCCAGACCTGCAGGCGCGATCGCGACAGGCTGGGAATGGCCTGGGCCAGCACGCGGTCGATGCGCCCGCCCGTGTCGTCCTCGCCAACCTCGATCAGATAGTCCGGCTCCTCAAGCCTGCTCTGCGCCCATGGGGCGCCGGCGTCGGTCTCAGAGGGGCGCTGCATATAATCCAAAGCCTTTCACGGAATTGCCAGCCCTTGGGCGCGGCAGTTGCATTCCACCCCGCTCTGGACCCGTCGTGTCTCGTATCCAAACGCGCAAGACCCTTCCCGCCCTGCCCGCTCGCCAGTCTGTGCGTCATGTTAGTGGCGCGCTCGTACGTATCGCTGCGGCGGCCGCAGTGGTCGCCGCACTCGCGGCCTGCGGCACGACCAACGACAGCCGCAACCCGGCCCAGATGTCGAACGAGGCGCTCTACGCCCAGGCCAAGAACGAAATCGCCAGCGCAACCTGGGTCGATGCACTCAAGACCCTGGAACGCCTGCAGGCCCGTGATCCCTTTTCGGTCTACGCCCAGCAAGCCATGCTGGAAACAGCCTACGTGCATTGGCGCGACAGCAATCCCACGGAAGCCCTGGCCACCCTCGATCGCTTCCAGCGCCAGTTCCCGAACCACCCGGCCTCCGACTACGCCCTGTATCTGCGCGGCCTGGTGAACTTCAACGAGAACCTGGGCTTCCTGGCGCGCTTCACCAACCAGAAGCTCAGCGAGCGCGACCCGAAGTCCGCACGCGAGTCCTTCGACGCCTTCAAGGAACTTGCCACGCGCTTCCCGGACAGCGTCTACACGCCGGACGCCATCGACCGCATGAACTTCCTGGTCAATGCCCTGGCCGAGTACGAAGTGCACGTGGCC
>JAIXTA010000128.1 GCA_027484405.1 Burkholderiales bacterium
CCAGCCCTCGCCCGCCCCACGGCCACCGCAAACCCCGCGCTTCTTGCGGCTCGCGTCGTCGTTTCGGCAGCTCATCGCAATGCGGCTGCGTGTTCGAAGGACCTTGCCCACAATGCCTTCCATCGACACACACAACGCGTCGAACGCAACGAACCCCAAGGAACCCGATCATGAACACCACCACCGCCCGCGCCCAAGTCTTCGCCCTCGTCTCCGCCGCCTTCTGCGCCGCTGCCTTCGCAGCCGTGCCGGCGCCCAAGGTTGAAGCGAATGTCGTGAAGCTCGATACGGTCACGGTGGTGGCCAGCCGCTCGGCTCTTCTGAATGAGCAGCCCGTGATCGCCCTCGACACCGTGACCGTGACGGCCAGCAAGGCTGAAGTGGCCGCCGCCCGCGCGACTACGGAAGTGGCAGCCGCCGCTGCAGATCGCAACTCATAAGCAGCGAGCTTCCAAACAACTCGTTGCGGCCAGAAGCAACAAGGCCCGCCGGTGCAAGCCGGCGGGCCTTGTGCTTTGTGGGACAGCAGAACGTGTCAGACCGGCGCCAGCTTCTCCACCACAACACCCTGTTCAAACAACGCATCAATTTCGGAAGCACCAAGGCCCAGCGCGCCCAGCACCCCACGCGTGTGCTCACCCAGCCGAGGGCCGAGCCACTGCGTGCCGCCGGGCGTGGCCGAGAGCTTGGGCGTGACGGCCGGCAGCTTGATCGGCGTGCCGTCGGCCAGGCGATGCTGCTCGATCATGCGGCGCGCCAGAAACTGCGGGTCGGCAAACATGTCGGCCACGCTGTAGATCTTGCTCACCGGCACATCGGCGGCCTTGAGCGTGGCCAGCACGTCATCAATCCCCCGGGCTGCCGTCCAGGCACCGATCGCGGCGTCGATCTCCGCGGTGCGTGGCACCCGGCCGTCGTTGCTGGCCAGGCCCGGATCGTTCGCCAGATCGTCGCGGCCCATGGCGAGCATGAGCCGCTTGAAGATTGCGTCGCCATTGCCGGCAATCACCACATTGGCGCCGTCGCCGCAGGTGTAGGTGTTGGAGGGCACGATGCCCGGCAGCGCGCCCCCGGTGCGCTCGCGCACCACGCCCGCCAGGTCATACTCGGGTACCAGGCTCTCCATCATGTTGAACACGGCCTCGTAGAGCGCCACGTCCACCACCTGGCCCTGCCCTGCGGCCTTGCCGCCTGCCTGGCCCCCAGTCGCATCGCGGTGGCGCAACGCCACCATGGCCCCGAACGCGCCGTGCAGCGCGGCCAGCGAATCACCGATCGAGATGCCGATGCGCACCGGCGGGCGGTCCGGATGGCCAGACACATAGCGCATGCCGCCCATGCTCTCGCCCACCGCGCCGAACCCGGGCAGATCCTTCATCGGCCCCGTCTGCCCGTAGCCGGACAGGCGCACGAACACGAGCGAGGGCCGCTCGCGCATCAGCTCGGCCGGGCCCAGGCCCCACTTCTCCAGTACGCCGGGCCGGTAGTTCTCCACGATCACGTCGGCCTCAAGCGCAAGGCGACGCACCAGATCCCGGCCGCGCGCGTCCTTCATGTTCACGGCCACGCTCTTCTTGTTGCGCGACTGCACGCTCCACCACAGCGAATTGCCCTCGTGCAGCACGCGCCACTGGCGGATCGGGTCACCGTCTGGCGACTCGATCTTGATCACCTCGGCGCCAAACTCGGCCAGGAGCCGGGTGCAGAAGGGCCCGGCGATCAGCGTGCCGAGCTCCAGCACCTTCAGGCCATGCAGCGCGCCGGGGGTCATCCGCGCAGCACCGGGTAGAAGAAGATGGCGATATTCACGAAGAAGGCCAGGGTCCACACGCCCGAACGCGCGAGCTGCCGGCCCGTGACGTAGAGGTACACGAACACGCAGCGCAGCACGATGAACAGCACCGCCAGGCCGTTGACCCATGCGCTGGCGCCCGCGAGCACATGGGTGGACAGCACCGCAAGACCAAAGAAGGGCAGCGCCTCCCAGCAGTTGGCCTGGGCGTTGTTGGCCCACTTGCGCCAGCCTTCCTGACGCTCAAGCCAGCCGCGCGGATCGAGATTGTCGAAGCCGCCTTCCTTGCGCGGCACGCCGAAGCGGCCGCGCTTGGCGAGGCCGGCGCAGACGATCGGCATGATCGCCGCGATGAAGATGCAGAAGATGGCGAGGGTCAAGACAGGCTCCGGATGAATCGAGGAGCCCGAGCATACGGCGCAAGCCTGCCGCGGCCGCTGGCGCCTACACGTGCGAACGGCCTCGCGAGCGCGGGTCGTCCAAAATGCCGGGAGCGCCCTGGCGCGCCAGCTAGAAGGCTTCCGCGCCAGCGATGAGTTCGTTCCAGGCCGGCTTGTGGGCCGCGAGCCACTCGCGATCCAGCTGCAGGTGATCCACGATCTCCGCAGGGAGCGCATCGATGGCGGCAGCGCCCTTGTCGCCATGCGAACCGACTTCGGCCATGCGCATGGCCATGCGGATCACTGCTGCAAGGCGGGAGAAGCGCCTTGGCTCGAAAGGGTCTGCAGCAAAGCGGAAGGCATCCACCAGCGGCAGCGGAAAGCCCCAGCGTGCCGCCAGCTCGGCGGTCACATCGGCGTGGGAAAAGCCGAAGCGGTCCTGCTCCCAGGACAGGCGGGCACCGGGCGCGTGCGGCACCGCCTCCACCATGCGTACATAGTCCGGCAGCGCGAGGGCCAGCACCAGTTCGCCCAGATTCACCATGAAGCCGCCCAGGTAGGCGCTCTCCGGATCGACGCCCGCAGGCTTGGCCAGCCAGCGCGCATAGCCCCCGGTGGCCAAGCTGGTGCGCCAGAAGGCCTCGCGCCCGAAGCCGGGAATCTTGGGAAAGCTGCCCGCGATGCAGGCCGACAGCGCTAGGGTACGCAGTGCCTCGGTGCCAATCACCGTGGCGGCATCGCTGACCGAAGCCACCGAGCGGGCCAGTCCGAATCGCGGACTGTTGGCCAGACGCAGCAGCTTGGCGGTGAGCACCATGTCGCGCCCGACATCACGCAGGATCGGCGTCAGGTCGGCATCGGCATCGTTCAGACTGCCGACCAGATGGCGAGCCACCTCGGGCATGGTCGGCAGCTGCGGCAGCCGCGCCAGGATCTGCATGATGGCCAGCTGGCGGTCGGCCAGCGCGGTCATGCGGGCCACTTCATCGGGAGCAACGGGAGCGTTCATGGCGTCGGGCGGAGGCACTGGGCAGGCAGGCGGCCGGTAAGGCCGGAGGATGAGCGGCAGTGTGGCGCTGCGTGTCAGACGACCGAAGTTTGAAAAGCGCGGCATTGCCCCAGCTTATTGAGGGCTCCTTGCCTGCAGATTGCGCGCGAGTTGCTCGCTGAATGCTGTGAGTTGCAGTGTGTTTCGCGCCGAGTTCGGCACCCTGTCCCGGAAGGCGGGAGGAGCCGCCGGGAGATGCGGCTGGTGGGCCCCCCGGGAGTCGAACCCGGCACCAACGGATTATGAGTCCGCTGCTCTAACCAAGCATGAGCTAGAGGCCCGCCGGCAGGGCTTGCGCCCCGCAAGAAAAGACAAAGGCCGGTTGCTGGAACCGGCCTTTGAAGTTTACGGCAGCGAATCCTGGCGACGCCGCTGCCTGCCTCGCGCAATCAGCAGCGGTGCTCAGCTGCCCTCGAGGAAGCTCTTGAGCTTGTCGGCACGGCTGGGGTGGCGCAGCTTGCGCAGCGCCTTGGCCTCGATCTGGCGGATGCGCTCGCGGGTCACGTCGAACTGCTTGCCCACTTCTTCCAAGGTGTGGTCGGTGTTCATCTCCACACCGAAGCGCATGCGCAGCACCTTGGCTTCGCGCGGGGTGAGGCTGTCCAGCACTTCCTTGACCACCTCGTGCATGCTGTTGTGCAGCGCCGCTTCGGCCGGGGCCAGGGTGGCCTGGTCCTCGATGAAATCGCCCAGGTGGCTGTCCTCGTCGTCGCCGATCGGGGTCTCCATCGAGATGGGTTCCTTGGCGATCTTGAGGATCTTGCGGATCTTGTCCTCGGGCATGTCCATCTTGGCAGCCAGGGTCTGCGGATCGGGCTCGATGCCGGTTTCCTGCAGGATCTGGCGGCTGATGCGGTTCATCTTGTTGATGGTCTCGATCATGTGCACCGGGATGCGGATGGTGCGGGCCTGATCGGCGATCGAGCGGGTGATGGCCTGACGGATCCACCAGGTGGCGTAGGTCGAGAACTTGTAGCCGCGGCGGTATTCGAACTTGTCGACCGCCTTCATCAGGCCGATGTTGCCTTCCTGGATCAGGTCGAGGAACTGCAGGCCGCGGTTGGTGTACTTCTTGGCAATCGAGATCACGAGGCGCAGGTTGGCCTCGATCATCTCGCGCTTGGCCTTGCGCGCCTTGGCCTCGCCCATGGCCATCTGCTTGTTGATCTCCTTGAGATCAGCCAGGGGCACAACCACGCTGGCCTGCAGGTCGATCAGCTTCTGCTGCAGCTCGTGCACGGCCGGCAGGTTGCGCTCGAGGATGACGACGTAGTTCTTGCCGCTCTTGACTTCCTTGTCGGCCCACTTGAGGTTGGTCTCGTTGCCGGGGAAGGACTTGATGAAGTACTCGCGCGGCATGCCGCACTTGTCCACGCAGATCGAGAGGATCGCGCGCTCCAGCGAACGCACCTGCTCGACCTGGCTGCGCAGGGTGTCGCACAGGCGCTCGACCGTCTTGGCGGTGAAGCGGATCAGCATCAGTTCGCTGCTGATGGCTTCCTGGGCCTTGTTGTAGGCCGCACTCTTGTAGCCCTCGACCTCGAAGGCCTTGCGCATCTTCTCGAAGTGCTTGGAAATGCGGTCGAACTTGTCCAGGGCGCCGTTCTTCAGCTCCTCGAGCTGCTTGGCCGACAGGCCACCGCCTTCGGTTTCGTCCTCTTCATCGCCGAAGGCTTCGGCAGACGGGTTGAAGTCGTCATCGGCATTCGGGTCGATCAGGCCGTCCACATAGGCTGCGGGCGAATCGGTACCGGCACGGATCTTCTCTGCAAAGCCGAGGATCTCGTTGATCGTGGTCGGGCAGGCACTGATCGCCATGATCATGTGCTTCTGGCCTTCCTCGATGCGCTTGGCGATCTCGATTTCGCCTTCGCGCGTCAGCAGCTCGACCTGGCCCATCTCGCGCATGTACATGCGCACCGGGTCGGTGGTGCGGCCGAACTCGCTGTCCACGGTCTGCAGCGCGGCTTCGGCTTCTTCTTCTGCGTCGTCATCACCGCCGGCCACCGGGGTGTTGTCGCTCATCAGCAGGGTTTCGGCATCAGGCGCCTGGTCGTAGACCGCGATGCCCATGTCGTTGAAGGTGCTGATGATGGCCTCGATGGCCTCGGCGTCCACCGCGTCATCGGGCAGGTGGTCATTGACCTCGGCGTAGGTGAGGTAGCCGCGGTCCTTGCCCAGCTTGATCAGGGCCTTGAGCTTGTTGCGCTTGGTCTCGAGGTCTTCGGGCGTGCCGGCGTGCTTCTCGGCAAACTCCTTCATCAGCTGACGCTCGCGCGCACGCTTGCCGCCCTTGACGCGGGCGGGCTTTTCTTCAACCGCCTCCTCGACGACCTCGTCTGCGGGTTCCTCGTCGAGGATCGGCTCGGACGCTTCAAGCTCGCCGTTCTCGTCGATGCGGGGCTTCGGCTTGCGGCCGGGCTTGCCCTTGGGCTTGGCGGGACCATCCACGGCAGGCTTGCGGCCGCGCTTGGCGGGTGCCGGCTCCTCGTCGTCCTCGTCGTCTTCAACCGCGGGCTTGGCAGCGGCCTTGGCCTTGACGGCGACCTTTTCGGACTTGCTGTCCTTGGCTGCTGGCTTCGCCACCGCCTTCACGGCCTTGGCCGCCGTCTTGGTGGCGGGGGTCTTGGCGGGGGTCTTGGCTGCGGCCTTCACGGCCGGCTTGGCTGCAACCGCCTTGGTGGCGGTCGTCTTTGCAGCACTTTTGGCTGCAACCTTTGTGGCGGCTTTGCCAGCAGCCTGGGGCGCTTGCTTGTTGGCACGCAGCAGTTCATTTGCGGCGGCGATGAGCTTGGACTTCAGAGACTTGGTGTCTGCCATTGGCGAGTGTTCCGGCGATGGGCAAGAAGAGGTCGAGACGACAATTTGGGTTGGAACAGCCGCCCTGCAAGGCGCGCGGCCGCAGGGTGAGGCTGTCTCCGCCGAGTACCCACCACGCAGGTACTGGCCCGGCTCGATGCAATCTGCTCCGCCGTGAGAGGCGGGCCCTGCGGTCCGGTGACATCGTTTGGAAACCGGCAACCCCGAGCTCTGGCGGGGTCTGCGGCGGCCGGGCTGTCCGGTCTCGTCACGCAGAAAGATGCAATTCGTCCAAGCGATCAGGAAAACCCTTTATTTTAAGCCGAGTTTTCGGATTTGCCACAGCGTTTTCGAGCATCTCACCCAACCTGATGCACCACGCTAGGGCCGGAAATGACCGCACTCCTCAGCTCAGAGCCTTGATGCGCGCGTCGATCTCTCGATAGCGCTGCAGGTTCTGAGTGGCAGACGCAGCGCGAAGCGCCTCGGTGAGTTGCTTTTTTCGCAAGGCAATGACTGCCTCGGTCAGCGTGGACTCGTTCTCGATGGCATCGGCCTCCGGCCGGCCGGCATCGCGCCAGCGTTCGGCCATCTGCGAATCGGTCGATGCAAAGGCATTGAAGTCAGCGGCCGTCGGCGTTCGCTCGTGATCCTCGATCAGGTTCTCGAAGAACTGGATCAGGTCCGCCAGACTGGCGCTGGTGTAGTCCAGCAGCTGCATATCATCGGGCAGGTCGTCACGCCACATCAGCAGGTGGTCGCGGGCTGCGCGATAGTGCTCGGGCAGGCGCAGCAGGGCATCGATGACCTGGTCGACGGGCGTGCGGGTTTGCGGCCTCGGGGCGCGGGCCATGGCGCGCCAGGCCATGCGCTCGCGCTCGGTGCCCTCCTGCCGGCCCTTGCCCTTCCACTTGCCCTTGCCGCCAGACCATTCGCCCTTGAAGCCGCCTTCGCCAAACGGCGCAGCCTTGAATTCGCCATCGGGCTGCCAGCCGCTGCGCGGCCCGTCACCGCCGCGCACGGGCGCGTTCAGGCCGGTCAGGGATTCGATATCGGCCGGGTTGAGCTGCGAGGCATCGGCCAGGCCACGCATGATGGCCAGACGCAGGGCGCCCGCGGGCAGCTGGGCCAGCATCGGCCCAGCCTCCTTGATCATGGCGCTGCGCCCTTCCATGCTGCCCATATCGTGTCGGCTCTGCAGTTCGCGCAGCAGGAAGGCCGACAGCGGCATGGCCCGGCTGACCTCGGCTTCAAAGGCCTGGGTGCCCTGCTCGCGGATGTAGCTGTCGGGGTCATGTTCGCTGGGCAGGAACAGGAAGCTGATGCGCTTGTCATCGGCGGCGAATGGCAGCGCGCTTTCGAGTGCCCGCCAGGCCGCCTTGCGGCCCGCAGCGTCGCCATCAAAGCTGTAGACGATGTGATCGGTGTGACGCAGCAGCTTCTGCACATGGATGCCGCTGGTGGCTGTGCCGAGCGTGGCCACTGCATTCGGAAAGCCCAACTGCGCGAGCGCCACCACGTCCATGTAGCCCTCGGTCACCAGCACATAGCCGCGCTCGCGGATGGCCTGGCGCGCCTCGAACAGGCCGTAGAGTTCGGCGCCCTTGTTGAACACCGGCGTTTCCGGTGAGTTCAGGTACTTCGGTTCGCCCTGGTCGATCACGCGGCCGCCGAATCCGATGACCTCGCCCTTCTGGTTGCGGATCGGAAACATGATCCGGTCACGGAAGCGGTCGTAGCGGCGCACTTCGCCGGTGTCCTCGTCGGTGCGCTCGATGACCAGGCCGCATTCCACGAGCTTGGCGTCCTGGTAGTCGTCGAAAGCCGCCTGCAGGCTCTGCCAGCCCTCCATGGCGTAGCCCAGGCCGAAGCGGGCGGCAATCTCGCCCGACAGCCCCCGGCCTTTCAGGTAACGCACCGCCCGCTCATTGCCCTTGAGCTGCAGCTTGAAGAAAGCGGCTGCTCGCGCCAGCACGTCGGTCAAGCCAAGCTGCTTTTCGCGCCGCGCTGCCTGTTCGGCCGGGTTGCCCTGCTGCTCGCGCGGCACGGTCAGGCCGTTCTGACGGGCAAGTTCCTCCACCGCGTCGGGGAAGGTCATGCCCTGGTACTCCATCATGAAGGTGATGGCGGTGCCGTGGGCGCCGCAGCCGAAGCAGTGATAGAACTGCTTGGACGGGCTGACCGTGAAGCTGGGCGACTTCTCGTTGTGAAAGGGGCACAGGCCCATGAGGTTCGCGCCACCCTTCTTGAGCTGCACGTAGCGGCCCACGACGTCGACCACATCGACGCGGGACAGCAGATCGGCAATGAAGGACTGCGGAATCATGGGGGCATGATCCTACCGCGCGCAATGCAGCCGGCCTCGCCCGGTTCGGGTGCAAGCGACTGTTACCGGCCCGTGGCTATCCTGCAGGTATCAAGGAGATTGCACATGACGCTCAGGGATCTTTCCAATCGCGGCCCGGCCGCGCTGCTGCTGGCCGCAGCGCTGGCTGCGCCCGCAGCCGCCCAGCAGACTGCGGCCCCCGTGCCCTACGACACGCAATGGTGGTTCACGCCCGGCGCGGTATCGCGGCACTTCGAGCGCCAAAGCGAGTTCAACCAGACCCACCCGCAGTTCGGCCTGGAGTACTTCTGGCGCCCGAACACGGCCCTGATCTTCGGCACTTACAAGAACAGCAACTACCTGTGGTCACGCTACGTGGGCGTGAACTGGACGCCGCTTGAGCTCGGTCCGATCCGCCTCGGGGCCACTGCGCAGATCACCAACAACTACATCGCGGCACGCGACCGAAAACCCTTTCCGTTTGCCGCACCCATGGCGTCTTTTGAGTACAGACGCTTCGGCCTGAACCTCTACGCTGTACCGACCATCCGGGACGTGACCGGCGCGGTGGCCCTGCAGGTGAAGTTCCGCTTCGACTGAGCCCCCCGCATCCGCGCCGCCCGGGCCACCGGGAGAGGCGATGGCGATCCTGCATCTGTGGCGCACGGTGCGCCGCATCAGCTATGTGCTGTATCTGGCGCGCGTGCCGCTCTGGGGCTCGCTGTTCGTGGCCGGCGCCGTGAGCCTGCCGGCGCAGATGCCCGAGGTGATGCGTGTGCTGGCGGCCGACGTGCGCGGCAGCAACGCGCTGTTCAACGTCTGGCTGCACGCCCTGTTTGTCGGCCTCATGGCCTGGCTCACCGGCCTGGCCAACTGGTACTGGGCGCGAGTCACGCTGCAGGCGCACATGCCGCGCGACTGGTTGCTGCAAAGGACGGTGCAGCGCACCTGCACCTGGCTGCCGCGCGCCATCGGCGCCCTGCCCTGGCTGGGCCTGGCCGCCTGCGGCTGGCAGGCGCGCAGCGGCCTGACAGGTGTCGGGGCGCAATGGGCGCTGGGCTTCACGGTCGGCGCCGTGCTCATGGCGGGTCTGCTGCTGTATGTCCTGCACCTGCGCAGGCGCATGCTGGAGGCCAACACCCAGCGCTTCGGTCAGGCGTGGATCGCGCGGACCGGCCGCATCTCGCTCCTGGGCTCGATCGTGACGGGCGCCTTGCTGCTGCTGTGGTCCACCTTGGATGCCGTCAGCATGGGCCAGTTGCTCGGGGCGATCGCGCTGGTGCTGCTGTCGGCCTTTGTCTTCGTGCCCTGGGTGGCGGCGCTGGTGCATCGCGGCACGCCGGCGCGCGTGCCCGTGATGCGCCTGCTGGTCGCCTGGCTGGCGCTGATCAGCCTGCTCGATCTCAATGACAACCATGCGGTGCGCACCCTGCCCGGCGCGCCGCAGCAGCCACTGGCTTTCGATGCTGCAGTACGTCAATGGGCAGCGCGCCAGCCTGCGGGCGCCGAGCAACCCCTGCCGATGATCTTCGTGGCGGCAGCGGGCGGCGGCATTCGCGCGGCCTACATGACGGCCGAGGTGCTGGCGCAGCTGGATGCGCGCCTGCCCGGTTTCTCGCAGCACGTGTTTGCCATCAGCGGCGTGTCCGGAGGCAGCGTGGGTGCGGCGGTCTACACCAGTGCGCTGCAGCACGCAGGCGAGGGACGCATCGTTGCGGCCCCGCAGGCGCCCATCAGTGCGGTCTCTGGCCTGTCGGGGCACGACTGCCCGTTGTGCCCGGGCAGCCGCGGCACCCTGGGTGCGGACCTCTTCGGCCCCGTGGTGGCTGCCATGCTGTTTCGTGATGCCGTGCAGCGCTTTGTGCCGGTGCCCATCCCGGCCTGGGACCGCGCCCGGGCCCAGGAAGAGGCGCTCGAGCGCGCGGCACGGCGCGCCATGACCAACGGCCAGCCCACCCTGCTGGAAGACGCGATCACCGACCTGCAGCAGCAGGCCAGCGCGGTCCCGCGCCCAGCCCTGCTGCTGAACACCACCTGGGTGGAAGGCGGCAGTCGCGTGGCCATCAGCTCCGTGAGCCCGCCGGCCGAGGCGCTGACCGGGCTGCTGACCCTGGCCGATCTGGCGCCCGCCAGCCACGTGAGCCTTGCCACGGCGGCCATGCTCAGTGCGCGCTTCACCTATGTGTCGCCGGCCGGGCGTGTGGGCGCGCTGACCGATCCGGCCACCGGCGAGGTGCGCAAGCTGCGTCTGGTGGATGGCGGCTACTACGAGAATTCCGGTAGCGCGACCCTGCTGGACATAGTGCGCTACGCCGCGCGCGAAGCCCGCAACCAGGGCCTGAACGTGCTGCCGGTGGTGATCCAGATCGACAACGACCCGGACACCGTGATCGCCAACCCCGGCGAGCGCAAGCTGCGCCCCCTGCCGCTGCAGCCGGCCGAGCCCGGCTTCGGCGAGCTGCTTTCGCCCATCCGCACTCTGCTCAATACGCGCAGTGCGCGCGGCAACCACGCGCTGGCTGATGCCGAATGGCAGGTCCGGCACGGCATCCAGGATGCGCAGGGCCGGTCTGTGGAGGGCGTGTTTGTCTACATGACGCTGCAGAACCGGCGCGGTGCGGCCAAGCTGCCGCTGGGCTGGCAGCTGTCCTCGATCGCGCGGCGCGACATCGAGTGCCAGGTGGCGCCGCGCCTGGCCGGTGCTGCACCCACTGCATCGGCATCGGGCGCCGGATCAGGTGCCGGCACGCCGGCGGCGCTGCTCGTCAGCCTGCGCCTGCTGGCGGCCGACAACTGGGGGCGGCTGCCGACAGATGCCGCCTCAGGAATAAACCAATGCGTTTTCGGACACGACTCAATGAAATGAAAAGTACTCCGAAACGCGCTTCAGAAAAGCGGAAAGCCGGTTTTTTTGTTTTCAAAAACCATCAATTCCGGCCAAATTCATAGCGCCTGTCCACAGGCATGGCCGCTGGCCCAGGCCCACTGGAAGTTGTAGCCGCCCAGCCAGCCGGTCACGTCCGTGACTTCGCCCACGAAGTGCAGCCCCGGCTGCTTGAGCGACTCCATGCTGGTCTGGTTGAGCTCGCGCGTGTCCACGCCGCCCAGCGTCACCTCGGCCTTGCGGTAGCCCTCGGTGCCGGTGGGTATCAACGACCATTGCGTCAACGAGACCGCGAGTTCGGTCAGGAGCTTGTCGCTGGCCTCGGCAATGCGGCGCGTGGCCGCCGCGGCCCAGGCGGGCTGCAGATTGAGCCAGATCTGCGCCAGACGCGCGGGCAGCAGGCTTTCGAGCACCGTGTTGAGCTGCTGGCGCGAGCTGGCCTTGGCATCCAGCAGATCAGCCCGCAGGTCGCGGCCGGCTGCCAGATCCAGGGTGATGGCCGTGCCGCCCGCCCAGTAGCTGGAAATCTGCAGCACCGCCGGGCCGGACAGTCCGCGGTGCGTGAACAGCAAATCTTCCAGAAAATGCCCGCGAGTCTTTCCAGCACCGGTGTCGATCTCGACTTCCAGGCTTGCCCCGGCCAGGGCGGCAAAGGGCGCCCACTGCTCGCCATTGAAGGTCAGCGGCACCAGACCCGGCCGGGTCTCGATGATCCTGTGGCCGAACTGGCGCGCGATGCGATAGCCGAAGTCCGTGGCGCCGATCTTCGGAATCGACAGCCCGCCGGTGGCCACCACCAGCCGGGGTGCACGCAGCACGCCGGCGTCGGTGGCGAGCACGAATTCGCCGGCCACATGCGCCACCTCATTCACTGCACAGGGCCGGAACCACTGCACGCCACCCATCTCGCACTCGCGCACCAGCATCTGGATGATGTCTTCCGCCGAGCGGTCGCAGAACAGCTGGCCACGATGCTTCTCGTGGAAGGCAATGCCGTGGCGCTTGACCAGCGCCACGAAGTCTGCCGCCGTGTAGCGCGCCAGCGCCGAGCGGCAGAAGTGCGGGTTGGCCGAAAGGAAGTTCGCCGGGCCCGCATTCACGTTGGTGAAGTTGCAGCGCCCGCCGCCGGAGATGCGGATCTTCTCGGCCAGCTTCTCGGCGTGATCCACGAGCGCCACGCGTCGCCCGCGCTGGCCGGCCACGGCCGCGGTCATCATGCCGGCGGCCCCGGCGCCAATGATGATGGCATCCAGACGCGGGCTCATCGGCAGCTCACGCTCGGTGTCAGGGTGGATACGGGCCGTGTGGCCCTTGGGCAGCAAGCAGACATGGCGCGCAGTGTAGGCAGTGGCCCCGCGCGCCGGCGGGGCACAGGCTGAGGCCGGTGCCGCCCGGCCGCGCCCGGCACGGCCTCAAGCGCCGATGCGATGCCGCTTCTGCGCGTCCTGCGCGGTGGCCTCGAGCGTAGCTACATCGGCGTGGCGCACCACTTCGCCCACGATGATGATGCCCGGACTCTTCAGGCCGTGCTCCGCGATGCAGTTGATCATGCGGCCGAGGTCCGTCACCACGGCACGCTGCACCTCGGTACCTGCCGAGGTCACGATGGCGACGGGCAGGCCTGCACCCAGGCCCGCGGCAAGCAGCTCGCTCTGGATGAACTCGCTCTTCGCCATGCCCATGTAAATGACCAAAGTCAGACCGGTGGCCGCCAGCGCACGCCAATCCACGCGCGCCTCGCCCTCTTCGGCACTCTTGCCATGGCCGGTGACAAGGATCACGCCATGCGTGTCGTCCCGGTGGGTGAGCGGCACGCCGATGCTCGTAGCGGCCAGCAGGCCGCTGGTGATGCCGTTGATCACCTCGACCTGCAGCCCCTCGGCCATCAGATGGGAGCGCTCCTCGCCGCCGCGGCCGAAGATCATCGGGTCGCCGCCCTTCAGGCGCACGACGGTGTGGCCGGCGCGGGCCTCGTTGATCATCAGCTTTTCAATGAAGGCCTGCGGCGTGCTCTTGCACCCGCCGCGCTTGCCCACGTGAATGATCCGGGCATCCGCGCGCGCATGCTCCAAGATGGCGTCGTTGACGAGATCATCCACCAGCAGCACATCGGCTCGGGCAATGGCACGTACTGCCTTGAGCGTGAGCAGCTCCGGATCACCCGGACCTGCTCCGACGAGATAGACCTTACCCATCATCACAGGCCTCCGAGGGTGGCGCGGGCAATCGCCAGCTGCCGCTTGATGGCTTCAGGCGCCGGCAGGCTGCCTTCCAGCACCTTGTTTGTCCACTCCGCCGTGGGGCCGGCCGCGCGCGAGGGCAACTCCAGGTCGAAGGCCTTGCTCGATTCATCCGGGATCCAGACCCGGTCGAACGCGCCGGCGTCATAGCGGTCGATCACGCCGGGCTTGCGCACGTTGGCCACGGCCTCGCCCTCCGTGGCGCGCGACAGCAGTGCGCGCGTGCCATGCAGCAGAAACAGCTGCGACAGGGTCTCTGCATATTCCGGGTGGGTGTAGCAGGCCAGCAGCAGGCCATCCGCCGGAAAGGGCTGCAGCAGCTTGACCAGGGTGTGGGCCGAGTTGCGCACACCGAGGACGCGCCGCATCGAGAGCAGGCGATCCAGGCTCGGGCACAGGGCATCGATGGGCATGAAGGCCGGCTGCCCGGCGGCCCAGATCTGCGCAAGGCTCTGGTCGTCCAGGGCCACCGGCCAGCCCAGGGCCTGCCAGACCTCGTAGGTGGTCACACGCTCGGCGCCCCACATCGAGGCATCTTCCTGCAGGCCATGCACCAGCACATTGAGGCCGGCGCGCGCGGCCAGCCCGGCCAGCAGCGGCACCAGGTTGGGCAGGTTGCGCGCGCCGTTGTAGGTGGGAATGACCAGCACAGGCCGCTGCGTGACGGGCATGGGCAGCAGATGCGCATTCACCGCGCGCAGCATGCCGATGAGCTCGGCGGGCGACTCGCCCTTGATACGCCATGCGATCAGGATCGCCCCCAGCTCCAGATCGCTCACCGCACCGTCCAGCACTGCGGCCCAGAGGTTCTGCGTGTCGTCCTGGCTGAGCGAGCGCGCGCCCTCTTTGCCTCGGCCGAGGTCCTTGATGAAGGCGGCGGATGAGAACTGACCCATTTGCATGCACATCATGTGAGCACGGGGCGTGCCAGCGCGGCTGCAGATCGTCAGAAAAGCATTTTCAGGGGATGCGGCCGGCGCCGGGCGTGCCGCGAACCGATCACTTGACCAGCGTCCCGGCCACTGACTCACTCGCCACGCCCATGGCGGAGGCAGGGTGGACCTGCAGCACCAAACGCTTGAGCTCCGGCAGGCAGGACCCGCATTGCGTGCCGCAACGATGACGGGCCTGCAGCGCGGCAAGGCGCTCGTGTGGCGTTCCCGCGACTTCAGCCAGACAGGCACGAATGGTCGGCTCGCTCACGCCCAGGCAACTGCATACCGCCGCACCCCGCGCCTGGACCGGCACCGGCGCGTGCGCCCCACCTGCCAGCAGCGCGGCGCCGAGGCGGCTGACGTCCTGCCGGGTGTCGATGAAGCTGCGCAGCCACTGCTCTGCATCCAGCGCATCCTGCGGACCGCTGAGCCACAGCGCGGAGAGGGTACGCGTACTGCTGCCGCCTGCACCTGTGCCGGCAAGGTCCTGCACCACACGCAAGCGGCGCTCGACGCCGCGCTGTGCGTCGGCATAGCGCAGCAGCCGCGCGTCAGGCGCAAGATCCAGCACCATGCCGAGCGCATCGAGTACGGGCTGCACCGGACGGATCGTGTTCGCCATGCGCAGGGTGATGCCGGCCGACTCGCCCAGCGTGGTGGGTACCAGCGACCAGTAGTCGGCATCCTGCAGCAATGAACGCAGTTTGGCGAGACACGGCTGCAGCTCAGCCAGGCTGCAGCTCACATGCGCCACCAGGCGCCAGGGCAGATCCAGCCGGGTCACGCGCACCGCGGCATGCTTGAGCTCGGGTTGTCGGGAGACGGGATCGATCGCATCAGACGTGACACTGTTCACGCCGTGCGTTCCCACCCCGCCCAGATATTCCTCCCCCCAGTGCATGGCCATGAAGGCCTGCCCTGAACGCACGGCATCTGACGCTGCAACCATCAGCACCTGTCGCCCGCGGAGCGATTCCACAGCGACCAGATCGCCTTCGCGCAGCCCGCGCCGGCCCATGTCCGCCGCGTTCATTTCGATGCGCGGCTCCGGTGCATGGGCAAAGAGCTTGGGCACCAGCCCGGTGCGCGACAGGCCGTGCCATTGATCACGCAGGCGGCCGGTGGTGAGCGCGAGCGGATACTGCGCATCGATTCGGTCGGCCACCGGCTTGTAGGCCTGCGCCACGAAGCGGGCACGGCCGCTGGGCGTGTTGAAACGGCCGTCGATGAACAGGCGAGCAGCACCCGCAGTCTCCCCTTCGCGCAAGGGCCACTGTTGCGGGGCCGCCTCCAGCATGGCGTAGCTCATGCCGGTGATGTCACAGTCGGTGCCGCGCGTGAGCTCGCGCCACTCGTTCCACACGCTTTCGCTGTCAGCCCAGTCAAAGCCTCCATGCAAGCGGCCCCAGCGGGCTGCCAGACGTTGGGCCACCTGGGCAGCAATCAGCCAGTCATGCCGCGCTTCACCCATGGGCGGCAGCACGGCGCGCTGGCGGCTGATGCGCCGTTCGCTGTTGGTCACCGTGCCGTCCTTCTCCGCCCAGGGTGTGGCGGGCAGCAGGATGTCGGCGTATCTGAGCGTGGCAGGCGAAGCAAACGCATCCTGCACGATCACGCAGGGCACACTGCTCAAAGCCTCGTGCACGGCGGCCTGATTCGGCAAGCTGTGCGCCGGGTTCGTGCAGACGATCCAGAGCAGCTTGATCTGCCCGGTGCGTGCGGCCTCGAACATCTCCACCGCCGTCTTGCCGCGGGTCGTGGGCACCTCATCAATGCCCCAGAACGCAGCCACCTCGGCACGATGGGCCGGGTTGCTCAGGTCCCGGTGCGCCGGCAGCAGGTTGGCCAGCCCGCCGACCTCGCGCCCGCCCATGGCATTGGGCTGACCAGTCAGCGAAAACGGCCCGGCGCCCGGCTTGCCGATCTGCCCGGTGGCCAGATGCAGGTTGATGAGCGCGGCGTTCTTGTGCGTGCCGTCCGCGCTCTGATTCAGGCCCTGGCAATAGAGCGAGAGCGTGGGGCCTTGGGTGGCAAACAGGCGCGTGGCCTCCAGCAGCACTGCCTGATCGATGCCGCAGACCCGCGCCACCTCGGCCGGCGTGGCATTGCGCACCTGGGCCTTGAGTGGTTCGAAGCCCTCGGTATGCGCATCGATGAAGGCGCGGTCGATCCAGCCCTCCCAAAGCATGATGTGCAGCATGCCCTGATAGAGCATCACATCGGTACCCGGCAGGATCGGCAGGTGCAGGTCGGCCTCGGCGGCGGTGTCGGTACGCCGCGGGTCGACCACGATGATCTTCAAGTCTGGGTTGGCCGCACGCGCCGCCTCAATGCGCCGGTACAGCACCGGGTGCGCAAAGGCGGTGTTGCTGCCACTGATGAAGAGCACGCGGGCGTGGTCGATGTCCTCATAGCTGCAGGGCACGCTGTCGGTACCGAGCGTGGCCTTGTATCCAGCCACCGCGCTGCTCATGCACAGGCGCGAATTCGTGTCGATGTTCTGCGTGCCGATCAGCGCCTTGGTCAGCTTGTTGAAGGCGTAGTAGTCCTCGGTCAGCAGCTGGCCGCTGACATAGATGCCCACCGAGTCCGGCCCATGCTCGGCCACGGTCTGGGCAATGCGTTCAGCAACGGCATCCAGTGCGTCGCCCGAGGCCACGGTCTGCATCGGCACAGTGCGCGCCCGGCGCATTGCCGGCGCGAGCAGGCGGCTGGTTTGCGCCACCTCGGGCAGGGTGGTCAGGTGCAGGTTGGCGCCCTTGCTGCACAAACGGCCGAAGTTGGCGGGGTGGTCGGGATCGCCGTGTACACCGGTGATCTGCACGCCATCATGCTGCGCGATGACGCCACAGCCCACGCCGCAGTAGGGGCAGGTCGTGCGTACCTCGATGAGCGCGGCAGCCGTCATGTGGAAAGGCTTCTCGCTTGTTCCATGCGGGTTTTCAGCCACTTTGGTCTGGAAAGGCGCATGAAATGGACGTCTGGCTCGTCAGATGCGGGCTAGAAACGATCTCACACCGACAGGCGGACCATCTTCGACCATGCAGGCGGCGCTGCATCCAGACCGATGGTGTCCAGTTGCGCGGCGTCCAGATACACCTCGCCACCGAGCACGCGGGTCTCGAAGGTGGGCGTGCAGCCCGCATCGGGCGCCACAGCTTCGCCGCAGTCCAGTGCGATGTTCCAGCTGTGCAGCGGGCAGGTCACCTTGTGGCCGTGCACGATGCCCTGCGACAGCGCTCCACCGCGGTGCGGACAGCGGTCCAGCACCGCGAAGATGGCATCCCCTTCGGCACGGAACACCGCCACGTCTGCGCCCCTGGGGCGGCGCACCACGCGGCTGCCCAGCGGGGCAATGTCGTCCACGGCGCAGATGCGCACCCAGTTGCGATTGCTCTCGATCTTCACGCCATCGCCTCCGCAGCTCTGATGGGGATGAACTGCCGCGTGTCCACACTCGCAGCCTGCGGCTCGTGCCAGGGGTCGGGCTCGCCGTCGAGCGCGAACTGCAGGCGCGCCCAGAGCGCCTTGCGGCCGGCTTCATCGTCCAGGATCTTCTTCTTGACGTAGTCCAGCCCCACGCGGCTCACGTAGTGCACGGTGCGCTCAAGGTACCAGCCCTCCTCGCGGTAGAGCTGCAGGAAGGCGCCGCTGTACTCCAGCACCTCCTCGGCGGTCTTGAGCTTGACGAGGAACTGCGCCACTTCGGTCTTGATGCCGCCGTTGCCGGCCACGTAGATCTCCCAACCGGAGTCCACGCCAATCACGCCCACATCCTTGATGCCGGCTTCGGCACAGTTGCGCGGGCAGCCGCTCACAGCCAGCTTGACCTTGTGCGGGGCGTACATGCGCCACAGCGCACGCTCCAGGTCCTTGCCCATCTGCGTGCTGTCCTGGGTGCCGAAGCGGCACCACTCGCTGCCCACGCAGGTCTTCACGGTGCGCAGGGCCTTGCCGTAGGCATGGCCGCTGGGCATGGCGAGGTCTTTCCACACCGCCGGCAGGTCTTCCTTCTTCACGCCCAGCAGGTCAATGCGCTGGCCGCCCGTGACCTTGACGGTGGGGATCTGGTACTTGTCGACCACGTCGGCAATGCGGCGCAGTTCGCTGGCGTTGGTCTCGCCCGCCCACATGCGCGGCACCACGCTGTAGGTGCCGTCCTTCTGGATGTTGGCATGGGCGCGCTCATTGATGAAGCGGCTCTGCGGATCGTCCTTGGCTTCCTTCGGCCAAGTGGAAATCAGGTAGTAGTTGACGGCCGGGCGGCAGGTGGCGCAGCCATTGGGTGTGCGCCAGCTCAGGGCTTCAAACACCTGCTCCTTGGTGAGCAGGTGCTGCTCGCGGATCGCGTCGCGTACCTCCTGGTGAGACGCATCGGTGCAGGCACATACCGCCTTCTTCTTGGGCGTGGCGGAGTAGTCGCCGCCCGCCGTGAACATCAGGCTCTGCTCGACCAGACCGGTGCAGGAGCCGCAGGACGCGCTGGCCTTGGTGTGCTTGCGTACTTCGTCCAGCGTGAACAGGCCCTTCTCGCGGATGGTCTTAACGATCGTGCCCTTGCAGACGCCATTGCAGCCACAGACCTCGGCATCGTCGGCCATGGCCGCGGCCTTGCTCTGGCCCTGATGGCCCACGTCGCCGATGTTGTTGTTGATGGCGGCTTCGCCAAACATCAGCTTGTCGCGGATGTCGGCCACCGGCTTGCCCTCGCGCAGCAGCTTGAAATACCAGCTGCCGTCCACCGTGTCGCCGTACATGCAGGCGCCCACAAGCTTGTCATCTTTCAGGACGAGCTTCTTGTAGATGCCGCCGATCGGGTCAGACAGCGTGATTTCCTCGCAGCCATCGCCGCCCATGAAGTTGCCGGCCGAGAACAGATCAATGCCCGTGACCTTGAGCTTGGTGCTCGTGACGCTGCCCGTGTAACGACCAATGCCGAATTCGGCCAGATGATTCGCCACGACCTTGGCCTGCTCGAACAACGGTGCCACCAGCCCATAGGCCACGCCGCGGTGGCTCACGCATTCGCCCACGGC
>JAIXTA010000072.1 GCA_027484405.1 Burkholderiales bacterium
CGCCGCGCGAAGGGCTTGGGCATGCAGGCCCAAGCTCCGTTGAGCGCCTGTTTCGGCGAGCACCGCTCGCCGCCGCGCGAAGGGCATCGGCTTGCAAGCCGATGCTCCCCGACACCCAAGCTGGAGAGCGCCGAACATACTGCTGCAACCTAGTGCGGCAGAAAGTCAGGGGTGGAAAAGTAGCGCTCGCCCGTGTCGTAGTTGAACCCCAGCACCCGCGCCCCCTTGGGCAGCTCGGGCAGTTTCTGGGCGATGGCCTGCAAGGTGGCACCGGAACTGATGCCCACGAAGATGCCCTCCTCGCGGGCTGAGCGCCGGGCCATCTCGCGCGCAGGTTCGGCCTCGACCTGGATCACACCATTCAGCAGCTGGGTATGCAGGTTCTTGGGGATGAAGCCGGCACCAATGCCCTGGATGGGATGCGGGCTGGGCGCACCGCCGCTGATCACGGGTGACGCGGCGGGCTCCACGGCAAACACCTGCAGTTGCGGCCAGGCGGCCTTGAGCACCTGCGCACAGCCCGTGATGTGGCCGCCCGTGCCGACGCCGGTGATCAGCACGTCAATGCCTTCCGGGAAGTCGGCCAGGATCTCCTGCGCCGTGGTTCGAATATGGACGTCAATATTGGCGGCGTTCTCGAACTGCTGCGGCATCCAGCTGCCAGGAATCTCCTTGAGCAGTTCCTCGGCGCGGGCGATCGCGCCCTTCATGCCCTTCTCGCGGGGCGTCAGGTCGAAACTGGCACCGTAGGCCAGCATCAGGCGGCGCCGCTCGATGCTCATGCTCTCGGGCATGACCAGCACGAGCTTGTAGCCCTTGACGGCCGCCACCATGGCCAGACCCACACCCGTGTTGCCGCTGGTCGGCTCGACGATGGTGGCGCCCGGCTTGAGCGTGCCGTCGCGCTCGGCGGCCTCGATCATGGCCAGGGCGATGCGGTCCTTGATCGAGCCGCCGGGGTTGGCGCGCTCGTTCTTGATCCAGACCTCATGGTCCGCACCAAACAGGCGGTTGATGCGGATGTGCGGGGTGTTGCCGATGGTGGCGAGAATGGAGCTGGCGCGCATGGAACCTCCTGGATGCCGGAGCCGACGGCGGATTGAGAGCTCCTGAGCGTACGCCGCCCATGAGCCTGCCGGGCCATCAGGTCCGCATATGCAGTTTCATCCGCTACGCTGAACCCGTCATCTCACTCAGCCTGCCGCCATGAGCTCACCCACTGTGCACGCCGAACTGCTGGAACTGGATGCAGCGCACGCCAAGCGCCTGCTGCCCTCGCTTTGCGCACTGCTGCAGGATGCAGTGCACGGCGGCGCATCGGTGGGCTTTCTCGCGCCGCTTGACGACACGCGAGCAAGCGCCTTCTGGGCTGGCGTGGTCGATGCCCTTGCAGCCGCGGAGCGTCGGCTCTGGGCGGTCCTGATTGATGGCGAGGTGGCGGCCAGCGTCCAGCTGGAAGCCTGCACCAAGGAGAATGGCCGCCAGCGTGGCGACATCATGAAGCTGCTGGTGCACCGCAAGTGGCGCCGGCGGGGCTTTGCACGCGCACTGATGCAGCATGCGCAGGCCGAGGCCTCAGCCATGGGTCTGCGAACCCTCGTGCTGGACACGGAGGTGGGCAGTGCGGCCGAATCGGTCTATCAGTCCCTGGGCTGGCAGCGTGTGGGGGAGATTCCTGACTACGCCGACCTGCCGGACGGAACACCCGTGGCGACGGCGTACTACTACCTGACACTCAAGAGCCAGGCTTGAGTGCGATACCCGCCGATCGGGCGGCCGGGTAACTCTGCATGACAAGCCTGCAGCCGAGGCGCAGAATGCTACTTATCAGTCAATGAACAACCCAATGAGTAGCAACCATGTCCCGCCAGATCCTCGTTTCAGCGGCCATCGCGCTGACCGCCTTGCTTGCCGCTGCGCCGTCCATGGCCATTGAAGAACCGAAACACACGGTGCTCGAGACGGTCGGACCGATCCAGATCCGGCAGTACGAGCCGGCGCTGATGGCAGAAGTTGAAGTGGCCGGGGAACGCAGCGAGGCGATCAACAAGGGCTTTCGGATTCTTGCCAACTTCATCTTCGGCAACAACCGCGTGCAACAGAAGATCGCCATGACGGCACCTGTCACCCAGGTGGCGGAGCCGACCAGTACCAAGATTGCCATGACCGCACCGGTGACGCAGGTGCCCGTCAACATGCCCGGCAGCGCCGACGCCAGCACCGAGGCGCGCTGGCGTGTGGGGTTCATGATGCCCAGCCAGTTCACGATGGACACCTTGCCCCTGCCCAATGACCCGCGCATCAAGATCGGCACCATGCCGGGGGAAAAGCGCGTCGCCGTGATCTTCGACGGGTTTTCCACCCAGGCGAATCTGGCCAGGCACCGCGAGATGCTCGAGCAGTTCGTCAAGGAGCGCGGCCTTACGCCCGTCGGGCCCTACATGGTCGCGTTCTACAACGATCCGTTCACCCTGCCCTGGAACCGGCGCAATGAGTGGTGGGTGCCGGTGGCGCCATGAGCACACGCCGGCGACCTCGCCAATATGAGTCAAAATCGGCCAAATTCTTTGCGCAGCAAGAAACGCTCGAAAAGCGCTTGAATCAAGCGATGAACGGCTGATTGCCCTCTGCTAAATCATATAAAAACGGCCATGGCAAACTATAGCCGGCCGCCCGGCGACTAGTACATCCACGTGAGTCCGATCTCGGCAAGGCGCTCGTATCTGGCGTCCTGTCGCTGAGTCGCGGCGCGCACGCGCACGGTCAGATTTCTGCGGACGTAGTGCGAGACCACCAAGCCGACGCGATCGCTTGCGCGTCGACCGTTCGCCTCATTCCAGCTGCGCGCGGCGCTCACGTGAATCTTCGAGTCCCAGACCGCGCGCACGATCAACCCGGCGTCCACACCGCCGAAGGCAAATGCATCACTGCGCCGCGCACCCGCGCCAACGCTGGCCAACGCATAGATATCCAGATCGGGCGCGGGGCGCCAGGTGCGACCCGCCCCGCCGCTCACCAGCAGGAATTGTCGGCGCCCCGAGAGAGGGTGCCACTGGCTGTCCCAGCGCAGATCGAAGCGCGCAGAAAGCCCGCCCAGCAAGCGATCGTGTGGCTGCAAGGAGCGCATGGCGTAGATGACCAATCGATCCAGCGAAGCGCGCCCGCCATGCTCCACGCGCAGGGTCGGCGTGAGCAACTGCATTTCGGTCTCGGCCAGGTAACTGCGGTTGTCGTCATCCAGCTCGTGAGAGACGGGGCGAAAGGTGATGTTCAGGCCTGACTTGCCGCCACGTGTGCCGCCTTCGAACAACCACTGCGTTTCCTGGGGCGCGCGCGTGGGATCAAATCGCGGATCCGGGGAAATGGCGTAGCCGGCGTACTGCGTCATTGCCCATGGGCGCAGCGCCTCCTCATTGCGGCGCGCCACCTCAGGGCTGATGCGCCCCTCCTCCCGGGCCAGCCGGTTGAACGATTGAGCAAATGACCACTGCAGATAGCCACGGGTGTCGGGTGCGGGCTGCCATTGATCAAGACGCGCCTGCAGGACGTCGTCGGCGATCCCGGCGACATCGGCATCGCTGGCCACAAGGCGAGCGAGCACACGGCTGGGCATCGCCACGGTGCTGGCTCCGGCCATGTCCGCATCCGCCACCTGCCGAACGATGTCCTTGGGCGTCATCCACTGCGAATAGTCGGGCAGCGGCCGGTCACCGACAGACAGCAGGAAGTGCACTAGGGTCGCGCAGTTGTAATCCTGGAAGAAGTAAGTCAGTCGCGTGTTCTTGAGCTCCAGCAGGTGCAGACTGAATACCTCGACCTGTGAAGCGCTGAACCGCACCGGTACGAGCCAGACGGTGCGCTGCTCTTCGGTCAAATACTGACGCAGTGCGGTATCGAACGGCGCAAGGGCAAAGTATCCGCGCTTGCCGATGACCAAGCTGTCAAACAGCAGCTTCGGATAGTTCCAGGTCTCAGCGTCCGTGAAAAAGGAAATGGCATGCTCTGCGCGGGTGCCGTCAGCGCGCGTCCCGCTGACCTTGAGGAAGATGTGGCCCAGCATGCTTGCTGGCGAAGTAATCGACTCACTGGCGAACACCGCTTCCACACGATCGATCGGCGCACGCGCCCGAAACTCGACGACTTCGGGACAATGATCAAGCGATGCGTCCTCCAGCAGGCCGCGCTGCTTCAGCCAGACCGTGCGCGCCGGAAAGCGGCACCGTGCGGCGGGATCGTCCCGCAGACGCACCAATGTGGCATCAAGTTCGGCCCTTGGCGAAAAGCCCGCCGCAGACAGCAGAAACTCGGGATCACGGATCTGCGCAATACCCCCACGGCTGTGGATGAGCGCGAGCCACTGGTGATGCGCCGCAGCCTCGTTGCGCGCGGTTGCCTGGTCCGATGCACTGGCGGCTGGCGCAAGCCCCAGCAGGCAAAGCACCAAAACAAAAGCGGCGCTGACGCCGCTTTTGTTCAGATCGCGCCGAAGCGCCTCGATCACTTGCAGCTGATCGTGACGGTCGGCGAGTAGGCCCACATCTTCTCGGTGCCGTAGTCGGTCGAGGAACCGAACACGCCGCCGCTCAGGATGTTGATGAAGAACTTGGTGTCAACCGTCTTCTCGGCGATCGTTTCCTTCACGCAGGACGCATCACTCACCACGAAGGTCTTGTTCTTGTTTTCGCGCGTCACCTGGACGATGCCAGGGGCCTTGAAAGGCTGGCCGTTGACCGTGCCGGAAACTTCCTTGCCGTTCGAGGTCGCGACGTTGATGGCCTGCGTCTGCTCGTTGAGGATGGACGCACAACCCGTCAGGGCGACGGCGGCTGCAAAGACGGCAATGGTTTGGAGCTTCATGTATATCTTCCCTTTCAAACACGGGTTGGATGCGAACCGCTGCGACGGGCCAACCCATACCCCCCTGTGGTTTGCAGCGCCGCGATCCTATCATCGCGCCGCACGCAAATGCGGCGTCTGTGGCATCGCGGACACGCCTTATGAAAGTGACACCTTGATGAAATACCTCCACACCATGGTCCGCGTCACGGATGTCGACGCATCGCTCCGCTTTTACTGTGACGCGCTGGGTCTGCAGGTCTTGTCGCGCCGCGACAACGAAGCGGGACGCTTCACCCTGATCTTCCTGGCTGCGCCCGGCGACGAGAAGGCGCAGATCGAACTGACCTACAACTGGCCGGACGCCGAGGGCAAGAGCGAGGTCTACACCGGCGGGCGCAACTTCGGCCACGTGGCCTATGCCGTGCCTGACATCTATGCGGCCTGTCAGCGCCTGATGGACCACGGCGTGACCATCAGCCGGCCGCCGCGCGACGGCCGCATGGCCTTCGTACGCTCGCCGGATCAGATCTCGATCGAACTGCTGCAGATCGGCGAGCCGCTGCCCAAGGCTGAGCCCTGGGCCTCCATGCCAAACACCGGCGCGTGGTAACACGCAGCACGCCGGAAAATGACAAAGGGCCTGAGCATTCAGGCCCTTTTCATTTGGCGGAAGCGGTGAGATTCGAACTCACGGATGGCTTACACCATCGCCGGTTTTCAAGACCGGTGCATTCAACCGCTCTGCCACGCTTCCGTACTCGGAGCCGGTTTTAACTCCGGCCGCTCGCTTCGCGAGCTTAACTTTGCTGGCGCAAAGTTAGCCTGCGTTGCCACTTCGCTTCGCTGCGTGGTCAAGACCGGTGCATTCAACCGCTCTGCCACGCTTCCTTGACTTAACTTATCCACAGACTGCAAATCGCAAGCCTGTGGTCTGGTGCATTGGCTTGCGCCCCGGCCTGATCCGCTGCATCGGATCAGCCGTTCGCCGGCTCGCCGCGATGCGGCTAGAACCCCCGGCTCACCTACTCTGCAACACCTCCAAACGGATGCGGATTATAGGCAAGGCCCTTCATCAAGCTCTGAGCTTTGCCGCGGCAGAAGTGAGCGCATCGTCGAGAAAGGCCTCATAGAAGCCGCCCTTGCCGGCGCCAACAATCGGCTCGGCCAGGTGCCGGCCCTGCGCGTCGACGAACACCACGGTCGGAAAGAAGCGGCCACCCAGCAGGCCCGCTGCCTCGGCGTTGCCGACCTCCCGGCCGTCGGGCATGCGCACCTTGCGGCGAAAGTCGCTCACCAACTCGACCGCACGCATGCTGCCCTCGCGCGTCTTCGGTGCGAGGTACTGCACGCGGACTTCATGGCAGAAGCTGCAGTCGCTGCGCGAGATCAGCACGGTCAGTGGCATGCCGCGCGCATTGGCAGCCTGCGCCTCACGGCGCAGGTCGGCCAGCTGGGGCAAGGCGCCAACGGCGGTGCGCGTCATCCGGCCCGCCCGGCGAGCCCGGCATTGGCGCCGAGCCCCTCGATGCGCGGGGTGTTGAGCACGCGCGGCGCAATTCGCTTCTTGTCGCGCAGCCAGCCGGCCACCAGATCCCAGACGGGTGGCCCGCCGGTATCGCGCGCGGCCTCGCTCACGGGCGCCCAGCCGGCCACCTTGTAGGTCTTGGCGGCATCGATCAGCTGCCCGCCCAGGCGCATGTCGTGAATGCGGCTGCCCTGCTTCGCGTTGGGCTTGAGCGTGTAGGTCAACCCGCCCACGCGCACCATGTCGCCGCCCTGCTGGAAGTACGGGTCCGGGTCGAACAGGTTGCCGGCCACATCCTCGAGCACGGCCTTGATCATCTCGCCGCTCATCTCGGTGAGCGTGGCGTAGGGATAGGTGATCGCCGTCTGGTCAAGCACATGCTCCATGCGGATGGTGTCACCCGGCAGCAGGCTGGTGCCCCAGCGGAAACCCGGCGAGAATGCGATCTGTGCGCCGCGCGTCTCGATCAGTGCATCGCAGATGAGCTGATCGAAGCTGCCGTTGAAGTTGCCGCGGCGATACAGCAGGCCCTCGGTCACGGCCAGCGGCTCCTCGAGCTGCTTCAGGAAGGGCTTGCGCACATCGGCAATGAACTCGCTCATGGCCCGGTCGGCAGGCAGCAGGTTCGAGAACACCGGCAGCAGCTTGTAGCGGACGTCCCGGATGCGGCCGTCCTTCACATCGAAGTCCAGCACGCCCAGGAACTTGCCGTTGCTGCCGGCATTGGTGACCAGCGTGGTGCCGCCGGCGTTCTTCACCGGCACGGCCTGGGGCACGCCGTCGTGCGTGTGGCCGCCCAGGATGGCGTCGATGCCGCGCACGCGGCTGGCCATCTTGAGATCCACGTCCATGCCGTTGTGACTCAGCACGACGACGACCTTGGCGCCCTTGCCGCGCGCCTCATCCACCATCTGCTGCATGCGCTCGTCCTGGATGCCGAAGGTCCACTCCGACACGAAATAGCGCGGGTTGGCGATCGGCGTGTACGGGAAGGCCTGGCCGATGATGGCCACGGGCACGCCATTCATCTCCTTGATGACGTAGGGCGGGAACACCGGGTCGCCGAAGTCGGTGGTGGCCACGTTCTGCGCCACCACATCCACCCTGCCCTTGAAGTCCTTGGCGATCACCTCCTGCACACGCTGCGCGCCGTAGGTGAACTCCCAGTGCATGGTCATCACGTCCACGCCCAGCAGCTTGCAGGCGTCGATCATGTCCTGGCCCTTGGTCCAGAGCGCCGTGCCGCTGCCCTGCCAGGTGTCGCCGCCATCGAGCAGCAGCGCGCCCGGGCGGCTGGCCTTCATGCGCTTGACCAGGGTGGCCAGATGCGCAAAGCCGCCCACCTTGCCGAAGCGCCGGGCGGCGCGCTCGAAGTCAAGGTAGGTGAAGGCATGCGCCTCGCGCGTCCCCGGCCGCAGCCCGGCCGCCTTGAGCAGATGTTCCCCCACCAGGTGCGGCAGCTTGCCGGATGCAGCCCCCACCCCAATGTTCACCGAGGGTTCGCGGAAATGGATCGGCAGCAGCTGCGCATGGCAGTCGGTGAAGTGCAGCAGATGCACATTGCCGAAGCGCGGGAGGTTGTAGAAGCCGTCGGTGGCGGCCTGCGCCTCGCTGGCCTGGCTGATGGGCAGCCCCGCCGCAGCGGCCATGCCCAGCAGGCGTACAAATTCACGACGATCCATCAGCGTGTGTCTCCAGAGGGTTCGCCGAAGCGCGCAAACGCTGCGACATCTTCTTCAAACAGTTCACCGGCCTCGCTCACCACCAGCCGACCCGACCGGTCGATCACGTACACGCGCGGCAGGCCGGGCCGGCTGCCCAGCGCCTTGCTCATCGCCGCGGCATCAAAGCTCACCGGGAAGGTGTAGCCACGCTCGTTCATGTAGCGGATGGCGTCTTCGGGCCGCTTGTCGATGGACACGCTCACCATGCGCAAGCTGCTGCGGCTGGCACGCAGCTGCTCATGCAGCTTCTGGTAGTACGGCGTCTGGCGGGCGCAGAACGGGCACCAGCTCGCCCAGACATAGATCAGCACAGGCCCACGCAGCGCGGTGGCATCGAGCATCGAGCCGTCGGCCAGACGCAGGCTGGGCAGCGTCACGACATCACCCAGCTTCTGCGCCAGTGTCTCCGGCGCCGTGCTGGCCAGCACGCCGGCAAATACGGCCAGCGCCAGCTGCCGGAGCGCGCCGCGTCGCGGGTTGTGCTGCGGCGTCATGGAGTCAGCCCTTGCCTGCTACTGCGTGTTGACCGGGCTCTGCGGATCGAGCAGCAGGGCCATGACGTGCCGGACCTGGTCCTCGTTCAGGATGCCGGCCGCACCGTAGCGGGGCATGTTGCTGCAGGCGTTGAAGGCATGGCTGTTCCAGATCTTGGCCCAGGTGTAGCGCATGATGGCTTCGGGCGCCTGCGGCTGCCCCCCGCTGCGCAGCTTGCCGTACTGGTACAGGCTCGGCCCGATGTTGCCGTAGGAGATTTCGGCCTTCTGGATCTGGTGGCAGGCATAGCAGTTGCCCCCCGCCACGGTGCTCGCCGTGTCGGAAAACTGCAGCCCGCGGCCGTTCTGGGCAATCTGCTCGCCCACCTTCCAGTCGCCGAGCCAGTTGTTGTTGGCCGGGTACTTCACGGCGTCCAGGGCAGCCTTCTCCAGCTTGTCGCGCTGTGCCTTGGGCATCTCACTGGTGGCGTACTGCGAGCAACTGGCCTGAAGCTCGCTCTGATCGAGCCGATCAAGCTGCGCGATCCCCCGCGCCTGGAAGCTGGCCTTGATGGTGGCCGTCGCTTCTTCGGTGGTCGGCGGCGTGTAGGTCGCGCACGAGGCCAGCAGGAAGACGGCGCTGATCGAAAGAAGTCTCTTCATGGTCATCCTCCCTTAACGCTTGATCGCAGGGGCATCCATCGTGCCGCCGTTGGCCTTGACCCCGAGATAAGTAATCAGATCGATCGAGGTCTGGGAGGTGTACTTGAGCTCGGGGAAGCGCTGCTGGCGGAAGCAGTCGTACAGGCGCCACTGCATGGTGCGCACTGCGCCCTGGGACACGCGATAGGCCGGCCAGGTGGAAAAGGCGCGCTGCGCCGCCTCCTTGCTGCCGGCGATGTTGGGCAGATCCTGCAGGCGGATGCGCTGGCCGTCGCTGCCATGGCATGAGGCGCAGGAGAAATCGAAGGGCCCGCCGCGGTAGTAGAAGGCCAGTTCACCGCGCCGGTAGGCGGCCTTCTCCATGGGGTGGCTCTGCGGCACGTTGATCTTGACGCCGCGCGATGCCGCGACCACGTAGGCCACGATCGACTCCATATCGGTCGGCGGCTGCCCCTGGTCGCTGAAGGGCCGGCGCGTGGCCTCGGCAAAGGGAATGCCTTGCAGGGTCTCGATGCAGTAGACCAGCCGTGCCTCCAGATCCATGACGCGGTTCGCATCCGCGAAGTAGCGCGGCAGCTGGGCGTTCGCGCCCTTGATCACGCCCGGACCAAGACCGAGATCGCAGCGCTCAAGCGAGGCCTGCTTGGGGCCGCGCTTCTGCGTCCAGAGATCCTCGCCTCGCGCCTCGGTCAGCTCGGCGGGGTTGCCGTCGGCCAGCATCTGGCGGTACTTGGCAATCTCGTCCTGGGTACTGCTCTGCGCCGCTGCGCTCACGACCCAGCTTGCGAACAATACGCCCAGCAGCATGCGTGGCTGCCTGTGCCCTCTTGCCATGTGTGTCTCCTTGCGTCGTCGCGGCCGGCGCGCTGCATTGGCGCACCGGTCAGTGTTGTGCAAGGGGCGCGGCCACGCCCCGGGGTACGCTCTATCAGCCGATCACCGCTTCGTCGGTCCGTTTCACGCCCTTGTTGTCCGTCCACGTCACGATCAGCTTGTCGCCCTTGTTGGCGCCCTTGAAGCGGAACTGCAGGAAGGGGTTCTGCGAGATGGCCGGGCCCCACATGGCCGACAGCACGGTCTTGCCATTGCAGGTGGCGGACACCTCGGTGATGTAGTGGCCGGGAATCACCTGGCCGGCGCTGTCGCGGCGCTGGCCGGTTTCCATGGGGTGCGCCATCAGGACGCGGACTTCGGTGACGCCATTCGTGTTCACGGCGCGGATGCGCATCGGGTCGGACATGGGTGTTCTCCAGTGTGTGACGTGTGGTGAGGGGCAAGCCTGTTTCGCGCGACGCGCGAATCAGCCCCCGCATCCACCGAGCGTCACCTTGGTTTCCTTCTTGGTCATGTAGAGCTTGCCGTCGGCGGCGCGCACGACGGCATAGATGTCGCTGCTCTGGGCCATCTTCACGCGGGTCTGGACAAAAGCGTCGGTGCCGTCGGGGATGCGGAAACCCGCCGAGAAGGCGTTGGGATTCTTCTCCACCAGGATGTAGATCTCGGCGGCCCTGGGGATGGAGGTGCTGACGGTGACCGGCACCACCAGACCGTTTTCCGCGATGTCGGGCGAGGTGATGGTGATGTCCTTGCTCTCGATCGGCGAACCGCCGAGCAGCCTGATGGCGTCATTCACCGTCTTGGCGGTAAACAGGGCCTCGTTGCGGGCCTGGGCCGAGGCGGCGCCCGCGGCCAGCGGGCCGAAGGCGACCACGGCAGCGGCTGCTCCGGTGGTCTTGAGCGCCTGGCGTCGATTCATGCTCATGGTCTTGCTCCTTGCGTGAAGAGGGCCTGCCTGCTTCAAGGCGGGAAGGCGCTGTCTGGATTATCGGATGACCGCGGCTGGTCGTTGTGGGGTTTGCGTGGTGTTCATCTATCGCCGGAATTCAAGGATCCAGCCTGCGAGCAGCGCAGCATCGTCGACACTGACCTGCGCCTGTGCGGGCATCGGAATCGGCCCCCAGACGCCCTGTCCGCCCGCGCGGATCTTGCTGGCGAGATAGGTGGCTGCGTCGGATCGACTGGCGTACCGGGCCGCCACGTCCTGCCA
>JAIXTA010000175.1 GCA_027484405.1 Burkholderiales bacterium
CTGAGTCCGCTCTTGCCCGAGTCGCTTGAGAACGCGCTGACATCACGGAAGGCGTTCACGATGTTGCCCAATGCAGCAACGCCTGCGGTGAGTTGGCCGATCCGCAGGAACGCCTGTGCAACATTGCTCATTTCCGATGCTGCGCTCGTAGCCGATGCACCGCTGGTGCTGCCGCTTGCCGCCGACGCGCTCGCTCCTGCGCCGCCTGCCCCGCCGCCACCACCGCCGCCGCCACCGCCTCCGCCGCCGCCCCCACCGCCGCCATTGACCACGTGCATTGCGGCGTTGTTGAGATCCATGGAGTTGCTCTTGATTCGGATTACGCCGGACTCGATGGCGGGTGAGCTCGAAGCCTCGATGGCCGGACCGATGCGCTGCTCCATCTTCGCACCGATGAAAGTCTCGATCGCAACACCCATCGTCGCGGACATTGAGATCGACAACTCCATCTCGTTCTTCAATCCGATGAAGGTGTCGCGCTTGCCTCCGATCATCGTGTCGGTCGCTGCGCCGATATACGTTCCGGTGTTTGCACCGAGAAACACGTCATTGCCTTCCATGCACAGACGATTGAACTTCGCACACGTGTACACAACGTCGCCAGGCGTGGTGAACGCAAAGCTCGCGGCCTGCTGCGACTGCGCTCCTGTAGCGGTCGTATTGAACACGCCGTTGGCCACCATGTTGTAGGCGCCCTGCACGCCCACCGTGAGTGTCCCGTAGAGTTGATTTGACGAACCCGTAACGATCTGGACATCAGTAGCCGCCTTGCGGGCATCGGTCGCCGTGACCTCGGTGTTGCGATTCCCTGTGATCTTGGTGAACTGATCACCAGTCAGGTTGAGAATCTTGTTGCCGGTGATCTTGGCCTGGTCACCGACCGCGCCGATGTTCAGCACACGGCCACCCTCTTCAATGATGGTCGTGTCCTTGTGCTTGATCTTTGACAGCCGATCGTGCAAGACGTGCTCAGTCTTGTCATGATCGACCTTGAGGTTCATGTCGTTCTCGACTTCTGTGACGAAGTCCTTCTCGGCATGAATGAAGATCTTCTCCTTGCCCTTGGCATCTTCAAAGTGCAGCTCGTTGGACTTCGCCACTTCGCCACCCGCGCTTTCCGAGCGCGTCATGATGCCGGTGCGGTACTTGAGCTCTGCCGGATCCCATGGCGGCATGTGCTTGGCGTTGTATACACGCCCTGTCACGACGGGATTGTCCGGATCGCCTTCGTAGAAGCTAACGATGACCTCTTCGCCGACGCGCGGCAGCGCGATGAAACCCGAGTTTCTTCCTGCCCAGGGCTGGGAAACACGCAGCCAGCAGCTTGATTTGTCGTTGCGCTTGCCGACTCGGTCCCACAGGAACTGAACCCGTACGCGGCCGTACTTGTCGGTATGTACCTCATCGCTTTGCCCGCCCACGACGATGCCCGGTTGCGGTCCCATCACAACCGGCTTGGGGGTCACACGAGGCGGGCGGAAAGCCGTCTGCCCGTTGAGCGCAGTGAACCGAACACTGAAGCTTCCGGGAAGACGTGCATTGCCTTCAGCCTCCGGTAGCGGTTCGACGATAGTCAGCTGTGTGCTTGTCAGAAGATATTCGACGTTCTCGCTCTTTATCGGGAAACCCTTGAGCTTGAACGTTGCACCGCAAGTGATGCCTCTTGCATCACTCTGCGCAACAACAGTCTGGTGCTGCGCATCGAGCTCTTCCTGGCGGATGCGCACATACTGCTCACCGTCCGCCGGATTGGTGAAGTAGCCGGGGTACTCGAAGATTTCGGCGTCGGACAGATCATGCTCGCGCGATGTCGCGCGGCGCTGCATGAGATCCGAACCGGGCATCTCGAAGTCGTAGTCAGTGATGACATAGCGGCCAGGTTGAACCTGCACCTGTCGGTCCCAAGTCAGAACCGACTCGGCATCGTCGCGAATCGCATCGACTTGCTGTCGGTAGGGCACCTCGGCGTAGCCGGAAGCCGGCTGGTGGCCCCCGATGGAATCTGCAAGCACGAGGGTGTGCTTGCCGGATGTGTGCTTGAAGTAGTAATAGATCCCCTCGTCCTCAAGCATGCGACTGATGAAGGCGAAGTCGGTTTCCCGGTATTGCACACAGTACGGCCACTTTGTGTAGGTACCGCTGGTGTGATCTTCGAATGCCGCAATCGGGTGGTCCGCCAGCACCTCCTTGACGATATCGATGACCGTCTTGTCCTGATACACCTTGCAGTCCTGCGTGCGAGTCAGGAACCAGAACCAGGGCCGTAACACAGCCTGATAGCTCATGTACCGACCCTGGCGCAGCCCTGAGGCGAACCGGGTCACGTAGCCATCGAAGTAGCGCGTGGCCCCGGTTCCCGTGGTGAGCTCGACCGTTACCGACTTGCCCAGGAGCCTGTAGGGATCGATGTTGGTTTGTTCGCTCAGCAGATCGAGGTGATATTCGAAAAGGCGCGACAGGCCTTCTGATCCGGTCATCCGCTGCACGAACAGATCATCACCCAACGGTGAAACGAGCTTGGTCAGTTGGTTCATAGCCGCTCCTGCAAGTGCATCTGCACTGCCGACGCGCCTTGGCGTCAGTCAAATTTGTATGCAAAGTCGCCATCAGCGACGGATAGCTGCACACCGCTGAAGGGCTTGCCTTCCGAAAGGCGAGTGAGGTATTCGATGCTGACCTTGGGCAGGATGGTGTTGGTCAGGATGGCATCGATGATGCGCCCGCCGGAATCGACCTCGTTGCAGCGACTGACAATCAGCTTCACGGCCGAGTCGTCGTAGTTGAACGGCACCTTGTGGTTCATCTCCACGCGCTTCTTCACCCGGTTGAGCTGCAGCTTGACGATCTCCCCGAGCATGGTGTCGGACAGCGGGTAGTAGGGGATCGTGACCAGGCGCCCGAGGAACGCAGGCGGGAAGACCTTGAGCAAGGGTTCGCGCAAGGCCTTGGAAATCGACTCCGGATCAGGCATCAGCTCCGGGTCCTTGCACATGTTCATGATCAGATCGGTCCCAGCATTGCTGGTCAGGAGGATGATGGTGTTCTTGAAGTCGATGTACCGACCTTCGCTGTCTTCCATCCAGCCCTTGTCGAAGACCTGGAAGAACATCTCATGGACGTCGTGGTGGGCCTTCTCGATTTCGTCGAGCAGCACCACGCTGTAGGGCCGGCGACGGACGGCTTCGGTCAGAATGCCACCCTCGCCATAGCCTACATAGCCAGGGGGCGAGCCCTTCAGGGTCGAAACCGTATGACTCTCCTGGAACTCGCTCATGTTGATGGTGATGACGTTCTGCTCACCACCGTAAAGAGACTCGGCGAGTGCAAGCGCAGTCTCGGTCTTGCCGACGCCGGACGGCCCGCAGAGCATGAACACGCCGATCGGCTTGTTCGGGTTGTCGAGCTTGGCTCGGCTCGTCTGGATGCGACGAGCGATCATCTCGAGGCCATGGCGCTGACCGATCACGCGCGAATTCAGTGTGTCCGCAAGCTGCAGCACGCTCTGAATCTCGTCCTTCACCATGCGTCCCACGGGAATGCCCGTCCAGTCGCCGAC
The DNA here is from genome assembly GCA_027484405.1 of Burkholderiales bacterium. GTDB lineage: Bacteria > Pseudomonadota > Gammaproteobacteria > Burkholderiales > Burkholderiaceae_C > Piscinibacterium. Next base: position 3,557 of record JAIXTA010000175.1, read on the forward strand.
CACGGCAGCAACCGCCTGCTCGTCACAGGTCGGGAGAATCAGGGGTGAATCACCCTGCAGGGCATGCAGCTTCGAA
>JAIXTA010000214.1 GCA_027484405.1 Burkholderiales bacterium
GCCTGAAAATCAGCACCAATCAGCTTGTGTGTATCGACCTCGATCGCCAATGGCAGATCACCATATTTTTTGCTGATCCGTTCATAATTCGGAGCCCTGGAATCTACAAGACCATATCTCAACATCACCGAAATCCATGAAAATGGGGCGCCGTGTAGATAGCCATCCTCGTCGATCAATGCCTCCAGTTCATCTCGCACAAGAGTCAACGCTTGAATATCAAGTCTATTGTTCCGCGCTTTTGTCAGCGCGACACCACCAAGAACCAAGCGTCGATTATGAGTAGCAGCCATTAACGTCAATGATCAAATTCTTTGCTGCTCGGGAAGAAAGCTTCCAGATCAGCCAACACGTTTCATGAACGCTTAAGCTTCCGCGACAAGCAGCGTGTATTGACTGCGCGTCAGCAGCCGCCTGAAGTCGCGATCAAAGGTGACCAGATGCTCGCCGGCTTGCGTGACGGCAGCTGACAGCCAGGCGTCGGGGATGTCGTTGCCGCGCAAACCCTTCGCAAGGCAGAGTTGGCGCAGTTTTGGCCATTCGCCTCCGAGTGGTGCTAGGTGGATGCCGGGCGCGGCAAGCAGGGCATCGATAAACGCCACCGCGTCTTCAACAGGCGTGGGCTCCAGGAACACCTTCGGGCTTGTCACCAAGCGCAGAAAGCTGGCAATCACCATCGGCATCAGCGTGCACGCAGCGCCCGTGCCTGAGGCACCGAGGGCGCCTTCGAGCCATTCACGCGCCACCTCATGATGCGGGTGGTCAGCGCGCGATGCGGCCACCAGCACGTTGACGTCAGGCGTCATCGTCAAGGGCCGTGAGCAGGGATTTGTTGCTCCGCGGGTCGACGCCAGCTACCAGGCCGCCCCGCCCCTTGAACACGGGCAGACGAACCGGAACGGGCTGCGTACTGGTGGACCGGGCGCGCAGACGGAGTTGCAGCCCCTCCTCGATCAGCCGAGTGAGCGTCGTGCGCTGCTGCGCCGCAAGCGCCTTGGCGTCTGCGAGGAGCTGGTCGTTGAGGTCGAGCGTGGTTTTCATGCTTTGAGCATACAGATTTCTGTATTCAGGTCGCAATCACCACAGCCGGTACTGATCTGCTACGGCGCCCGCCCACAGCCGCAACACATCAGCCATTCCGCTTGCCCCACGCGCCTTTCCAGCCACTTTGCCCCGAAAACCCGCATCAATGCTGGTTCCACGCCACAGCATGCGGGCTTCGGTGCTTCCGCGGTGTAGCCTCCCGTTCAGCGCAAAACGAACTGCGCACCTGAACCCTGACTGCCGGAGAACGCCCTTGAACCGCCTTGCCGCCTGCGCCCTGCTTTGCGCCACTGCTGTTTCCCCACTCCTCTCCTCCAGCCCCGCCTTTGCCCAAGCCGCCGCGCAGCCGGTGGCGAATGCGTCTACCCAAGCCTCGCCCCAGGCTGCGGCGATGATGGCGATTGACTGGGCGGCGGTGAAGCCGGGCACGCAGTTGGAGGTGCTGCCCGCCGACAAGCCGGGGGTGTACGAGCTGCGCGCCGTGGTGACGGACCTGGCCACCGGCAAGGAACTCATGCGCCCGCGCCTGCTGACGGAAGCCGGCAAGGAAGCGCGCATCGATGTGGGCGCAGAAGGCGCGACGATGCTGCGCATTGCCGTGACGGTGAAAGCCGACGGCAGCGCCGCCACCACCAGCACCGAAGTGCGCCGCAAGGGCGTGCTGGAAGCCAGCCAGCGCACGGAACTGCGGCTGCGCTGAGCGGCGGGCGTGGCACGAAGCCGAAAAGGCTTTCCGCTTGTCTGGCGCGGCTCTCCAGCCATTTTGGTCTGAAGAGCCGCACCACTGCTGGATCTGCACTGCCTGTTGCGGGCAATGCGGATGCCCTGATGAAGCCTCGTCGATCATCGAAGACAGCGCTGAGACTGTGGCCCGAGCAGGTCTGAGCCCGCCTCCCGTCGACGGCACCCAAAACACCCTGGACCTTCCTGCATGCTCACAAAGGCCATTGCCCACCCTGGATCGCCTGAGTTCTTTGCCGTCTTTGCTGCGACGTGGGTTGGTGTCAACTTGGTTCTGGCCCTGTTGTCGGGCTGGCTCATTTTGTGGTTCCGCTTCCCCGGGGGACCGGCCATCCAGGGCCGGCGGTTCCGGTTCGTGTCGGGTTCGATGGGCATGTTCGGCTTTCCTGCACGCTTCAGCCGCGTCCTGTTCGTCTCGGTCGGGCCCAAAGGCATCCGGCTGAACCTTCTGTTTCTGTTCCGCTTGTTCAGCCCCCCGATCATGATTCCGTGGTCGGCGGTTGAGTCGGTGACTGAACGCAAGCTTTGGTTCTTCCGCCGCACCGTGATCCATATCGAGGGGAGCTGGCTGGAAATTCGGCTCCAGGGCGAAGCCGCTCGCGAAGTGCGCAGGCAGTTCCAGAGCCTGAAACTTGCGCCTTAGTTCGCATGCTTTCCGCTTGTCTGGCAAGCCTCTTCAGCCACTTTGGCCTGAAAACCCGCGCCAGTTGGACATCTAGCCTGTCGATTGCTGGCGTCGGCCGCAGCGCACCGCGCCAGCCAGGGCCGCGGCGCAGGCGATGCCGACAGCCGCAAAGCGCAGGCTTTCAGATACCGAAGGCGCAATCCAGGCCCAGGGAATCAGGCCAACGGCCAGGATGAAACTCAGCGCCCACGCGCCCAGGGCCAGACCGAACCCGGCAAGGTGGGTCCAGCGCAGCAGGACGACGGCGGGGCCGAGGGCGGCATAGAGAAACTGCGCGCCGGTCATGAGGTACTGCGCGGGGGTTTGCAGGTCACTCGTGTTGTGCAGGGCGTTGCCAACACCCTGGACGGACAGCACGAGCAGCACGGCGCAGCCCAGGGCGGCGAGCGCGTTCAGGGCGATGCGGGCGAGCGGTGCCGGTGCGCGGCGGGCGGGCTGGGAAACCAGACGATGCTCCGGAGGCGGGGTGCGGGTGTGGGTGCGCCGCCATTGTGCGCCGCGGGCGGTGCGGTGTGCTGCGGGCGTTGGGCGGTGTGGTGCGGCTGTACTGGGGCCGTACTTGGGCTCTACGCGGGTGGTCCGGTCGTGCGTCGCGGGCTGAGTCGTCCGCTGCCGACGGAGTTCTGTGCTGCTGACTCAATTGAGCGCCGCCCGCTCAGTTGCCGTCGTGCGGCGTCCAGCCCACCTGGGCGCGCCAGGCCCGCTCCTGTGCCTTGCGCTGGGCAAACTGCTCGGGCGTGGGCCGTGGGTCATTTGCCATGCGCTTGAGCTGCTCGGCGATGGGGCGCAGGCCGGCCTCGGCGCGCCGCGCATCCAGGGTTTCGGGCGCTTGCACCGGGCACGGGGTCGGCCCCTCGGGCGTGAGCTCGATCTGGGTGCCGAAACGCTGCAAGCGGCCTTCAGACACACAGATGCGGTCGTCCAGATAGGCCAGCTGCCAGAACGGCACGGTGCCGGCCGCAACTTCGCGCTCCAGCAGGCTGCGGCAACTGCGCATGAACTCGGGCTCGGCAATGGCGTGCTGGGCAATCAGCCAGGCGGCCTGGGCGCCGTCCGCGCCGGCCCGCTGTTCATTGGGCCAGCCAAAGCGCTCGATGAGTGCGCGCAGTTCGCGTGCGTTTTCGCGGTGCACGGCTTCCATGCGCGGGTGGTAGCCCTCGTGCAGCACGCCCTGCTCGGCCAGTTCCTCGCGCCGGGCGAGGTCGCGGGCTTCCAGAGCAAGCAGCGTCTCGCGCAGCGTGCTCGGGCCGGGTGGTGCGCTCATGGGATGAGCCGCCGGCATGCGCGGGCGCGTTGGACGTGCTGGGTGGGTTGGGCACCATCGGCGCCTTGGGCACTGCCGTGCATCAGCCGGGCATCTGCGGCTCCACCAGCCGCCTGAGCTTGTCCAGGCTGTCTTGCCAGCCCAGGTAGCACATCTCGGGCGGGATGGCGTCGGGGATGCCGGCCTGGGTGATGTGCAGCTCGGTGCCGCAGCTCACGTGCTTCAGCTCGACGGTGACCTCCAGCGTGCCGGGCAGGCTGGGGTCATCAAAGACGTCGGTGTAGCGCAGGCGTTGGGCGGGCACGAGCTCCAGGAATTCGCCGCCAAAGCCGTGGGTGTGGCCGGTGGCAAATTGCGTGAAGCTCATGCGGAATCGGCCGCCGACGTGCGGCTCGAACTGCTGCACCGCGCAGGTAAAGCCATGGGGCGGCAACCAGCTGGCCATGGCGGCGGGCTCGGTGAAGGCGCGGTAGACGCGCTCGGGCGGTGCGGCAAGCACGCGGTGCAGACGGACGGTGTTGGGCATGGCGGGCCTTCTCGGAAACCGCATTGATACCGCATGCGGGCTCACCGCGGCGGGTATTTGGCGCCGGGGCGCACTGTGCGCGGCGGCGCGCCGCCCGGCCCGGAGGTGCGAAACAGCGCCCCACGCGTGCGCAAACGGGCCGTGCATGTGCAGCAGCACCGGGGGCGCGCGTTCGCCGATATGACGCGAGCGCATCGCATGGACACAGACATTCACTCATGCGCAACCTTGCGTCATCGACAGACATGGGCGGCACGCGCAACGCCCATAGCCTGAGGGCACACCCTTGCCGGAGCCCTGTGATGACCCATCCCCTTTCCCGTACTGCTGCACCACTCGTCGGCAGCGCCCTGCTCATGTTGATGGCTGGCTGCGTATCGTCCTCACAGCCGGCCGACAGCACCGCGCAGCGGGCCCGCGCCAGTGCAGTGCCGTCACTGACGGTGCAGGTCTCATGCAACGAATGCGAGGTCAAGGAGGGGCTGCCCGAGCTGATCCGCACGGCTTACGAGGCGCGCCGGACGGGCTTGGGCGCGCAGACGCAGGCAGACGGCGCCACCCAGGCGCCAGCCGTGCTCACCATCCGCAGCTACGCCGAGCGCGGTGTGGTCAAGCGATTCTTGCTGGGCCCGGCCGGCATTGTGTTCAGCGACGCGATCGAAGCCGAGCTGCAGATCCGCGGTCAGCGGATCATGATCTCGGAGTCTGCCCGCGTGCCTTTCCAGGGCATCGACGCGGTGGCGCGACGCATCGGCGAGAAGGCGCTCGACGCGGTGGTGGACGCCCAGCCGCGCTGAACCCGGCGCGCCCACCCGTCTGGCCCAGCACTCGCCCGCGCGCGGTGCCTGGTGCTTGGCCGCGCCGGCCCTGATCGCCGCGCGCGTCGGGGCCCACCGATCTGCGGGGCGATGCAAGCGCCGGCGAGCTGATCGCGTCCGTCGATTGCGGGGCCGCTGCAGCAGCCCGGCGCCGTGAAACGCCCTGCTTTTCTGCGGATACCCGCGCGACCGATACGGCTAGCCTGCATTTCGAGGGAGACGGTTCGAGGGCGCCGGCAGGCCGCCCGCGTGCGCGCAAGCCGCACTCGCATCGAGTGCCGAAACGTCAACCAAAAAAGAATTTCTGAATCGCCCTAAAGCCTGGCCAGAACAGGCCGATACAGAGTCAGACCAAGCGGGATTCCCCCGCCTGGGCTGGCACTGAAGGGTGCCAATGAGGTTCCCAGAAAGGGTTGCCGCCATGCTCGCAGTCGCTGTTGAATCCACCGTGATGACCCCTGTGCTTCGCACCGCGACGCCGGCTGGCGCACTGCTTGCCGAGCTGCCGCTCGTGCGTCCGCTGCCCTTCACGGACAGCGCCGCGCCCATGAGCGAAAAGCGCCATATCGACACGCTGCTCGGCGCCTTGCGCGCCACGGGCGTGGGCGAGACCGAGGCCCAGTGGTTTGCCCGGCTGGGTGAGCCGCGCGGCTTTGCAGCGGCCGGCGAAATCGAGCAGGCCGCACGCATTGGTGCGCAACTGGGCGCCGCCGGCGCGTTTGCGCTGGGCTGACCCCCCGCAAGTTCTGAATACCCCTTCGGGCGACGATCCGATCGGTCGCCTGATTTGGCCGCACCTGTGCCGCAAGTTGGCACGGCTTGCGGCCGCTTTTCGTTGGATTGCGCCGGCTCCATCGCGGACACACTTCGTTTCAACAGGCATGAAAGTGATTGCGCTTTCGTCGCCAAAGCAAATGCAGTGAACACGATCAGGAGCCCCGCCATGAACTTCCACACCGGCCTCGACTTTGCCCCCACCCTGCCCAGCTGGGAGGACCCGACCACGGAGCAGGCCATCCTGCTGCGCGAGCTGCTGGAAGCCGGCGTGGACGCGGATGACGCCTACTGGTTTGTGTTCGAGGCCGAAGCCATGCGCACCGAGGGTGTGGACGACGAAGAGCGCGTGCAGGCGATCCTGAACCGCTTCTGCAGCGCCGAGCGCGCGCGCAGCGCGCATTGAGCGCACGCAGAACCCACCGAGCGCTGGCGACGAGCGCTCTGCCGGCGCGGCACACCGCAGGCATGCGTATCCAACGCGGCGCTTGCCCACCGCCACGCGCCTGCCCCAAATGCAAAGAGCCGCCCGGATGACCGGTGCGGCTCTTGTTCCTTCAAGCCTGCGTGGCGCGCGCTGCCTGCTCTCCCACCGCAGCGGACCGCCAGCGGGCGCGCAAGCCGCATTGCGCAGGGGACTTACTTCTTGGCGGCTTCGGCCATGTTCAGGTTGATGAAGGGCACGGCACCACCCGAGACCGTGGGCAGCTGACCGTTCCACTTCTCGATGGCCTTGAGCTGCACGTACTCCTGGCCGCCCTGCTTCTGGATGGCCTCGGCCTGGACGCGGATGGCGTCGGCTTCCGCCTTGGCCTGGGCCACGCGCTGCTCGCCTTCGATCTTGATGCGCTCCAGATCATTCTTGGCCTTGAGCGCGCGCTGCTCGGCCGTGACCTTCTGCTCGATGGCCTCGGTGAACGCCTGACTGAAGGCGAAGTTGGTCACGCTCATGTCCTTGATGGTCACGAAGTGCGGCTGCAGCTTCTCGCGCAGGCTGACGAGGATCTTCTCGCGCACGGCGGCGCGCTGGGTCACCAGCTCCTCGGCCGTCTGCTGGGCAGAGACCGCCTTGAAGGACTCCTCGATGGCGGGTTGCAGCGCGCGCGCCTGCAGCACGTCCACCGTGCGGTAGTTGCGGTAGACCTCGGGCGCGTCGGTGCGGTCCACGGCGTACTGCACCACGAAGGTGGCAGACACGCTCTGCAGGTCGCGCGTGGAGGCGTCCACGGCCTTGGCCTCGTAGGACAGCACCTGGATGTTGACGAGATTGCGGTCGTCCACGAAGGGCATCTTGAAGTGCAGACCTTCCTCATAGATGGCGGGCTTCACGGCGCCGAAGCGCGTGATGACGGCCACATGACCCGAGGGCACGGTGAAGTAGCTGCCGATCAGCACCGCCAGCAGCACGAGCACGAGGACGGAAATGGCGCCAATCTTGCCGGCGGTCTTGGCACCGCCGCCGCTGGCGAACTCCCCGCCGGAACCAGGTTGGGGGAAGCGCATGCTCATTGTTCGGACCTTTCTTCTCAAGGAATGTGACGAGGGAGAAACGGCTTGCGCCGCGCGACCTGCGCGCCCATCCGCGCAAGCGAAGCGCGACTGTACGCAAGCCCTGTCTCTGCACCCGCGCCGCTGCGACGAATGCGCCACATGCGGGCTGCACGGCGCCGCAGGCCGGATGAAGTGCGCACATGGCCCGATTGGCTGCCGTTGCAGCGCGCGTTCTGGCCTGGCAGCGCGTTCACGCCGGCGGATGAATCAGTACCGCGGCTGACTCTTGCCATCAAAATCGGCCAGCTCTCGATGAAAACTTAAACACGCCAAGAAGTCCGTCTAACAAGCGGAAAGTCGAATTTTTATCCAATGACATCTCTTATTTTCGGCCACATTCTTTTCGATCACAAACAAGCAACGCTGCTTCGCAGCAGGGCCCTGCAAGTCGATCTGCCCGCGCATGGCCAGCTCGGGCAGCCTGCCGCTTGCCCACACGTGCGCCTGACGCACACTGCCGGGTACGTACTCGGGTTGCGCCCTAGCGTGCCTGCGGGATGCGTTGCACCCGCTCTGCGCCGGGCAAGGCGCACTAGAACAGGCTGGCCTGCACGCTGAGCGCCGCCGGATTGAACAGCGCCATGTTGAGCTGCCGCCGTTGGCGGTTCATGCCCAGGCGGCGCACCTGGGCCTCGAAGCGCTGGCGGATGAGTTCGGCCCAGAGGCCCTCGCCCTTCATGCGGGTGAAGAAGTTCGGGTCATTCAGGCGGCCGGCCGCTGTGGCGCCCACCGCACCCGGATGCGTGGGCGCTTCACCGGCAATGCCGCGCAGGTCACGCAGGCGGTTCAGCACGCGCTCGGCACGGTCCGGGTAGTGCGTGCGCAGCCACTGCACAAAGACGTCCTTCACCTCCCAGGGCAGGCGCATGACGGTGTAGAAGGCGCTCTGCGCGCCGGCGTCGTGCGCGGCACCCAGTACGCGGGCGAAGTCGTCATTCAAGAAAGGAATGATGGGCGCCACGCTCACGCCCACGGGGACGCCGGCACGGGCCAACGCCTCAATGACCTTGAGCCGCCGCGTGGGGCTGGGGGCGCGCGGCTCAAGCTGGCGGGCCAGGGTGCCGTCCAGCGTGACGAGGGTGATGTAGACGGCCACGCGCTGCTCGGCGGCTGCCTCGGCCAGCTGCGAAAGATCGCGCAGGATCAGCCCGCCCTTGCTGATGAGCGTGAAGGGGTGGTGCGCCTGATTGAGCACCTCGATCACCGCGCGGGTGATACCCCATTGCTTCTCGCAGGGCTGGTAGGGGTCCGTCACGCTGCCGATGTTGATGACCTTGGGCGCGTAGCTGCGTGCCTGCAGCTCGGCACGCAGAGCCTCGGCGGCGTTCACCTTGGCGTACAGCCTGGTTTCGAAATCCAGCCCCGGGCTCAGGCCCAGATAGCTGTGATTCGGCCGGGCGTAGCAGTACACGCAGCCATGTTCGCAACCGCGGTAGGGGTTGATGGAGTAGTCGAAATAGACGTCCGGGCTCTCGTTGCGGCTGATGATGGAGCGCACATGCTCCGGCGTGACCTGGGTGGGGAGCGCCGCGAAGCCCTCCTCGGCGTCGAAATCCTCGGCCAGCGCCTGAATGCCAGCCTCATGCGCCGCTCCGGCTGCGCGAGGATCTCCCAGCCCGGGCCCCGGGCGGATTGGCGCCCAACCGTCGTCTGCGGCTTCTCGGAACTCGCGCTCAAAGCGGCCCGGCACGTTGGCCACCGCACCACGGCCGCGCGCCAGGCGCAGCGGCCGTGCCATGGGCGGCGGCGCTAGCGCATCGAGGTCAGCTTCGCGGGTCAGCACGGTCGTCATGCCCACACTCTAGGCGATGACTGTTTATTTGTACAGTATTTCGATACAGAGGCTTGCCCAGCCTGCGTCGGCAAGGGGCTGCCCTGGGGCAGTGTGCCGGCTTTGCATGCACTCCTTGGGCCACAGCCGCTGATCGGACGCGCCGATCAGACGCGCCAGTGAGCCCCCATGCATCCGTAAGCAGGAGCACGCGAGGCGCAAGCCACGGCGAACGTGCCGCCGCAAGCATGCGACCCCGCACGTGCCGTGCTGGCCACACGGGACGCTTGCCGGTTGCGGTTTCGTCTCTGCCGGAAAGGCGCGCTTACAAAGCAACGCTTGAAGGCCGCGACCGCACCGCCGAAGATGAGCTTGCTCGTGTGCTTAGTTTGAAACTCTTGCCGGTGGGGATCTCCCCGCATTCCGGCCCTGCCCCGCAGTCATGTCTCCTGATTGCGCCCCGCACGACCTTCGGCACGCACCGCCACCCCTCGGATGTGCCCATGAGGAGCGTTTCAAACACGGCCACGGGCACTTTCTTCCAGAAGCGCCCGCACCACCGCAGGGCGCTCGTGCATCAGGGATGCTTGTGCTGTGACTGTGGCCTTGTCTGCGTTGTGTCGCCCTGCGGCTGCCGTGCTGGTGAGCCTGGGCGTGCTGCTGACCAGCGGCTGCGCCACGGCGCTCAAGAGCGAAACGCAAGCCGTGGACGTGGAGCTGGTCAACGCCGACGGCAGCCGCTGGCGTACTCCGGCCATCTGCACCGTGCGCAACTCGGCCCAGGAGATCAAGGGCAACGGGCCGATGTTCGACGTGAAGGTCGAGCGCTCCATGAGCGCGCTGCAGGTGGACTGCCGGGCGCGCTGCGGCAGCACGGGCCAGGCCACCGCCAGCAGCCGGACCAGCACCAGTTCGGGCAGCGTGTTTGCCGGCATGACCGGGCTGGTGATCGATCATCTTTCAGGCAAGCTGTACGACTACCCGCGCGTGATCAAGGTGGTGATGCAGCCGATCGATGAAACCGCCGCACTTGCCGCACGCCGCAACACCGCCGCCGGAACCCGCGCAGCGGCTGCCCTCACCTTGAGCGGCCCCGCGGCAGCCAGCGCCAGCGCATCCGTCGCTGGCGGTGCAGCGCCGCGCGGGGCCGTGCCTGCTGCCAGCGCGCAAGCCACGGCAGCCGCGGCACGCTGAAGGCGCCAGCGCTCAGCGCAGCGCAATCCGGAACCGCAGCACCCGGGCGCCGCCGTGCGCGGCCGGCTCCATGAACTCGCCGACCTGCACACCCCCGTTGGCGGTGATCACTTTCTGCGAAGGCAGGTTGTCTGCATCGGCCGTGAGTTCGACCCAGGGCAGCCCTTCTGCGCGCGCCAGGCGCAGCACGTGGGCCAGCGCCTGGGTGGCGTAACCGCGCCGGCGCTTCCAGGGCACCACGGCGTAGCCGATGTGGCCATGCACATGCGAGGGCAGCTCGGCCGTGCCCGGCTGCCAGCGAAAGCCGATCGAGCCGCAGAACTCGCCCTGCTCACCGGGTCCGCTGGCGGCCTCATCCTGCGTCTCCCACAGCCACAAGCGAAAGCCCGGCAGGCGCGGCACCTTGCGGCCATCGGCCAGCGTGACGGGTGCGCCGCGCGCCTCGCGATCGGTCAGGCTGGCGATGAAGGCTGGGGCATCGGCCTGGATGGCGGCCAGCTCCTCGGCCGCTGCAGCTGCACCCCGCAGGTTGTCGGCCGACCAGCCGGCCCGCAGTGCAGCGGCATAGCTGGCCAGGTGGATCATCTGCGGCACCACCAGCCGCATGCGTGTGGCGTGCATCCCTGGCCCCCTAGCCCTTGTAGGCGCGGATCGCGCTGATCCGGCCGGCAGCGTCGAACTGCAGGGCATCCACCACGTCGAGCGTGATGGTCTCGTCGACCACGATGCGCAGCTCCGCGGCGGCGCGCTGGCCGGCTTCGTAGACCTGCAGCACCTCAATGCGCAGGCTGCGTACCGCCTCGAAGTTCTTGCGCGTCTCGGCCAGCACGGCCGCACGGCCCGCCACGCGCAGGTTCCAGTCCTGCAGCATCACATCGTCAGACAACAAGGTCGCAATGGCATCCAGATCCCTGGCGGCGTAGGCGGCCAGATAGGCACGCAGGCCTTCAGCCGGTGCGCTCATTGGCCAGTCTCCGGGGTGATCACAGGCGCAAAGCGCGGCTGCACCACGCCGTCGATCTCGACCGTGCCCAGGAACATCGCGTAGGGCCGAACCCAGAGCCCGGAATCGTTGTAGAGCGGGCGGTACAGCACCAGCGGCTCGTGCGTCTCGCTGTGGCGCACCACACCCAGCACCTCGTAGTTATTGCCCTTGTAGTGGCGGTAGCGGCCCAGGGCAATGCCGGGCAAGGGAGTCAGCGTGGACATGGGGCCTCGTGATGGTTTGCGATGCATGGCGTGCCGCGCTGGTTTCATCACGGCAGGCTGCCTATGTTGCCAGCGCTGGCGGGGCGAACGTCAATGACACGGTCCGTCGCGGCCACGCATCTGGCGCCGCCAAAGCGCAGGCATCTGCACTACATTGGCGCACCCCGAGGCGCGTCCGTGCAGCGGGGTGCGCTCGCTCAGACCTCACAACGACAAGACGCCGCGCACATGGCGCGAGCGCACCCGCCACGTGCCGCCCATTCCCAAGCCCACCGTCCAACGCAGCCAACGCACCTTCTGGATGGCCGTCCTGACCGGCCTGGCCATCACGTGCATCTGGGCGGGGCTGACCTACCAGCAGGTTGAACGTCGCGAGAGAGACCAGATCGCTGCGGCTGTGGCGGCCTTCGGCGCGCAGATCCAGCGCCGGCTCAGCAGCTATGAAGACGTGCTCTACGGCGTCGACGACTTCTTCCGCGGCAGCTCGGGCGGGGTGGACCGCGGCGAGTTCCAGCGATTCGTTGAACGGGCACTGGAGCGGCACCCGGCCTTCACCTCGCTGCAGTGGGAGCACTGGGTCACCGACGCGCAGCGCCCAGCCTTCGAGAACTTCGTGCGCAAGGAGGGGTTCGAGGGCTTCACGATCAAGGAGCGCGACCCCGAAACCCGGCGCCTGCGGCCGGCAGGTGCGCGCGAGCGCTA
>JAIXTA010000097.1 GCA_027484405.1 Burkholderiales bacterium
AAAAAAAAAAAGGAAAGAAATAATCTATTTTATTTGCCATGGTACCAGCCAATTAAAAACCAAATGTCCTTTTTTTTTTTTTTTTTCGGACGTACTGGCCCCTGGGGGCAACATCTCCATCGCCGCTGAAGAGGTCAGCATCACCGAAGCCCGCGAAACGCAACGCAGCGAGGTGGAACAGCGGTTCAAGCAGAGCGGCCTGAGCGTGTCGCTGAGCGCACCGGCGGTGCAGACCGCACAGGCCATGGCCAACACTGCCCAGGCCGTGGGCCAGACCCGCAGCAACCGCATGCAGGCCCTGGGCGCAGCGACCCTGATCATGCAGGGCCAGGAGCTGGCCGATCAGGCGGGCAAGACCCTCGATGCGCTGCAGGATGGCAAGGGGTTTGCCGAGGCCGGCGGGCTGACCCTGAGCGTGAGCATCGGCTCCAGCCGAAGCGAATCCCGCCAATCCAGCCAGAGCGACACCGCACGCGGCAGCCAGGTGATGGCCGGCGGCAATGTGACCATCCAGGCCAGCGGCGCCGAATCCGACAGCGACCTGCTCATCCAGGGCAGTCAGATACAAGCCGGCCAGAACACCCGCCTGCAGGCCCAGGGCGACATCGTCCTGCAAGCGGCCGCCAATACCTACAGCGACGTCAGCAGCCACAGCAGCAAGGGCGCCAGCGTGGGCATGAGCTTCTCGGCTCAGGGCGTCAGTGCCAACGCCAGCGCGTCCCGCGCTTCAGGCGAGGGCAACGGCGAGGGAACGGCCTACAGCAACACCCAGGTCGGCGGGCGCTCGGTGGCCATCGAATCGGGCGCCGACACCACCCTGCAGGGCGCCGTGGTCAGCGGTGATCAGGTCCGCGCCCAGATGGGCGGCGATCTGCGCATCCACAGCCTGCAGGACACCGACGAGTACCACGAGAGCAGCCGCAGCGCAGGCGTGGGCATCAGCGCACCCATCACCGGCCCGGGGCAGGCCAGCGCCAGCCTGAGCGTGGGCCGCACCCGCATCGACAGCAGTTTCCGCAGCGTGGACGAACAAAGCGCCATCCGCGCTGGCGACAGCGGCTTCCAGGTGGAGGTGGGGGGCAACACCTCACTGCAGGGCGGACAGATCACCAGCAGCGAGACTGCGGTGCAGCAGGGCAAGAACCGGTTCACCACCGGCGGCGATCTGGACTTGAGCGACCTGACCAACCAGGCCGACTACAAGGCCAGCGGCTCGAGCGTGGGCATGGCGGTGGGCGGCAGCGCGCCTGGGCAAAGCCCCGGCGCCGGGCTGAGCGGTGTGGGCATGGGCTCGGACAGCGGGTCGGCCCAGAGCACCAGCAAAGCCGGCATCAGCGGCGTGGCGGGTGATTCGGCCGCCCGAACCGGCGATGCGCCCACCGGCCTCAAACCGATCTTCGACAAGGAGCAGGTGCGGCAGGAGGTGGCAGCCCAGGTGGCCATCACGTCGGAGTTCGGCAAGCGGGCGGTTCCGGCAGTGGCGGCTTACGCCGATGAGCAGGCCATAGCACTGCGGCGCGAAGGCAGAGAAGACGAAGCCCGCCGGTGGGATGAGGGCGGCGAGTACCGCGTTGCCATGCATACCGGCATCGGTGCTCTGACCGGTGAAGCAAACGGCGCCATGGGCTCCGCTGCAAGCGCCGTCATCGTGCCGGTGGTGGGCGAAGCCATTGCCGGCATGAATCTGCCGGAACCAGTACGCCAAGGCCTGACAACCGTGACTGGCGCGCTGATCGGTGCCGCAGCCGGTGGCGCGGAGGGCGCAGCCGCCGCCTTCACCCAGACCGCGTTGAACTACGTGAGCCATAGCCCGTTCGCGCAGGTGCGCCGCACTGTCAGCCAGGAAAACGCCCGGCTGCTGAATGCCTGCGGCACGCAGTGCACTGCCGACGATCTGCGCCGTATCGACCAGCAGATGGCCGCGCTGGAGCGTGCGGGTAACCTGTCTGCCATCGCTCAGCGGGGCGGGCTTACCACGGACCAAGCCCGGCAGCTGGCCCAGCTGACCAGCGAACTGCTCCCGTTTTACGGCAGCGGCGAATCCTTGCTTCAGCTGCTCACGGGGCGGACCACGGTCACACAGGAAGAAGCCAACCGGTACTGGGCAGCTGTGGGCTTGATACCGGTGGCCGGCGGCATCGTCAGACGTGTGGGCGAGCCATCGGTGGAGGCACTGTCAGCGATCTTCCGGGGCGGGGAAGCGATCAAGCCGCTGGCCAACGCCGCCGACGAGGCCCACGCGTCCAGCGGGGCCCAAGGCTCCCTGCTCCAGAAGGAACTCGGCGAACTGTCGAAGCCGGTGGTGGACCACAGCCGAGATGCCGAGTACCTGGCCAAAACCGACCGACGCCTTCTCGAGCAATACAACTTTGACATGGGGCATGTGCTGGCAGGAGAAATCAACAGCGCAGGGCGTGCCACCGGCTACCACGCGGAATTCGCCGCCGATGGGAGCGCGCGGATCAAGCCCGGAGCAACGGTCCAGCACAATGCCAACGGGACCTATGAAGCACCCGTGCAGG
>JAIXTA010000054.1 GCA_027484405.1 Burkholderiales bacterium
AGCGCACGGCGGAGCTGTTCCGCTCGCTGGCCGGCAAGCACACGCTCATGGTGGTGGAGCACGACATGAAGTTTGTGGGCAGCATTGCCGACCAGGTCACCGTGCTGCACGAAGGCCGTGTGCTGGCCGAGGGGTCGCTCGCCCAGGTGCAGGCCGATGAACGCGTGATCGAGGTCTATCTCGGCCGATGAGGATGCGCCTGTGCTGAATGTCGAATCGCTCAACCAGTTCTACGGCGGCAGCCACATCCTCAAGGACGTGAGCCTGTCGGCGCAGCGTGGCCAGTGCACGGCCGTGCTGGGGCGCAACGGCGTGGGCAAGACCACGCTCTTGCGCTGCCTGATGGGCCTGGTGGCCCCGCGCAGTGGCGACATCACCTGGGATGAGCGCTCGGTGCTGGCGCTCAAGCCGCATGAGCGCGTGGCCGCCGGCTTTGCCTATGTGCCGCAGGGCCGCGAGATCTTTGCGCGCCTGTCCGTGAAGGAAAACCTGCTGATCGGCATGGCGGCGCATTCCGGCGCCGCGGCCCGGCGCATCCGTGACGACGTGCTCGACTTCTTCCCGGTGCTGCGCCAGATGATGGACCGGCGCGGCGGCGACCTCTCCGGCGGCCAGCAGCAGCAGCTGGCCATCGCGCGCGCCCTGCTCGCCCAGCCCAGCCTCTTGATCCTGGACGAACCCACCGAGGGCATCCAGCCCAACATCATCCAGGACATCCAGCGCATCATCGCCGCGCTGGCGGCACGCGGCGACATGGCCATCGTGCTGGTGGAGCAGTACTTCGACTTTGCCGCCGCCCTGGCGGACCAGTACGTGGTGCTCGAACGTGGCAGCGTCATTGCCAGCGGCGATCGCAGCACCGTCGCCTCTGAAGCCACGCGGGCCCTGCTCGCCATCTAGTGCCCTGCATCTGGCGCCGCGCGCAGGGTTAGCCTTAGCACTGTCGCGCCCATCCGTCACGCATTGCAAACCTGTGTTGACCAATCGACACAGGTGCATACAACTCGCGCGCCGGGGCCGCTACAAACACGCAAGACCCACAACAAGAGGGGCGACGCATCGCCCCGCAAGGAGACCCGTGATGACCCGTCTGCGCCAACTTGGTGCGGTGGCCCTGCTCGCGCTCGGCCCCCTGCTCAGCCCTGCAGCCCTTGCCCAGAACCAGAACACCCTGAAGATCGGCTTCATCTGCCCGTTCTCGGGCGGCAGCGCAGACTTCGGCCTGTCGGCCCGGCAAGGCGCCGAATTGGCCGTGGAAGAGGTCAACCGCGCCGGCGGCTTTCTGGGCCGGCCGCTGGAGCTGGTCTTCAAGGACGACGAAGCCAAGCCGGACAACGCCCAGCGCATCGCCGAGGAGCTGATCAACAAGGACAAGGTGGTCTTCACCATCGGCTTCTGCAACACCGGCGTGGCCCTGCGTGCGCTGGACACCTTTCAGAACGCCAAGCACGTGCTGCTGGTGCCCGTGGCCACCGGCACGGCCATCACCGCCAAGTTCCCGCCCAAGGACAGCTATGTCTTTCGCATGAGCGCGCGCGACGCGATCCAGGCGCCCTTCCTGGTGGAAGAGATCGTCGAGCGCCGCAAGCTGCGCCGCGTGGCCATCTTTGCCGACAAGACCGGCTATGGCGAAGGCGGCTTCAAGGACGTGAGCGCGGCCCTCAAGGAGCGCGGGCTCGACCCGGTCTACGTGGCGCGCTTTGACATTGGCGTGAAGTCGCTCGTGAGCGAGATGGAAGCAGCGCGGGACGCCGGCGCCCAGGCCATCGTCAGCTACACGGTCGGCCCGGAGAACGGGGTCGTGACAAGAAGTCGCGGCCAGGCCGGGGTGAGCATTCCGCTGTTCGGCTCCTGGCCCATGAGCTTTCGCACCGTCTGGGACACCGCCGGCAGCGCCGCCAACGGCGTGTTCATGGTGCAGACCATCATCGAGGACAGCGGCAACTCGCGCCGCAACAGCTTCATCCTGGGCCTGAACCGCAAGCTGCAGGGCAAGCCCGTGCCCTCACTCATGGCCGCGGCACAGAGCTACGACGCCGTGCTCTTCATGTTCCAGGTGCTGCTGCAGGCCGGCTTCGACACTTCCGGCCCCAACCTCAAGCGCACCATGGAGAACATGAAAAAGCCCTACCTGGGCGTGGTGGCCACGCACGACGGCCCCTTCTCGGTCGATGACAAGGACGCATTCAGCCGCAACATGATCTTCCTGGGCCGCTGGAACAACGGCTCGATCGACTTCGCCTACCCGGCCGACGCCCGGCGCAGCGCCATTGCCAGCAAGAAGAGCAAGTAAACTGCTTCGCACCATCATCCCCGCGCAACTGGCGCAAGACGGGCCTGCCTCGTCAAGGTGATTGAACACCGGGAAGCTCGGGGATCGGTGCGGCACACGCCGCGCCGAGCCGAGCGCCTGGGCATTCCGATGGCCGATTGAATTCACCCACCTTCTTGCAAGGGGCATCGACCATGTTTTTGCGTAACCAACTCATCGAGCAGACCGATCCCGAGCTCTGGGCCGCCATCCAGAAGGAAAACGCGCGCCAGGAGCACCATATCGAGCTCATCGCCAGCGAGAACTACACCTCGCCGGCCGTGATGGCCGCCCAGGGCAGCCAGCTCACCAACAAGTACGCCGAGGGCTACCCCGGCAAGCGCTACTACGGTGGCTGCGAATTTGTGGACATCGCCGAGCAGCTGGCCATTGAGCGCATCAAGCAGCTGTTTGGTGCAGACGCCGCCAACGTGCAGCCGCACTGCGGCGCCAGTGCCAACCAGGCCGTGTTCCTGGCCTTCCTGAAGCCGGGCGACACCATCATGGGCATGAGCCTGGCCGAAGGCGGCCACCTCACGCACGGCATGCCGCTGAACATGAGCGG
>JAIXTA010000056.1 GCA_027484405.1 Burkholderiales bacterium
CGCGGCATGGCCAGCAGGCCCATGGCCGCCGATTGGGTGGAGGGGTTCACGCGCATGTCGGTCTCAATGGGTCACGCCATCGCTGCGCAGCACCTTGATGGCCGTCAGCCACAGGATGCGGATGTCGAACGCCAGGCTGCGCCGGCGCAGGTACTCGGCGTCCAGCGCCACTTTCCGGGGTATCGGAATCTCGTCGCGACCGTTCACCTGTGCCCAGCCGGTCAGGCCGGGCAGCAGTTCGTGCACGCCTGCTTCGGTGCGCAGAGCGATCAGATCGTCCTGGTTGAACAGCGCAGGGCGGGGCCCGACCAGACTCATGTCGCCCACCAGAATGCTCCAGAGCTGCGGAAGCTCGTCCAGGCTGCTCTTGCGCAGGAATGAGCCAATTGGGGTGAGCCACTGGGCCGGGTTGTCCAGCAGATGGGTGGCCACAGCCGGTGTGTCGGTGCGCATGCTCCTGAATTTGGGCATTCGAAAGATCCGGTTGTGCCGCCCCACGCGGTCAGACCAGTACAGCACCGGGCCAGGCGAAGTCAGGCGAACGGCCAGCGCCACCAGCGCGACCGGCAGGGCCAGCACCAGCCCGGCAAACACCACCACCACGATATCGAACAAGCGTTTCATGCCACCTCTGTGCGGCTCAGCTGCCGCAATGCCTCGTCGACCGTAACCACAGGCTCCCATTGCAACACGCGCTGCGTGGCGGCCATGTCGACCTGCAGACTCCCCAGCAAGCGCTGCGCAAGCTCGCCGCGACCCAAAGCGCTGGCCGCGACCTGCAGCATCACAGGTGGCACCGGAAGCAGGCGGGCCCTGCAATCGAGAGCCGTTGCCAGGCGGCGAAGCAGTTCGGTGGTCGACAGATCTTCACCATCCGACACCATGAACGTCTCGCCGGCAGCGGCTGGATGCGCCAGACAGGTCGCCAGCAGATCCACCAGATTGTCCAGCGCCACCAGGCTTCGCCGGTTGGCTGTCGCCTGACCGAGCGGCAATGGAACACCGCGCCGCACCCAGCGCACCATGCGCGCGAAGTTCCCGCCCGCGCCGGGGCCATACACCAACGGAGGCCGCACGATGACCAGCTCCAGGCCGGTGGCCTGGGCAAGGGCACGCAAGCCCTGCTCCGCCTCGAACTTGGAGATGCCGTATGGATCGACCGGTGCAGGCGCATCGGTTGCCGCAAAGGGTCGCCCGGGCTCGGTCTGTTCCCCGCTCACCTTGACCGAGCTCACATAGACCAGACGCTTGACGCCGGCCTGCACCGCCTGTTGCGCCAGCCGCAGCGTCCCCTGCACGTTCACCCGCCGAAACTCGGCCAGCGGGTCGGCGCTGCGCTCGTTCATGACGTGCACGCGGGCAGCGAGGTGCAGGACAGAATCCACATCCGCCAGCGCCGACGTCCAGTCGGTTTCGCCGTCGATGTCGCCCACAGGCACGGCACCGGCGCTGCCATCCGGCTGCCGCATGGCAGCGACCACGGCAAGGCCGTCGGCTCGCAACCGCTGGCAAGCCGCCCGGCCGACGAAGCCGTTCGCTCCGGTCACCAGCACGCGGGTCATGTTGTCCCCTCGGCCACTGGCAGGCCGAACAAGGCTGCCAGCACCAGAAAGGCGGCCATCACGGCCCGGTCGCGCGGACGGCGACGGCATCGACCCGCCCGCAGGGCCAGCCGCCACGCGCCGGATCGGCCGGCGCCAAGCAAGCTGCGGAGTGTATGCGCGTCGGACGTGTCCATGAGACGGGCTATCAGATCCACCTGCCCCAACCACCAGCCAGACCGCATGAGCCGCACCCGGCGCTGCATGGCGGCCCATCCGACATTGGCCCCCACCTGGTTGATGGCGTGCTGGCGGTAGCGCATGCCCGGCCGGGGGTCGATGGTCCAGACAAATCCCTGCGAGCGGGCAAAGGCATAGATCAACCAGTCGTGCAGGGTGACACCGGCCACATCCGCGGCCCGATCGCGCAGAAAGTCAGCCAGCGATTCGGCAAGCCGACGCGACAGCACATAGGTGCAGCCGGGGCCTGCGGCCTCGAAAAAATGGTCCCAGGGACGTTGTGGGCCGCTCTTGACAAGGGTGGCTTCACGGCCGTCGGGCCAGAAGGCCACCACATCACACGAGTAACCGTCGCTGCCCCGGGCCTGCATTTCACCCACGGCCCGCGCAAGCTTGTCCGGCAGCCAGTGGTCGTCCTGGTCGGCCAGAGACAGATAGTCGAAAGGCAGCGACCGACTTGCACGGACAAGGTGAAAGAAGTTGGGCGCTGCACCGCCAAACCGTGTGCCGTAGGGCAGCACCTGAACCCGATCATCCCGAGCAGCCAGAGCCTGGCACCAGGCCAGCGTGTCGTCGGTGGAGACGTCGACACTGATCAGCAATGTCACCCGGACCCCCTCCTGTCCCAGGATGGTGGCCACCTGCTCCGGCAAGTACTGCATGCCGTTGTAAGCGGCAAGGCAGACCAGGACCAGCGGGGCTTCGCCCTGGGTTGTGAAATGGACGCGTTGATGGACCATGGATGGTCAGCGGGGTTGATGGGTCAGGGCCTGAAGCCACTCCACCAGACGCTGCGTGGTGGACCGCTGGGAGAAGCTCTGAATGAACGCCAGATCCGGCACAGGGCGCCGATCCGTGGAGATCAGTGCATCCAGGCTGGCCTCGACGCGCAGGGCATCGGTGGATGCGCCATCGCACAATCCGCTGCGCAACAGCGTCCGGGCCATGAGGGTGTCGGGATCCACCACTGCCAGCACGGGCCGCGCACAAGCCATGTATTCGAACAGTTTGGTGGTCAGAATGCCTGCTGC
>JAIXTA010000071.1 GCA_027484405.1 Burkholderiales bacterium
CGCGACGCCTACGAGCGCGACCCCGACGGCTTCGCTGCGCAGTGGAAGAAGGAAGAGGACAGGATCCGCAAGCGCATCACGCAGGCGCGCGGCCGGATCGAGCGGGTGCAGATTCCCGATGCTGTGCTCGAGCAGGCCGCCAGCCTGTGCATGAAGCTCGGTACCGACGGCCTGCGCGGCGAGCTCACGCTGATGCGTGCGGCGCGCGCCCTGGCCGCCCTCGACGGGCTGGACGAGGTGGGGTCTGCGCAGCTGCGCCATGTGGCCGCCCCGGCCCTGCGCCACCGTCTGCGCCGCAACCCGCTGGACGATGCCGGCTCCACCGTGCGCGTTGAACGGGCCTGCGCAGAACTGTTTGCGGCCTGACCCGCACCATATGGCTGCCGCACCGCAGGCGCGCGCTGAGACACCGCAGCCCGAGCTCGATGCCTGGGCACTGGCCTGCAATGCCGCGCAGCTCTTCGCGATCGATCCGGCCGGCTGTGGCGTGCTGGTGCTGCGTGCGCAGGCCGGCCCGGTGCGCGAGCGCTGGCTGGCGCTCCTGCACGCCCTGCTGCCTGCCACCGATCCGATCCGGCGCCTGCCCCTGCATGTCACGGCCGACCGGCTGCTCGGCGGCCTGGACCTTGCCGCCACCCTGCAGCAGGGCCGCCCGGTGGTGCAGCGCGGCGTACTGGCCGAGACGGACGGCGGCGTGCTCGTGGTACCGATGGCCGAGCGCATGTCGCGCGCCATGGTCTCCAGCCTGATCGGCGTGCTGGACCGCGGCGAGCTGGTCACGGAGACCGAAGGCGTGAGCCTGCGCGCGCCCTGCCGCCTGGGCCTGGTGCTGCTCGACGAGAGCCAGGGCGAGGGCGAGCAGATTGCGCCGGTGCTGCTCGAACGGGCGAGCCTCGTGATCGACCTGAGCAGCGTGAGCATGACCGATGTGGCCGGCGAGCTGGGCGACGCCATCGACCGCAGCCGCACCGAGGCTGCGCGGCAGCGCCGTGCCGCGCCCGCGCTGGGCGACGAGCTGGTGCAGGCCGCCTGCAGCGTGGCCGCGGCGCTCGGCCTGGAGTCGCTGCGGGCGCCGCTGCAGGTCTTGCGCGTGGCGCGCCTGCTGGCCGCCCTGATGGACGAGCCGGCAGTGGATGCCGAGCTGCTCAAGCGCGCCATCCAGTTGAGCCTGCTGCTGCGGGCGACGCGCCTGCCCGAGCCGCCGGCAGACGACGCGCCGCAGGACGCGGCCGATCCTCCGCCACCGCCCGATCAAGCGCCCCAGGATGCCGCAGACGAGCCCCCGCCCGATCAGCCGGAGCAGCCGGTGGGCGAGCTGCCCGAGCAGGTGCTGGAGGCTGCGGTGGCCGCGCTGCCGGCCGATCTGCTGGCGCGCCTGAAACTCAATGAACTGCTGCTGCGCCGCCGGGCCAGCGCCGGCCGGGCCGGTGCGCTGCAGCGCGTGGCCCAGCGCGGGCGCAGCGTGGGCACGCGCCGCGGCGATCCGCGCCAGGGCCTGCGCCTGCATCTGATCGACACCCTGCGTGCCGCCGCGCCCTGGCAGCGGGTGCGGCAGGCCGAGGGCGCGAACACCGGCCGGCGCAGTGGCGTCCAGGTGCGCCCGCAGGACTTTCGCGTGCACCGCTATCAGCAGCGGCGCGAAACCACGACCGTGTTTCTGGTCGATGCCTCGGGCTCCTCGGCCCTGCACCGCCTGGCCGAGGCCAAGGGCGCGGTCGAGCTGATGCTGGCCGAATGCTATGTGCGGCGCGACCGCGTGGCCGTGCTGGCCTTTCGCGGCAAGGGTGCCGAGGTGCTGCTGCCGCCCACGCGCTCGCTGGTGCGCGCCAAGCGCAGCCTGGCGGGCCTGCCCGGTGGCGGGGGCACGCCCCTGGCCAGCGGCCTGCTGGCGGCGGCCGAGGTGACGGAGTCCCTGCGGCGCCAGGGCCAGAGCGTGGTGCTCGTGGTCCTCACCGACGGTCGGGCCAATGTGGGCCGCACCGGGCAGCCGGGGCGCGAACAGGCCTTCAAGGACGCGCTGGAGGCGGCGGCCGTGCTGGCCGCGCAGCAGCTGTCTGCGCTGGTGGTCGATACCTCGCCTCAGCCGCAGGCCCTGGCCGAACAGCTCGCCAACCGCATGCAAGCCGCCTACCTGCCGCTGCCCCATGCGGGTTCCAGCCAGCTGTCTGCCGCGGTGCTGGCCGCGCAGCGCGCCGGAGGTGCGGCGTGAACGCTCGCGCGGCCGGCGAAGGTCGTGGCGAGCGGGCTCGCACGGCGGCGCTGGATTGGCCGCGCGATGCCAGCGACTGGCCCTTGCGCGCCTGGAGCGGCTTCGTCGATGCGGGCGGCCTGCGCTGGCACGTCCAGCGTAGTCCCGGCAGCCGCAGGCAGGCCGCAGCGCTGCTGATCCATGGCACGGGTGCATCCACGCATTCGTGGGCCGCGCTGGCGCCGCTGATTGCGCAGGACATGCCGGTCGTGAGCATGGACCTGCCGGGCCATGCCTTCACCTCGCCGCTGCCGCAGGATGATCCCTCGCTGCCCGGCCTGGCCCGTGCGGTGGCCGAGCTGATCGCCACGCTCAAGGTGGAGGTGGGCCTGCTGATCGGTCATTCGGCCGGCGCCGCGATTGGCGCGCAGATGTGCCTGGACGGGGCGTGTGCGCCGCGGCGGCTGGTCAGCCTGAACGGCGCCTGGTTTCCCTTTGCCGGCTTTCCAGGCAGTTTCTTCTCGCCCATGGCCAAGCTGCTGGCCATGAATCCGCTGGTGCCGCAGCTGTTTGCGTGGCGGGCGGGCAGCGATGCGGTGATCGACCGGCTGCTGGGCGCGACCGGTTCACGCGTGGACCCGGCGAGCCGCGCGATCTACGCCCGGCTGCTGCGCAACCCGCAGCACGCCGCCGGCGCCCTGGCCATGATGGCCTGCTGGGACCTCAAGCCCCTGCAGCAGCGCCTGCCGCAATTGCACACGCCGCTGCAGCTGCTGGTGGGCCTGCAGGACCACATGGTCTCGCCCGAGCAGGCGCGCAGTGTTCGTGCCCTGGCGCCCGAGGCGCAGATCTGCGAGCTGCCCGGCCTGGGCCACCTGGCGCACGAGGAAGATCCGGCGCGAGTGTGGAACACGCTGCGCGCGCCGCAAGACTGACGGTGTGGGCACGTGCCGGACCCGGTTCGGGCCGGGTCCGATACACGATCGATCCCCGATCGATGCGGGTGAGCGGGTGAGCGAATTGGAGGGTTGTCAATCAAAGTTGACACGCCTACCATGCACCGACGCCGCGCGCAGGCCGGGATTCCGGCCTGAGCTGCGCGCCAAGACTTCTTCGGCGGCCTGCCGCCTGCACCCTGAGACCTGAGCCCATGAGTGCCAGAGATGACATGCCGATGCAGGCCCCTCGCGATGCCGCCCAGGATGGCCGCGATCTGCTGGCCTGCAAGGCGCTGCTGCGCGATGGTTCGCGCACCTTCCTCGCCGCCTCGCATCTGCTGCCGCGCGACACGCGTGACGCGGCCTGCGCCCTGTACGCCTTCTGCCGCCTGGCCGATGACGCCGTGGATCTGGGCAGTGACGCCACGGCCGCCGTGGCGCAGCTGCGCGCCCGCCTCGATGCCATCTACGCCGGTCAGCCGCACCCGATTGCGGCCGATCGCGCGCTGGCCGTGGTGGCGCGCCGGCACGAACTGCCGCGCGGCCTGCTGGATGGCCTGATCGAGGGTTTTGAGTGGGACGCGCAGCGCCGCCGCTACGCCAGCCTGGACGAGGTGCTGGCCTATGCCGCGCGGGTGGCCGGCGCCGTGGGCGCGATGATGGCCGTGCTCATGGGCGTGCGCGACCGGCCCACCCTGCAGGCCGCCTGCGATCTGGGCGTGGCCATGCAGCTGTCGAACATCGCGCGCGACGTGGGCGAGGACGCCCGTGCCGGGCGCCTGTACCTGCCGCTCAGCTGGTTGCGGGAGCAGGGGATCGATCCCGAGACCTGGCTGGCCAATCCGCAGTTCGATGCGCGCATCGGCGCCGTGGTGCAGCGCCTGCTGCGTCTGGCCGACGAGCTCTACGCCCGTGGTGACGCGGGCATTGCGGCCCTGCCGCGCGGCTGCCAGATCGGCGTGCTGGCGGCCAGCCGCCTGTATGCCGAGATTGGCCGCCAGGTGGCGCGCAACCGCTACGACTCCGTGGCCAGCCGCGCCGTGGTCTCGGGCCGGCGCAAGCTGCAGGTGCTCGGCAATGCCTGGGTGGCCGGCCTTGCAGCGCCCCTGGGCGGCGCCAGCCCGGCCGCGCCGCAGACCGCCTTTCTGCTCGATGCCGTGCCGCCGCGCCAGCATCGCTACCTGCGCGCCCGCCTCGTGCCCTGGTGGCGCCTGCGCACCCGGGCGCTGCGCATGCTCGACATCGTCGAGCAGCTGGAAACGCGCAAGTTCGTGCGCCGGCAGGACCTCAGCCGCTAGAACCGGGCGCGCTGCCCCACCGCGTTGCCGCGGCTGGGTGCAGGCACCGTGCTGCACCGACTGCATGCCGTTCGCTGCAGGTTTCGGTCGTTTGGATCCATCACTTTCAGCCAGGGGTACTGAAATAGACGTCCTATGGCTTACCGCTTGTGCTGCGCGGGTCTTGGGGTGATAGGTCGGTTCAACAGCCTGCAATCAATCAATTTCGGCTCATTGAATACATCGTTTTCAGCCAAACACTGGCTCAAGCGGGCTGGTGTGCGGTCTTCGTGATGCCTGGGCGACAGATGTGCGGCGTCTGCGGCAGCGCGTGGGCTGCAAGCCACAGCCTGCCGGGGCGCATGCACCGGCCGCCGCGGCGCCATCTGTCAACTTGCATTGACGCTACTCTGCGAACTGTCTATAACAAGTGACATTGACGGGTGACATGGATGCGTGACACAGGTGACGCAGTCTCCGCCGATGGCCAGGAGTTCGCATGCGATCCAAAGTGCTCATCGAGCAGGCCCTTGAGTCTGCAGTCACCGCGTCCGAGGCCCAGGGCTGCCCGCCGCGCCTGGCCGCTGCCGTGCGCCACGCGGTGTTTCCGGGCGGCGCGCGCATCCGTCCGCAGCTGTGCCTGGCGGTGTCCATGGCCTGCGGCAATGACGACCCCGGCCTGGCCATGGCGGCCGCCTGCGCCATCGAGCTGCTGCACTGCGCCTCGCTGGTGCATGACGACCTGCCCTGCTTCGACAACGCCGCCACGCGGCGCGGCCAACCCTCGGTGCATGCGGCCTACGGCGAGCGCCTCGCGGTGCTGGCCGGCGACGCGCTGATCGTCATGGCACTGGGCCGATTTGCCAGCAGCGGCGCGCGGCGCATCGAGCGCCTGCCCGATGTGATGGCCACTGTGGTGCAGGGCGTGGGCATGCCCACCGGCATCGTGGCCGGGCAGGCCTGGGAGTGCGAGCCGCGTGTGTCGCTGGCCGAGTATCAGCGTGCCAAGACGGGTGCGCTCTTCACCGCAGCCACGCGGGCTGGCGCGCTGGCGTCCGGTGTCCGCGCCGAGCCCTGGGCGCACCTGGGCGACTGGCTCGGTGAGGCCTATCAGGTGGCCGATGACATCCGTGACGTGATTGCTGATCCCGGCCTGCTGGGCAAGCCCGTGGGACAGGACGCCACGCACGGCCGGCCGAGCGCCGCGGCCGAGCTCGGCCTGGGCGGCGCGGTGGAGCATTTCGATCGACTGGTGGCCCAGGCCATTGCGTCCATTCCTCATTGCGCCGGCGCGCCGCAGCTGCGCCAGCTCGTGCAGCTGGAGAGCGAGCGCCTCGTTCCGGTGTCCATGACAAGCACCGCCGGTGTCGTGCGCCGACCCATGGTGGTCGCATGAGTGCGCTGGCAAGGATCGCCAGGCGGCGGGCGAACCGCACCCGGTCGCCGGTCTAGGCGCGCAGATCGCCATGGCGACCGATGACACCCAGGATGCGCTGCACCGCGCAGCGCCGGCTGCCGTGAACGCGGCGTCCGGCGCGTCGTGGCTGGACCGACTGCTGGCCCTGCGCGACCGCACCGTGGCCAAGCGCTCGTTTCAGCGCGCCGTGGCCGCCAACCCCCTCACACGCTTCATTGCGCGGCGCAAGAGCCGCGACCTGTTCGACCTGGTGGCCGGCTTTGTGTATTCGCAGGTCCTGCTGGCCTGCGTGCGGCTGAACATCTTCGAGCTGCTGCTGCCTGCGCCGCTCACCATCGAGCAGATTGCGGCACGCCTGAACCTGCCGCATGAGGGGGCACGCCGCCTGGTGGATGCCGCAATCGCGCTGCGCCTGCTGGAGCATCGCCGCGGCGGCCGCATCGGCCTGGGCGAGCTGGGCGCCCCCATGGTGGGCAACGACGCCGTGACGACCATGATCGAGCACCACGTGGCGCTGTACGCCGATCTGTCGGACCCGGTGCGCCTGTTCCGCGGCGAGCGGCCCGACGGCGATCTGGCGCGCTACTGGCCCTATGCGGCGGCCAATCCCGGCCAGCCCACCGAGCTCGATGCCGAGCGCGTCGCGGCCTACTCGGCGCTCATGTCGGCCTCGCAGCCGCTGGTGACCGACGAGATCTTCAGCGTGTACGACCTTGGGCAGCATCGCTGCCTGCTCGATGTGGGCGGCGGCGAGGGTCGCTTTGCGCGCGCCGTGGCCCAGCGCCATCCCAGGCTCGACGTGCAGCTCTTTGACCTGCCAGCGGTGGCGGCGCGGGCGCGCGTCCAGAACGAACAGCACGGGCTTGCGCAGCGGGTCACGACCTTCGGCGGCAGCTTTTTGGATGACGAGCTGCCGCGCGGTGCCGACATCGTCACGCTGGTACGCGTGATCTTCGACCACCCGGATGAACGGGCACTGCACATCCTGCGGGCGGTGCACCGCGCACTGC
This sequence comes from Burkholderiales bacterium, assembly GCA_027484405.1. GTDB lineage: Bacteria > Pseudomonadota > Gammaproteobacteria > Burkholderiales > Burkholderiaceae_C > Piscinibacterium. Next base: position 6,831 of record JAIXTA010000071.1, read on the forward strand.
CGGCCGGCGGCACGGTGCTGCTGGCCGAGCCGCTGTCACGCACGCCCGGTGCCGAGCGCATGGGCGACGCCTACTTCGGCGTCTATCTGCTCGCCATGGGGCGCGGTCGTGCACGCACCTTCGAGGCCATGGCTGCACTGCTGAAACAGGCCGGCTTCAGCGGCGCGCGGCAGCTGCACACCGACATGCCCCTGCACACCGCAGTCATTGTGGCCACTGTCCATGACAAAAGTTGAGCAATTGTGTAAGTTTAGCTTGACAGTAGCGGTGGTAATCATAAGATGACACTTAGAGCACAGCAGATTGAGTGGGGCACATCGCCCTCGCACTGCTGGAGGCGTGAAGTGCAACCGACACAGGCTGCCTTCATGCAAGGAGCGCAGGTGTGAACACGGTCGCAGTGGTCATGGAACAGCCGGAGCGGGTCAGCCTGACGCCGGTATCCCTGAGTGCGCCTACGGATGCAGATGTCGTCGTGGACATGATGTGGTCCGGCATCAGCACTGGCACTGAGCGGCTGCTGTGGAGCGGGCGCATGCCTGCGTTTCCCGGCATGGGCTATCCGCTGGTCCCTGGCTATGAGTCCGTGGGCCGAGTGAGCGAGGCGGGCAGCCGCTCAGGACTGCGCGCGGGCGAGCTCGTCTTTGTTCCGGGTGCAAAGTGCTTCGGCGAAGTACGCGGCCTGTTCGGCGGCAGTGCAGCGCGTGTGGTGGTCCCCGGTGCCCGCGTCATCGCCATCCCCGAGCAGCTCGGCGAGAACGGCGTACTGCTGGCGCTGGCGGCCACTGCGCATCACGCGATCGTGACCGGGCAGGGCGCACAGCCGGAGCTGATCGTCGGTCACGGCGTGCTCGGTCGGCTGATTGCACGCCTGGCCATGCTGTCCGGTGCGCATCCCACGGTGTGGGAGACCCAGGCCATCCGCCAGGCAGGCGCCCGCGGCTACCGCGTGATCCATCCGGATGAGGATCCCCGCCGCGACTACCACTGCATTGTCGATGTCAGCGGCGACGCCGAGCTGATCGACTCGCTCATCGCCCGTCTTGCCCCCGGCGGCGAGGTGGTGCTGGCCGGGTTCTACGCCGGTTCGGTGAGCTTCAACTTCGCGCCCGCCTTCATGCGCGAGGCGCGCCTTCGCATTGCCGCCCAGTGGCAGCCCACCGATCTGCAGGCCGTTACCGGTCTTGCACGCAGCGGCCGGCTCGACCTGGACGGACTGATCACCCACCGCTCCGAGCCGCAGCGCGCAGAGCAGGCCTACCGCACTGCCTTCAGCGACCCTGAGTGTCTGAAGATGATCCTGGACTGGAGAGCCCTGTCATGAGCAATTCGAGCGGCGTCATCGCCCCTGTGCAGTTCATGCAGATGGAACGCCTGCGTGCCGAAGCGGCCATCGAGCCGGACGCACCTGCCACCGGACCGGTGACCAAGGAAACGCAGATCATCGCCATCTACGGCAA
>JAIXTA010000041.1 GCA_027484405.1 Burkholderiales bacterium
CTGCTGCTGCTGCTGCTGCTGCTGCTGCTGCTGCTGCTGCTGCTGCGCGAGCCGTCCGCTCTTCCCTTCGATGTGCCGTGGATGCTCAGTGGTAGAGGCGGATTAGCTCGACGCGGTGTAGCGCGGATGAAACGACTAGCGTCGAAAAACTGCAAACCAGATCGCGATCGGCAGAAAGGTCGTACTCACTCCCAGTCATAGCGATTGCGAGACATAGATTCGTAATCTGGTGATAAAGCTCAACCGAAGTTCTCGAGGCCCTACCTACCGTGAACCGCACCCCGCAATGTGACTGTGAGTTTTCAGTGTCCTACTCGCACGACAAGACCTTTGTCAGTGAGCTCACGCGCCAATTGCGCGAGTCTCTCAGTGGTGCAACGACTACATCTGGCTTACTGAACTCGACGCCGCCTCAAATCTCAGCCATCAAGTCTCGCGATGGCCAGCCCGGTTCGTTGGCCTGTGATCAAGCGACCTGGCAGCAGATTTACTTGGAGCTCAGCGCTGCGGTCCTTGAGGCGCCGACCTGGATGTCACCGACTGAGCTGCAGGCACACGCGCGGTACCACCGGGGGAACGGGCACACTCCGATCATGGTGGCACACGTATCGCACCACGCCGTTCGAGCGCGGTTTTGGCACTACCTGGAACAGGTTCGGACGACCCGTCAGTCCGTTACGTTCCCGGATTCAAGAGAAATCATCGAGCATCGCGAGGCGTTCTGCGCGTCGGCAATCCTAGAGCGGCAATTTGATGTGCTCAGCCCCCAGCCCTTTCGGCATTACGGCAGGCGGGTGAGTTTTGTCCTACCTAAGCATGGAATCAGACTGCATGACGTCGAATCATCGGCGACCTACGAGATCGACTTCGGCGATGGTCAAGGCCTGAGATCGATTCAAGTCGATCAGCCGATTGTGGTCGAGTATCCGGATTACGGGCGAAAGATGTTGACCCTGCTTCGATGTGTCGAGAAGCGGACTCTGCATGCGCACTTCAGCTTGGACATCGCTGAGTCGACCGCGCCACAGCCAAATGAGCTTTGGAATGACCTCATGGCGCAGAAGCCCTACAAGGGCGTCTACGCGCAAGGACGTGCGTGGGTGTACTACGGCTCTGAGCATGGTGTGCGCCGCAGCAAGCTGGTTCGACCGGTGATCGTCGCAGAGGGGTTCCCGGGCGGCTACACCCTGGACTATCTCTGGGATCGCCTGAACCAACATGGCCTCGCCGGCGGCTTACTTGCCTCTGGATACGACTTGGTCATTCTGGGCTTCAAAGACGGCCGCCTAGCTATCCAAGCCAATGCCCTTCTTATGCAAGCGCTGATTCAGAAGGTGAGTCGAGTCAAAGAGTCTGACACGCCTATTGTGGTTGGTGGTGCGAGCATGGGGGGGTTAGTAGCCAGAGCAGCTTTGGCGGACATGGAGCACGAGAACGTTCGCCACAACGTGGCCAAATTCTTCACTGTTGACACACCACACAACGGCGCCAACGTACCTCTGTCGCTTCAGGCGATGTTTCAGTTTCTCAAGTCCCGAAGTGATTCAGCGCGTGAAGTAGCCGAGCTGCTGAGTAGCCCAGCCGCTCAACAGCTGTTGATGAGCTGGGTTAGGCCATTCCCCGGTGCACGTCCTTCGGACAACTGGCCAGACTTCATTGGCTCAAGTCCGCTTCGCGATGAGCTTTACGAATGGCTCGACATTCGCGGATGGATGCCCAAGCGTCTGGAAACGGCTGCAGTCGCGTGCGGTATTGGTACTGGTGCACCCAATGGAGATCAACCCAGCATGGAAGCACTTGCCTACGAGTGTGCAGCGTGTCACTGGGCGCACGCGTACGTTTACCCGCGAGGGGGCGTGGCAGGCCAAGAGTACGCACGGTTCCGAGATGATGATGTCAAGCCTGCGGTGGCATACAAGATCATGGCTGGAGCCAACCCGGCGGGTTACGACTCCGCACCAGGCGGCTTGTTCACGGTCCCCGTGTTCAAGGAAGCCTACGATGGTATTGCCGTACCGGCCACCCAAAAGTGGCTCCATGTCCAAAACGCCTGCTTTGTACCGACGACAAGCGCGCTCTCTTGTCGAGCCTCGGATCTCTACACACCCATTACCAGGGCAGCGGTCACTGAATTCGACCGTTATGAACTCTCAAGTCCAGCAAACCTGCTTCACATAGAGCTCACGGCGAAGTCGGCGGCTTTCCTATCGAGCTTCATTACTGATCTCAGTCCAGTTACGTCCGACGCATAGGACGGCGATCGCGTCGCTCATGGAGTCGTGACAGCACTGCGCACCAAACGCGTTATCGCCGCTCCCCGGACCAGAGATTCCGACTGACGAACGGCTCTTCGTTATTCAGAGGCTCGGCTCACTTGCGGCGAGCCCATCTTGCAACAGAACTCCTCCACGCGCATATCCAGTTCAGTCTCCTCGAGGGTAAAGACGATCTGCCTGTTGATGAACGCTCTTCTCCACGACATGGTCCTGCCCCGTGGGGCGTTCATCATGCCGAGCGTCTCTGCAACAAAGCTGTTCGGACTGGGGGCAGGATCAAATCCTGCCGGCTAGATGAGACACGCGCTCACCTACTGGACTCGTAAGGAGTGCGTCGGTTGCTATAAACGCAATGCCGCTGGATAGACGTTCCGCACACGCTGGAGTCCCGGTCCCAAGCAATGCATCTAGAGTCTCCGGGCACCTTTTGAGGACCATGCTTATGCACAAGTACGCAATGCACGTCAGATTGTTTGCCGCACACCTAGTGACTGCTGCCCTGTTAGCCATGGCGCCGCCGGCTGTGATGGCTAACTTTGACGGCAACGGTCCAGAGCGACTCGCGATGCTCGACCAATTTGGCCGAATTTGGGTCGATGACCCTGAACTGCCGGGCCAATGGAAGGACATCACCGGAAACCTTCAAACGCTAAACGGCACTGCGATCGTGTCTCACTTTACGCTGTCGCAACGCTTTGTTTGGGTGGCGAACCATCGCGGAGAAGTCGCCGTGTGCCAACGCCCCTGCAGCGGTACGTGGACACGGTGGGCTTTTCCACATTGGACTGCACACGCCCATGGTGACGGTATCTATATGGCTATGCAAAACAGTCCGACCGATGGACTGTACTACTGGGATACTCGCGGCGGCTTCGCACCACTCTTCGTGATTGGAACGGGATACGCCAATGCCTACTTTATAGCGGGTGGCTCACGGTATGTACACACTCTAGTTCGGAACTCAGCTGGCGCACGTATCGACTCCCATGAGCGCCAAGCCAACGGACAATTCGTTGCCTTGCCGGCGGGATTTATTAACACCCAGGGCTTGGATCCCTCCATGATTGCGATGTCAGGTGACGAGCTCATTATGCTCGCACATGGTTTATTGTGGCAGTACAACTATACAACACGCTCGATGACATTGATTACAAATACTCCTGCGTCGGGCACGTTTATTGATTGGTATGCAGTTGGGTCGACTTGGTTATGGCGTGTTTATAGTAATACTAGCAGAACGTCGAGGTGGATAACTAAATCAATGTTGCCTTGCACGGTCTTTAGCTGCCGGGAGCTTTCGGTTCCTCTGCCTGCTGGCGTATCGCCCCAGCGGATCGCAGCCTTTTGAATCGGAGTGCGAAAAAATGAAGATCTCAACAATTTTGAAGCTCACTACGAGTATCGTAGGTTTTATGGCGGCAGGTGTCACAGGTGCACAAGCCTTGGTTAATGGTGATGCCTACGCGCACTGCTCCATTGTTGATCAGCCTCCCGCAGCGACAGCGATAAACACCGCAGCGCTACTGTATTTCGACCCGCAAAGTGCTTATCCCAATGTATCGCTGCGTTGGCCCACGACGCAAGATGCAAGGCTGCTTGCCGGGTCATTTCAAGCAGTTCGTCAGGATCCTCCGGGAGGGCCAATTAGAGACGCGTTTGGAAACATACGCCATACGTTTCAGCTTGTTTCGCGTACACACGGCGAATGCCTTGCACCCGGCACAATTGTTAATGTTGATGCTTCGAGGGGCCTTCAGCTCAGATCGTGTAGCGATGCAAGCAATGCAACATACTGGGTGACAGAAAATGCACAGTTTGGCAATCACTTGCAAACCGACAAAACTGCAGTTCTGTCAACTGGTCGGCCCGACTCAACGCTATTTTTCAGGGCCAGTGGCAGGCTTTACTCGCTTCCAAACGCGATTGCTGGTGCTCAGAATGCCGCAGTCCTCAATGACGGCCTACTGCAGGTTCGCAACGGTCGGTTAACTGTCGGCGGTCGCCCACTGACGACCCAAACGGCGAATTTGATGTGCACCAATCCGATCTTTGCAGAAACCGCACTATCTGCATCGTCTCCTGCGCCAGCTAGTGGTCCTTTAAGCACCACCCAGATGCAGGGGCAGCTTGCTTTCAATGACTTTCTTCTGCGCGACGCTAAGCGCATCGTGAGTGCAGCGGCCCACAACGCCATCAGTGATCCCAATCGAGATGCAACTGATGTAGCAGCGATGGTCAGCCACGCTCGCCAGTTCTTCCCAAATGACAGAGACCTGCGCCAGGTATTTTATTTCATGGCGTCGTACAACAAGGACGCACAGGGTGCGAACTGGCTAAACTATGCTAGAGATCGAACCAACGACTTCAATTCAAGCGTATATGCAGTTGGTCGATCAGTCGCAGCAAATGCCAATACAACAGCGGGAGTAAACGAAGTTCTCGATATGGTTGGCAGGGATAATCTTCAACTGCTTTTTAATGCGCAGCGTGCTGCAGTTTCCCGCGTGGATACGCAGCTAAATAGTGTGGCTGACTCAATGCCCTCGACTTGGGGAGTCGCTGTGCGACTCGACGGGCATGGCAGACGCTCATTGCTGGATACAGGTACCCAAAATGGTAGTTCAACCGAACACCCTAACCCACGGTATGGCCATGCTATCGGCTATAACTCGGCAGCTGCTGTGCAGTTCAGGTTGCCGACGCTGAAGGGGAATGGATCGTTTACACCCCGCGGGTGGACGTTCGCTGGCAACGCGCGAGTGTCTATGCCTCTGATGAGTCATCAGGCAAATAACTGGTATGTGGGGCCGTTTAAATACCCATTCGAAGACGGCACAACCCTAATCACGGTGTCATTTGCTCTCACGGCTGATTCCGCTGGCTTTAATCTTACTTCCCAAGCATTTAGAAACTGGGCACGTTCCTATGTGAATTTAGATAACGGCGATCCATGGAAGCCTGAATTCGAAGTTCATTGGACTTTGAGATGCCAGCACGCCAATAACATGCTTCTGCCCGCCACTTGTGTCACACAACAGGTGCAAGCGGGTTTGGTGGCCGACCGCACGATCTTCGATCTCAAGAGATGGGTGACGCAGGCCATGGTTGACGCAGGCTCTCTAGCAGCACAGGCTGCGGCGCGGCGCGTCATGGGCGCAACAGCAACGGACGCAATTGGTGGTGGTGCTGGCGCAGGATCATTCTCCCGGTACGCGTACTTAGCCGCACTTGGGCTTGAGCGCGTATCGCGAGCGGACCCATTGGGCTTTATGAACAACTTTAGTGCTCAGCTAGACGCTATTTGGAATCTCTACTCGATGTTTGGAACCGCCATAGGCGATATTGAAGCAGCTGTCATTGCGGCGGTACCACCAGTCCAACTACCGGCTGGC
>JAIXTA010000025.1 GCA_027484405.1 Burkholderiales bacterium
AGCAGAAGTTCGGAAAAACCGATATCGAGCATGGAGACGCCGTGATTCGGACCGCAGGCGACGTGCCGAGCACGAGCATGCAGTTCCGGATGCGGGCGCGCGAGATTGCGGCCCGCTCAGTGGGCTCAGGTCTTGGACTTTTCCTTGGCTTCCACGTCGATCGTGGTCTGCGCAACCTGCTGCACTGGGGCCTCAGCCTTCGGCGCTTCGGCCGTGCCGTCCTTCATGCCGTCCTTGAAGCCCTTGACCGCACCGCCGAGGTCGGAGCCGATGTTGCGCAGCTTCTTCGTGCCAAACACGAGCAGCACCACGACCAGAACAATCAGCCAGTGCCAAATCGAAAACGAACCCATGATCCATTCCTCAAAAAGCGCACCCGAGGTCTCGGGCAGCGGCGTCGGCAGTGCTGGGCGCACGGATGGCGCCGCAAGCAGGGCGCCAATCAAGCAACCCGGTTGCCAACCAGCCGGGAGAGCGCCCGATCTTAAGGCATCGATCTGAACGAACAGTTTCAGACCTGTCGATCCGCTGGCGATCCCTGAGAGGAAAAACCCGCGGTTCGAACGCGGGTTTTTGGGTCAAGCAGCCGGAATGCCTGCCGCTCAGTGCCAGGGCCGTGGGCCGCCCATGATGTGCATGTGCAGGTGGTACACCTCCTGCCCGCCATCGGCGCCGTTGTTGACGACCACGCGGAATCCACCCTCCGCACCGGGTCTGCAGCCCGCCAGTGCGGCAATCTCGTCGGCCTTGCCGAGCATGCGACCCAGGAGCGCATGGTGCTCGGCACCCACGCCCTGCAGATTGACGATGTGCACCTTGGGCACCACCAGCACATGCACCGGTGCCGCGGGGCGGATGTCATGGAAGGCGAGCAGTTCCTCGTCCTCGTAGACCTTCTTGCAGGGGATCTGTCCCGCAATGATCTTGCAGAAGATGCAGTCAGTGCTCATGTGTTCATGGGCTTGTTGTCATTCAGCGCGAGCCAGCCCTTCACGATGCGGTAGATGACCCAGATCGTGACGCCGATCCACAGCGGGATGGCGAGCAGCGCACCAATGATGGTGATGAACAGCAGGAAGGCCACTGCGCTGGCGGCCAGCGAGTACCAGAAGGTCTTGATCTGCCATTCGAAGTGGCTTTCGAGCATCGTGCCGCGCACGTCATCTCGCTTGACGTAGTTCATGACGATCGCCACCAGCCAGGTCACCCCGGTCAGGAAGCCCAGCGCATACAGCGCGTAGATGATGTGTGTGACGCGGACGTTGGATTCCGATGCGCCGTTGTCTGCCTGAATGCTGTCCATGGTGCGACCCTCCTGTCGTGTGAATTCTGCCGTTGTCCGGTCTCAGTCGAGCTGGATCGGCTTGTTGTCGTTCATGCTCATGAAGCCGCGGATGATGCGATACAGGAACCAGATCGAGATCACGAACCACGCGATCCAGCCCGGGATGATGAACAGCAGCCACAGCGGAATGGTGACGATATAGGCAATCCCGGCGTAGATCACGCTGCGGATGCGCCACCGGAAATGACTTTCCTGCCACGTGCCTGCGGCATCGTCCTTCTTCACGAAGTCGATGATCAGAGCGACGAGCAAAAGCGCGATGCTGGCGTTCAGACCAGGGATCACGGCCGAGATGGCCACGATCAGGTGCAGCACGTAGCTGACGATACCCACGGTCTTGAGCGAGCGTTCCTTTGCCGGGTCCAGGGTGGACAGCGTTTCCATGTCTTCAGCCCTCCTTGCGAGCTGCCTTTTCAGCCAGGCCCGAGAGTCCTTCGCGGCGGGCCAATTCCGTCTGCACATCTTCGAGCGAGAGCCCGTGGTGGGCAAGCAGCACCATCGTGTGGAAGAGCAGGTCCGTCGCCTCGTAGACGATCTGGTCCCGGTGGCCGTCCTTGGCGGCGATGACAAGCTCGGTGGCCTCCTCGCCGACCTTCTTCAGGATGGCGTCCTGGCCCTTGGCAAACAGCTTGGCCACATAGCTTTCGGTGACCTGGGCGCCCTTTCGCGATTCGATCGTGGCGGTGACCCGTTGCAGGATGTCGGTCGGGATGTCGCTCATCGGTAGATGCTTTCCGGGTCCTTGAGCACGGGCTCGACCACTTTCCATTCGCCGTCTTCGAGGCGGTTGAAGAAGCAGGCCTCGCGGCCGGTGTGGCAGGCAATGCCGCCGTCCTGCGTGACCTTGAGCAGCACCACGTCGCCGTCGCAATCGACGCGGATGTCCTTGACGCGCTGCACGTGGCCGGATTCCTCACCCTTGCGCCAGAGCTTGCCGCGGCTGCGGCTGAAGTACACGGCGCGGCCTGTGGCGGCCGTTTCCAGCAGCGCCTCGCGGTTCATCCAGGCGACCATCAGCACCTTGCCCGTGAGCACTTCCTGGGCGATGGCGGGGACGAGGCCCTTGTCGTCCCAGGCGACCGCGTCGAGCCAGTCGGTCTTCAGCGGGCTGTTGTCGGGCGCGTCCGTCATTGGCGCACCACGATGCCCTGCGCGGCCATGAGCTGCTTGGCTTCCTGCACGGTATGGGTGCCGAAGTGGAAGATGCTGGCGGCCAGCACCGCGTCGGCATGGCCTTGCAGGATGCCGTCGGCCAGATGCTGCAGGTTGCCCACGCCGCCCGAGGCGATCACCGGCACGCGCACGGCGTCGCTTACGGCCCGCGTGAGTTCGAGGTCGAAGCCCTGCTTGGTGCCGTCACGGTCCATGCTGGTCAGCAGGATCTCGCCGGCGCCCAGGGCATCCACCTTGCGGGCCCATTCGATGGCGTCCATGCCGGTGTTGTTGCGCCCGCCGTGGGTGAACACTTCCCACTTGCCCGGCGAGGTCTGCTTGGCGTCGATGGCGACCACAATGCACTGGCTGCCGTAGGTGTCGGCGCATTCCTTGACCAACTGCGGGTTCTGCACGGCGGAGGTGTTGATGGAGATCTTGTCGGCGCCGGCGTTCAGCAGGCGGCGCACATCTTCCACCTTGCGCACGCCGCCACCCACCGTGAGCGGGATGAAGACCTGATCGGCCACCGCCTCGATGACGTGCAGGATCAGGTCGCGCTGGTCGCTGGAGGCCGTGATGTCCAGGAAGGTGAGCTCGTCGGCGCCTTGCGCGTCATAGCGGCGGGCGATCTGCACCGGGTCGCCGGCGTCGATCAGGTCGACGAAATTGACGCCCTTGACCACACGGCCGGCGGTCACGTCGAGACAGGGAATGATGCGTTTGGCCAGCATGTGAAACCGTAGATTGGCTCTGGGTGCGGTTCTTCAGACCAAAATGGCTGGAAAGCCGCACCAGACAAGCGAGAAGGGGGTGGAAATGACAGAATGACTTTGCTGCTGCGCAGCTCGATGACGAAATGACCCGGGAGCCACGGCACTCATTTTCAGCATCGCCTCGCGCCTACCGCTTCATTCTGTCATCAAGCCGCGCAGCGGCGAGATCATTCCGTCATTCGCCGAGCGGCGATGACATCGGATCAGGCCGCGGTGAGTTCGTCGGCCCGGGCCTGCGCCTTTGCAAATTCGATCGTGCCTTCGTAGATGGAGCGGCCCAGGATGGCGCCGCTGATGCCTTCGCGCTCCACGGCGCAGAGTGCGTCCACATCGGCCAGGTTGGTCATGCCGCCCGAGGCAATGATCGGGATCCGCACTGCCTGCGCAAGTTTGACCGTGGCTTCGATGTTCACGCCGCTGAGCATGCCGTCGCGGCCGATGTCGGTGTAGACGATCGCCTCGACGCCGAGGTCTTCGTACTTCTTGGCCAGGTCGATCACATCGTGCCCGGACAGCTTGCTCCAGCCGTCGGTGGCAACCTTGCCGTCCTTGGCGTCGAGACCGACGATGATGTGGCCGCCGAAGGCGCCGCAGGCGTCGTGCAGGAAGCCGGGGTTCTTGACCGCGGCGGTGCCGATGATCACGTAGCTGATGCCGTCGTCGAGATAGCGCTCGATGGTGTCGAGATCACGGATGCCGCCGCCCAGCTGCACGGGAATGTCGCCCGCCACCTTGAGGATGGCCTTCACCGCCGCCTCGTTCTTGGGCTTGCCCGCAAAGGCGCCGTTCAGGTCCACGAGGTGCAGGCGCCGTGCGCCCAGCTTGACCCAGTGCGCCGCCATGGCAGCGGGATCTTCGGAAAACACCGTGGCGTCATTCATCTCGCCCTGACGCAGGCGCACGCAATGACCGTCCTTCAGGTCGATAGCCGGGATGAGCAGCATGGAAACAGGCGGGTCGGTGGTTGGAGGGGTTCGGGCGGCACCGCAAGGTGCCGGAGGGCAATCCGTTCAGGGCTTCCAGTGGATGAAGTTGCGGTACAGACGCAACCCGTCTGCTGCCGACTTCTCCGGATGGAACTGGGTCGCAAAAATGTTATTTCTCGTCACTGCGACGCACAAGCGCTGGCCGTACTCGGTATAGGCGGCCTCATGCTCGTGGTGCCGGGGCTGGGCGTAGTAGCTGTGCACGAAGTAGAAGCGGCTGCCCGGCGCAATGCCTTCCCAGAGCGGGTGCCACTGCGTGGGGTAGACCGTGTTCCAGCCCATGTGCGGCACCTTCAGGCGCGCGCCGTCCGGGCCCTTAAGGTTGGCGGCAAAGCGCACGACGCAGCCTTCGATGAGGTTCAGCCCCGGGGTCTCGGTGCTGCCTTCGCGCGCTTCCTCGCTGGCCGTCAGCAGCATCTGCTCACCCACGCATACGCCCAGCAGTGGCCGGCTTTCAGCTGCACGCAGCACCGCGTCTTCCAGGCCGCTGTTGCGCAGGTACTTCATGCAGTCGGGCATGGCCCCCTGACCGGGCAGCACCACGCGTGCGGCGCGGTCAATCTCCCAGGCGTCGCTCGTGATGAACACGCGCGCACCGTCGGCCACGTGCTCCAGCGCCTTGGCGACGCTTCTGAGGTTCCCCATGCCGTAATCGACGACTGCGACGCTGTTCATGGTTCTTGGACTTCGACAGTTCGAGGGTTGTGGTTCTTTGTGCGCGGCACGGGCTTCTTGATCGAACAAAGGGGGAGCTGCGCGCCCCCTTCGAGCATCCCCCAGCCGGCGAAGCGCTGGGTTTGAATCGTCGCGTTGAAGATCCGCATGACCGTCATCTGGGCTACTTGTGCAGCGCGGGCACCATGGCCACCACGCCGGTGATGATGAAGTCGGCCGCCAGGGCCGCCAGCAGCAGGCCCATGATGCGGGTGGCGATGTTGATGCCCGTGACCCCGAGCACCTTGGCGATCTTGCCGCTGGCCTTGAAGGTGATGTAGGTCAGCAGGCCGATGATGATGCCCGAGCCGATGATGTAGCCATACTCGTACCAGTGCTTGGCGCGGTTGGCGTAGATGATGACCGTGGAAATGGTGGCCGGGCCGGTCAGCAGCGGAATGGCCAGGGGGACCACGGCAATGCTTGCGCGCGATTCCGCCTCGTGCGTTTCGGCGGCGGTGTTGCGGGTGGGGCCGATCTCGGCCTTCATCATTTCCAAAGCCATGAGCAGCATGATGATGCCTCCACCGACCTGGAAGGCCTCCACGCTGATGCCCAGGAAGCTGATGATCCGGTCGCCCAGCAGCGCGGTGATGGTGACCACCAGCGGCACCGTGATGGCGGCCACGCGGATGGTCCGCGCCCGCTCTTCCTTCGTGAAGGTGGCCGTGAGGCTGATGAAGAAGGGCACGATTGCCAGCGGGTCGATCAGCGCCAGCAGCGAGACAAAGGTCTTGATCGGATCCATAGGGGTTCCGAGGTCCTGTGATCAGCGGCCGGGTCGTTCACCCGGCAGAACACCCGGGGCTTAGAGCGTGCCCTTGGTGGAAGGAATGGTGCCCGCGGCGCGGGGGTCGAGTTCGCAGGCCATGCGCAGTGCGCGGGCAAAGGCCTTGAAGGCCGTCTCGCACTGGTGGTGAGCGTTCTCGCCACGCAGGTTGTCGATGTGCAGGGTGCACAGGGCGTGGTTCACGAAGCCCTGGAAGAATTCGTGCGCCAGCTGCGTATCAAAGCCGCCGATCATGCCGGCCTTGAAGGGCACATGGAATTCCAGCCCGGGCCGGCCTGACAGATCGATGACCACGCGCGAGAGCGCCTCATCCAGCGGCACATAGGCATGGCCGAAGCGGCGCACGCCCGCCTTGTCGCCCACGGCCTGCGCAAAGGCCTGGCCGAGCGTGATGCCCACGTCTTCCACGGTGTGGTGGCCGTCGATATGCAGATCACCCTTGGCATGCACGGTCAGGTCGATCAGCCCGTGGCGGGCGATCTGGTCGAGCATGTGGTCGAAGAACCCGATGCCGGTCGAGAGATCGGCCTTGCCCGTACCGTCCAGATTGAGGGCGACACGGATCTGGGTTTCCTTGGTATTGCGGGTGATGTCTGCGGTGCGCGTCATGTCGCGAAGGGGGCGTTGAGCCGGGCGGTCGATTTGGAGCTTCAGGCGTTCGCCAGCTCGGTCAGGGCGGCGATCAGCCGGTCGTTTTCCTGCGGGGTGCCCACGGTCAGGCGCAGGCAACCGGATAGTAGCGGGTGCATGCCGCTGACATTCTTGATCAGGATGCCGCGCGCCTTCAGGCCCGCCATCCATCCGGCGGCATCCGGCACGCGGGTGAGAACGAAGTTGGCGGCGGAGGGGTGGGGCGTGACCCCCTTCAGCGGTTTGAGCGCATCGAACAGGCGCGTGCGCTCGCTGCGCAGCTGCGCCGCCTGGGCATCCAGTACATCCAGATGCTCCAGCATGAACAGGGCCGCGGCTTCCGTGAGCACGTTCACGTTGTAGGGCGGGCGCACCTTCTCGAACTGCTCGATCCAGCGCGCACTGCCTGCCATGTAGCCCAGGCGGATGCCGGCCAGCCCGAGCTTGGACAGGGTACGCATGACCAGCACCTTGTCGAACTGCGTCAGCCGCCCCATCCAGCTTTGCTGCGCAAAGGGGTGGTAGGCCTCGTCAATGACCACCAGCCCCGGCGCAGCGCGCACGATCTGCTCGATGTCGCTGTCGCTCCAGAGGTTGCCCGTGGGGTTGTTGGGGTAGGCGATGAAGACGACCGCCGGCTTGTGCTCGGCAATCGCCATCAGCATGGCCGGCAGGTTGAGCGAGAAATTGGCCGCCAGCGGTACGCCCACGAACTTCACGCCGTTCAGGCGCGCGCTCATCTCGTACATCACAAAGCCGGGCAGCGGCGCCAGCGCCACGGCGCCCGGCTTGGCACAGGCCTGCAGCACCAAGTGGATCAGCTCGTCGCTGCCATTGCCCAGCATCACCGGGCAGCCCTCGGGCACACCCAGCTTGGCGGCGAGCTGCTCCTTCACCGCGCGGTAGCTCGGCACCGGGTAGCGGTTGAGCAGCACGTCCGTGAGCCGCTGCGCCAGCTGCGCCTTGAGTGCCGGCGGCAGGTCGAAGGGATTCTCCATGGCATCGAGCTTGATGAAGCCCGAGGCGTCCGGCACGGGGTAGGCCGACATGGCAAGCACGTCGGCGCGGATGAGGTCTTGGGGTTGGGGGTTCACTCAGAGATTCTAGGTCTTGCTGTCCATGGCTTCGATGGGTCATCGAGAGTCTGTACAGTCCGTGGTCTACAGCTTCGATCAGCCCTGCGTGCGCAGGCACCGCGCCTGAGCGGCAACGACGCTGGCAGGCCTTGTCCCCGGAGATCGCATGGGTTCACCCGCCACACGATGCTTGAACTGCGATGCAGTGGTCGATTCGCCGTTCTGCCGCTATTGCGGCCAGAGGGCATCCACCCACCGCATTACCGTGCGCCACTTGATCGAAGAGATTCCCCACGCGATCTTTCACGTCGATCGGGGATTGGTGCCGACCGTCAAGGCCCTGTTTCAGCGCCCCGGACAGCTGGTTGCTGAGTTTCTCGCAGGCCGGCGCGCCCGCTACTTCAACCCGCTGACATTGCTGGTGATCTGCAGCAGCCTGTGCGCGTTGCTGTGGACCTTCTTTCCGTTCAAGGCTGCCTTGTTCTGGAGCACAGTGCCCAGGGGTGTGGAATCAGCTTTTCTGAATGCCCTGCTGGAGCGCTGGCTGAAGCTGGTCGGCTTCAGCCAGCTGCTGTGGCTGCCAGTCCTGGCGGCCTGGCTGTATTGGAGTCTGCGCAATGCGCGACGCAGAGTGCTGGCCCGCCACTACGCCAAGGCCGCAGCACAGGATGCGCTCGCAACGAGGGCGCATTGGCCGGGCTGGCTCCGGCACACGCTGAGTGCCTGCTATTCGCTTGGCGCGCCCTTCATGTTCGGCAAGCGGGCACGGGCTGAACTGAAGGACCGCTCGCTGGACCTGAACTTTGGCGAATTGCTGGTTGTCGCGTCGTTCATGACTTCAGCCAGTCTGCTGCTGACTGCAGCGGCGTCGGTGATCGTCTTCTGGGTACAGCATGCCGCCGCCTATGCGGGCCTGATTTGCGCCGCAGCAGTGCTGTCTGCCTATCCGACCTACCAGCTACTCAGAACAGTGCCTGACAGCTTCCGCCCGACGCGCTCGGAGGCCTTCGTGACAGCCGTCTACTTCGTCATTGGGACGCCCTTCGGCTTTCTGCTTGCCATTCAGCTGTTCACCATTGCCGCCCGCTGAAACCACATTGACGCACCAATCGAAGAGAGTGGCGCGCCTAGCAGGCTTCAGGTCCGTGCTTGCGCGCCCCGCGCGATTGTTCAGCCGGTCCGCAAGCAAAGCTGCCCACTAGACGCCCCGATCAATCGCCCCCCCACCCCGCCACCCGCCCGCTCGCCATCACGGCGTTGAGCAGGTAGCCGCCGGTGGGGGGTTCCCAGTCGAGCATTTCGCCAGCGCAAAACACGCCGGGCAGGGCCTTGAGCGCGGCGGCAGATCGAGGGGGTTCTCCACGGCATCGAGCTTGATGAAGCCCGAGGCGTCCGGCACGGGGTAGGCCGACATGGCAAGCACGTCGGCGCGGATGAGGTCTTGGGGTTGCGGGGTCACTGTGCAATTCTAGAAGTTGCGTTTCACCACACGCATGAGCGTAGTCCTCGGACCTTAGCTGTTGTGATGATCGGGTAATCGCAGCAATCAACGCGTGGCCCAATTCGAGCTGCCAATGAAAACGAAGAAAGCACTTGAGCGAAAAATCCTTCAGCACTTCATGGAACTTGCACAGCTAAGTGGATGCACAAAGATCGCCGAGCGGGAGGAGCCAGATTTCACTATTGAGATTTCGGGTTATGCGGTCGGGATTGAACTCACGACGCTCTACCTGGATCAGCCAACCCACGTACCGAACATCCAGCAAGGAGAGGTATTTCGTCGGCGTATATGTGAGCGTGCGGCAAGTCTCTGCGTTGAACGCCGTCTACCCAATCTTGAGGTATCGGTGCACTTCTCGCTGAATCACCGCGCGCAGAGATACGACCCTGAGAGGCTTGCCGAGTGGTTGGCTCAATTCATTAGCGAAGAAGTACCACCAGAAGGGGAGTGGCGTTGGTTCGGCTATCCGCATACACACGATCTGCGCATTCCTGAACAGATAAGCGCAGTCAGCATTGGAAGATTTGCCTCGCTTGACCGAATGCATGTTTCCTCCGCAGAGGCAGGGTTCGTGCCGGCGCTGTCTATCGCAGATGTCGAGCGAGCGATAGCTTCTAAAGAGCGACGCCTCAGCGCATACCGGGTTGCGTGCCCCGTAGTTTGGCTCGTGATCAGCATTGACGTTGGATCAAGGGCAACGATGTTTTCGGTACCAGAGGGATTCTTCGCAAACAGATTTCAGTACCAGTTTGATCAGGTCTATCTCGTGAGTCATCTCTTTGGCTGGGCGCGTCGCCTGCCCGCGTCTGAAAGCCCTATGGTTTCTGACGCATAGACGCCCCCCGCCCCGCCACCCGCCCGCTCGCCATCACGGCATTGAGCAGGTAGCCGCCGGTGGGGGCTTCCCAGTCGAGCATTTCGCCCGCGCAGAACACGCCGGGCAGGGCCTTGAGTTCGAGCTGGTCGGTCAGGGCGTCGAGCTTGACGCCGCCGGCGGTGCTGATGGCCTCGTCGATGGGCCGCGTGGCGACGAGCTCGACGGGCAGGGCCTTGAGCGCCGCGGCAAGCAGCGCAGGCTGCTCCGGCACGGGGCCAGGCAGGCACTCGCGCAGCAGGGCGATGGCGGCATTGGGCAGGTTCAGGCGGGTCTTGAGATGCGTGGTGAAGCTGCGCCGGCCGCGCGGGTGGGCGAGCTCGGCGGCGATCCACTCGGCGCTGCGGTCAGGCAGCAGGTCGAGCGTGAACTGGGCGCGGCCGGTCGCCAGCAGGGTGTCGCGCAGTGGGCGGCTGGCGGCGTAGATCAGCGAGCCTTCCACGCCCGTGGCGGTGAGCATGAGTTCGCCGCGGCGTTCGAACAGGCTGCCATCGCCCGCCACGCAGCGCAGGGTGACGGCCTTCAGCGGCGTGCCGGCGCAATGCTCGGCAAACCAGGGGCTCCAGCCGGTGGGGCCGGCCTTCGGGTCATGGCTCTTCACATCGAAGCCGCAGTTGGCGGGCACAAGCGGCTGCACCACGACGCCCGCGGCCGCAAGCAGCGGCACCCAGGCGCCGTCCGAGCCCAGGCGCGCCCAGCTGGCGCCGCCCAGGGCGAGGATGACGGCGTCGGCGTCGATCTGAATTTCACCTGCGGGGCTGTGCAGGCGCAGTGCCGGCGGGCGGCGCGCTGCCACGGCGGCATGCAGGTCACCGGCAAACCCCAGCCAGCGATACCGCTGGTGAAAGCGCACGCCGGCTTCGCGCAGGCGGTGCATCCAGGCGCGCAGCAGGGGCGCGGCCTTCATCTCGGCCGGAAACACGCGGCCGGAGCTGCCCACGAAGGTGTCCACGCCCAGGCCGTGCACCCAGGCACGCAGCTCGGTGGGCGAGAGCGCCTCGAGCCACTGCGCCACCTGCGGCGCCTGTGCGCCGTAGCGGCCCAGGAAGGCGGGCAGGGGCTCGCTGTGGGTGATGTTCAGCCCGCCCTTGCCAGCCAGCAGGAACTTGCGGCCGGCGCTCGGCATGGCGTCGTACACATCGATCTGTACGCCGCCGGCTCCCGCGGCCTGCGCAGACGCCAAGGCGGCTTCGGCCGCCATCAGGCCGGCCGGGCCGGCGCCGATGATGGCGATGCGTCGCGGTGTGTCTGCAGCTGGGTTCATTTATGGCCGAAAGTGGCGTATTTTTCGAGCGGGAAAACCGGCTTCTCGCGCATCTGATGCGCGAGAAGTGCCTATTGAACATCAGCCAGAAACGCGGCCGAATTTGAACTATTTGAGCGGCAGGTGCATCACCCGCTCGCCGTCGTTGAGCTCGCCGGTGTAGGCAAAGCCGATGGATTCGTAGAAGCGCCCGGCCTGCTCGTTGCCCGGCACGCAGGA
Source organism: Burkholderiales bacterium (assembly GCA_027484405.1). Classification (GTDB taxonomy): domain Bacteria; phylum Pseudomonadota; class Gammaproteobacteria; order Burkholderiales; family Burkholderiaceae_C; genus Piscinibacterium. The sequence continues at coordinate 11,328 of JAIXTA010000025.1, forward strand.
CAAGGCAATCCGCGCCACGCCCATGCGGCGGCCTTCCTCGACCACCCAGGCCATGGCCTGCTTGCCCAGGCCGCGGCCCTGCTGGGCGGCGTCGATCATCAGGCGCCAGATATACAGCTCGTCCGCGCGGTCGGCCTCGTCAGGGTCGATGCGCGCGTCCCAGAGCAGCAGCAGGCCGACGGGCGTGCCGTCGGCGCGGAGGCCATAGGCCCTGCCGGCGGGGCCGTGCAGGTTCACCTGGGCGAGGGACTTCCAGTTGTCGGCCACGTAGGTGGATTGCGACGGGGCCACGCGCAGGGGCGCGAAGGCCTCGTAGTTCTCGGCGGTGATCGGCTCCACGCTCACGGTGGGCTGGGCCTGCGCGCTAGCACTCACCGGCATGGGGCTGATGCGCATGCGCGCGGCTTCGGCATGCGCGGGCAGGCCTTCGGTGTCGGCCAGCTGGCCGGCAATGTGGCCGAGCGTCTGCGCACCGGCCGGGCTGGCATGGATGATCGAGCTGCGCTTCTGGAAGTCGTACACGCCCAGCGGGCTGGAGAAGCGTGCCGTGCGCAGGGTGGGCAGCACGTGATTGGGGCCGGCGCAGTAGTCGCCCAGGCTCTCGCTGGAATAGGCGCCCATGAAGATCGCGCCGCTGTGGCGGATGTGCGGCAGCAGGGCATTGGGGTCCTTCACGCTGAGCTCCATGTGCTCCGGCGCGAGCCAGTTGCAGACCTCGCAGGCCTCTTCCAGGCTGCGGGTCAGGATGAGCGCGCCGCGCCCGCGCAGGCTGGCCTCGATCACGGTCTTTCGCGGCATGGCGGGCAGCAGCTTCTCGATGCTCGCGGCCACCGCGTCCAGGTAGGCGGCGTCCGGGCAGAGCAGCACGCTCTGCGCCAGTTCGTCGTGTTCGGCCTGGCTGAAGAGGTCCATCGCCACCCAGTCCGGCGGCGTGCTGCCGTCTGCAATCACCAGAATCTCGCTCGGGCCGGCAATCATGTCGATGCCCACGGTGCCGAACACGCGCCGCTTGGCTGCGGCCACGTACGCGTTGCCGGGGCCGACGATCTTGTCCACCGCGGGAATGGTCTGCGTGCCGTAGGCCAGCGCGGCTACGGCCTGCGCGCCGCCGATGGAAAACACGCGGTCGACGCCGGCAATCGCAGCCGCCGCGAGCACGATGGGCCTGTGGATGCCCCCCGGCGTCGGCGCGACCATGATGACCTCGCGCACGCCCGCCACCTTGGCCGGCACCGCATTCATCAACAGTGAAGACGGATACGCCGCCTTGCCACCCGGCACATACAGGCCCACGCGGTCCAGCGGTGTGACGCGCTGGCCCAGCACCGTGCCGTCGGCCTCGGTGTAGGTCCAGTCCGTGGCCTTCTGGCGCTCGTGAAAGCGGCGAATTCGGTCTGCTGCGGCTTCCAGCGCCCGGCGTTCGGCCGGGGTGATCTCATTGAGTGCCGCCTGCAGCTGGGCTTGGCTGACTTCAAGTTGCGCCACGCTGGCCACATCCAGCTTGTCGAAGCGGCGCGTGTAGTCGAGCAGGGCGGCGTCACCCTCGGTCTTCACGCGACGCAGCACGTCCGCGACGGTGGATTCGATCTGCTCATTCGCACCCTCTTCAAACACGGCCAGCGCTTCAAGCTGGGCGCGGAAATCGGGCTGCGTGGTGGCGAGGCGGCGGAGGTCGGAGGATTTCATGATTCTTTTGCAGTTCTGCGGTGTCCGCCCGAGAAGGCGTCAACCAGAAAGGGCTTCAGTCAGGGATTCAAGATTGCTGCGGTCTCCGGCCGTGGGTGGCGTGGAGATGACGAGAAAGTGCACGTCGGTGTCGCCGACGTTCATGAACTGGTGCGGCACGCCGGCGGGTACATGGATGCCTTCGCCGGCCTGCAGGTCCACCTGCCGCGCCGGCAGCGCCATGCGCGCGGCGCCCTGCAGGATGTAGAAGAACTGCTCGGCGCGGTGGTGGCGGTGCGGCCGCTCGGCGGCACCGGCCGGCACGCGCTCCTGGATCACGCTCAGCCCCGCGCTGCGCGCCAGGTGCCAGCCGTCACAGGGTGTGCCGTCGATGCCGTGCCAGGTGTAGTGCGGCGCCGTGTGCGTGCTGATGCACTGCGTGCTGCTAAGCGCCAGCTCGTAGCGCGCCACATGATGCCGGCCGACATTCGCAAAGCTGTGAAACACGAAGCCGTAGCGCTCATACACGCCACGCAGCGCGGTCCGGTCTGAGGCGGTATCCAGCCGCAACCATGCTCGCCCGGCCTCACGCGCGAGCCGGCAGGCCTCATCCAGCAAAAAGCGGCTCAGGCCGCACCCGGCGTACTCCGGCAGCACCGCTACACGGTGCACATAGGCCGAACTGCCAGTCTCGATCTCCGGCCAGAAATCCGGGTCTTCCAGCTGGAAGCGCATCGTGCCCACGGCCCGTTCGCCTTCGAAGGCCAGGTAGTACTGGCCGACGGCTGCGTCTGCCGCCACACGCTGCGCGGTGATCTCTTCCGGCAGCCAGAGCGTTTGCCCTTGCGCAGCCATGCGCGCCGCTGCAGCGCCGAGGATGGCCGCCACCTGCGCGGTGTCCGAGGGCGTCGCTGGGCGCAGGGTGAAAGGCATGGTGCTGCGCGCGGCTAGGGCTTGACGGCCGAGCGCATCGCCTCGATGAAGGGCGAGAGCTGGGCGAACTGGGTCTTGAAGGCGGCCTGGTTGACGATCAGGCGCGAGGAGATCGGGCAGATGGTTTCCACCTCGACGAGATTGTTGGCCTTGAGCGTGCCGCCGGTGGAGACCAGATCCACGATCGCGTCGGCCAGGCCCGTGAGCGGTGCGAGCTCCATGCTGCCGTAGAGCTTGATCACGTCCACGTGCACGCCCTTGCTGGCGAAGTGGTTGCGCGTGGTCTCCACATACTTGGTGGCGACCTTCAGGCGCGCGCCCTGGCGCACGCTGGCGGCGTAGTCGAAGTCCTTGCGGGTGGCCACGCTCATGCGGCAGCGTGCGATGTTCAGGTCCACGGGCATGTAGAGGCCGGCCGTGCCGTGCTCCATGAGCGTGTCCAGCCCGGTGATGCCGCAGGTGGCGCCGCCGTACTGCACGTAGGTCGGCACGTCGCTGGCGCGCACGATGACGATGCGCAGGTCCGGCCGCGAGGTGGGCAGGATCAGCTTGCGCGTGGTCTCCGGGTCTTCGGGCAGGCTGATGCCGGCCGCGGCCAGCAGCGGCAGGGTCTCTTCGAGGATGCGGCCTTTGGAGAGGGCGAGGGTGATCATGCGCGGGCCCCTTGGCGGCCGGGAAGCGACGATCCAAAAAGGCTTCTCGCTTGATCCATGCGGGTTTCCAGCCCATTTGCCTTGGAAAGGCGCGCCATTGCTTGCTTGTGCGCTACTGGGTTCGCGCTGGCAGGCGCTCGCTCCTCGCCCGGTGGCAGGCCTGCCTGCCCAAACCCTGCGTTCAGCATCAACGCTTGTTCCTTCATCACGACACCCGTCGAATCTGCGCGCCCACGGCGGAGAGCTTCTGCTCCATCCGGTCGTAGCCGCGGTCCAGGTGATAGATGCGGTCCACCAGGGTCTCGCCCTGGGCGCACAGGCCGGCAATCACCAGCGAGGCGGAGGCCCGCAGGTCGGTGGCCATGACGGGTGCGCCCGTCAGCCTGGGCACACCCTGCACCACGGCGGTGTGGCCGTCGATGCTGATGTGGGCGCCCAGGCGGATCAGCTCCTGCACGTGCATGAAGCGGTTCTCGAAGATGTGCTCCGAGATGGTGGCGGCACCTTCGGCCACGCAGTTCACGGCCATGAGCTGCGCCTGCATGTCGGTGGCAAAGCCCGGGTACTCCACGGTGCGGAAGCTCACAGCGCGCGGGCGGTGGTGCATGGTGGCGTGGATGGTGTTGCTGCCGATCTGCAGGTGCAGTCCGGCCTCGCGCAATTTGTCCAGCGTGGCGCCCATGGTGTCGGGCGCGGCATGGGTCAGGGTGACGTCGCCCCCCGCTGCGGCCACGGCGCACAGGAAGGTGCCGGCCTCGATGCGGTCGGGCATGACGCTGTGCTCGGCACCATGCAGACGCTCCACGCCTTCGATCACGAGGCGGTCGGTGCCGATGCCCTCGATGCGCGCACCCATCTTCACGAGCAGGTGCGCCAGATCGGTCACTTCGGGCTCGCGCGCGGCGTTCTCGATCACGGTCGTGCCCTGGGCCAGCGTGGCGGCCATGAGCAGGTTCTCCGTGCCGGTGACGGTGATCATGTCGGTGCGCAGGGTCGTGCCCTGCAGGCGCCGCGCCTTGGCGTGGATGTAGCCGCCTTCCACGGTGATCTCCGCACCCAGGGCTTGCAGGCCCTTGATGTGCTGGTCCACCGGCCGCTGGCCGATGGCGCAGCCGCCGGGCAGGCTCACCTTGGCCTGGCCGAAGCGCGCCACCAGCGGGCCGAGCACCAGGATGCTGGCGCGCATGGTCTTGACGAGGTCGTAGGGTGCTTCGGGATTCGTCACGCCGCTGGCGTCGATGCTCACCACGCCGTTCTCGTCGCGCTCGCACTTTGCGCCCATGCCGGCCAGCAGCTTGGAGAGCGTGCGGATATCCGCCAGCTTGGGCACGTTGCGGATCGTGACCGGATCGGCGGTGAGCAGGCCGGCCGCGAGGATGGGCAGCGCGGCGTTCTTGGCGCCCGCCACGGGGATGTCGCCCTTCAGGGGGTTGCCGCCGGTAATGATGAGTTTGTCCATGATGTGCTTCAGTTGCGCCTGGGCGCTGGGTCTTGCGGTGCGCCGCAGCGCAGGTAATGGGTAGGTGCTGGCGCCTACTGGGCGCTTTGCCACTCGGCGGGTGTGAGGGTCTTCATCGACAGCGCGTGAATTTCCTCGCGCATGCGGTCACCGAGCGCGGCATAGACGAGTTGGTGGCGCTGCACGAGGCGCTTGCCCTCGAACTGCGCCGAGACGATGGTGGCGTAGAAGTGCCGGCCGTCGCCGTCCACCTGCACGTGCTCGCAGGCCAGGCCGGCGGCGATGTAGTCCTGCACCATCTGCGGTGTGGGTTCGCTCATTTCAGTTCCTCAGCTTGTAGCCACGCGCCAGCAGCATGTAGGCCCAGCCGCTGACAAACAGCAGCGTGGCCAGCACCACCGCCAGCGAGATGAATGGGGGGATGTCGCTCCTGCCCACGAAGCCGTAGCGGAAGCCGTCGATCATGTAGAAGAACGGATTCAGGTGGCTCACGGTCTGCCACACCGTGGGCAGCGAGTGGATGGAATAGAACACGCCGGACAGGAAGGTGGCCGGCAGGATGATGAAGTTCTGGAAGGCCGCCAGCTGATCGAACTTCTCGGCCCAGATGCCCGCCACCAGCCCCAGCGCACCCATCACCGCCGCGCCCATCACGGCAAAGAGCAGGATCCAAAGCAGGCTGTGTACGCCAAGATGGGCAAACCAGACGGTGACGAGCAGCACCCCTGCGCCCACCGCCAGACCGCGCACGATTGCGCCGCCCACATAGGCGACAAACAGCTCCCAGTGCGCGAAGGGCGGCAGCAGGATGAAGACGATGTTGCCCGTGATCTTGCTCTGGATGAGGGAGGACGAGCTGTTGGCAAAGGCGTTCTGCAGCACGCTCATCATCACCAGCCCCGGAATCAGGAAGGCCGTGTAGCTGATCTGCTCATAGACCATCACCCGCCCTTCGAGCACATGGCCGAAGACCAGCAGATACAGCAGGGCCGTGAGCACCGGCGCAGCGATGGTCTGGAAGCTCACCTTCCAGAAGCGCAGGAGCTCTTTTTTCAGGAGCATCGGCAGGCCGGAAGCAGCAATCGCGCTCATGCGGCCACCTTCAATGGGTCTTGCGGCTCTGCCATGACCTGCAGAAACACGTCTTCGAGATCCGCGCGCTGGATCTCGGCTTCTTCCAGGTGCAGGCCGCTTGCGCGCAGATCGGCCAGCAGCTGCGCCGCTTCGTCATAGCTGGCCACGCGCAGGCGCAGGCGGCTGCCGGCGCTGCCGTCGCCGCTGGTGAGCTTGCTGCGCAGGGCCTCGGGCAGCGTCTGGTTCAGGCGCAGCATGACCTGCAGACCTGTGAAGCGCTTGAGCAGGTTCGCGGTGGAGTCCAGCGCCACCACGCGCCCGGCCTTGAGCATGGCAATCCGCGAGCACAGCTCCTCAGCCTCTTCCAGATAGTGCGTGGTCAGCACGATGGTGCGGCCGCTGGCATGGAGCTGGCGGATGAAGCGCCAGAGGGTCTGGCGCAGCTCCACGTCCACGCCCGCCGTGGGCTCGTCGAGCACGATGACCGGCGGCTTGTGCACCAAGGCTTGGGCGACCATGACGCGGCGCTTCATGCCGCCGGACAGGGCACGCATGTTGGTGTCGGCCTTGTCGGCCAGGCCCAGGCCCTGGAGGATCTCGTCGATCCAGGCGCCGTTGTCCTTCAGTCCGAAGTAGCCGGACTGGAAGCGCAGGGTCTCGCGCACAGTGAAGAAGGGGTCGAACACGAGCTCCTGCGGCACTACGCCCAGCGCACGGCGCGCCTCGCGGAACTGGCTCACGACATCGAAGCCCATGACCTGCGCGCTGCCTGAGGTGGCGCGTCCGAGGCCGGCGAGGATCGAGATGAGCGTGGTCTTGCCGGCGCCGTTGGGGCCGAGCAGACCGAAGAATTCACCCTCGCGGATGTCGAGGCTGACGCCGTCGAGCGCGGTGAGCTTCGGATAGCGTTTGACGATGCCGTCGACGCGGATCGCAGCGCGCGTCGCGTTGGGGGCTTGAGGGGTGGGGAGGCTCATGAGAGACCGCGCAGTTTACGGCGCGCGGTCTCTGCAGGGCTTCAGTGCAAGGGCGGCCGGTTCAGCGCATTACGCGTGAGAGTGACCGTGATGCTGAGTCGGCGAAACGGGCAGCCCCAGCAGGGCTTCCACGCCGTACAGCTGGGCCAGGGAGCGGGCCTGCGCCGTGGCGTTGGCCACGCGCAGATCGGCGCGCGTGCGACGGGCTGCCAGCAGCAGGGTGATCAGGCTGGAGTCGAGCTGCGTGATTGCGCCGCAGTCGACTTCCGCCTCACCGCCGCGGATGGCGGCCAGCAGCTGGGTCTGCAGCTGCGGTGCCTGGGCGTGGGTGACAACGGCGGGCAGAGCGAAGGCCATGGCTGCGATGCTCGTTCGGCGACCGGAGGGCCTCAGCCCTTGGCGTTCTCGAGGCGGCGGTTGCGTTCCACCAGGCTCTTGATCAGGCCGTCGATGCCGCCCTTGTCCACTTCCTGCTGGAAGCTGGCGCGGTAGCTGTCCACCAGCCAGAGGCCGAGGATGTTGACGTCGTAGGCTTTCCAGCCAGCGGGGGTCTTCTCCATGCGGTAGTCGAGCTGGATGGCATCGCCACGCTGCGGCACGACCTGCGTGCGCACGGTGACTTCGGTGTCGGAATCAGCCGCGCGCAGCGGGCGCATGCTGATCTTGGCGTTGGCCGCCTGGGCCATGGCACCGGCGTAGGTCTTGACCAGGATGCCGCGGAACTGCTCCTGCAGCTGGGCCTGCTGCTCGGGCGTGGCCTGGCGCCAGCTGCGGCCCACGGCCAGCGCGGTGGTGCGCTGGAAGTTCACATGCGGCATCACCTTCTGCTCGACCAGGGCGCTGAGCTTCCTGATGTCGCCGCTCTGCAGGGCCTTGTCCGAGGAGATCGTGCCGAGCACGTCTTCCATGACGGATTTGACCAGTGCGTCCGGCGCGGTGGGCGCGGCGGTCTGGGCAAAGGCGCTGCCCGCGAAGGCAAGGGCGGCCGTGGCGATCAGGGTGCGGAGGATCTGAGGCAGTTTGAACATGATGTTGGCGTTCTTGTTGATTCACTTACCGCAACGTGCGGCGGGAGGAGGACGCTGACCGGGAATCGGCAGCCAGCGGCTTTGTTGTTTCTTGGCGTGTCAGCTTGGGTTGCCCCAGGCGCATTCAAGTCAGGGTTGCGTCAGCGGATTCAGGTCGCGGGTTCCGGCGAGCTGGGTCGATGTGTGTCCGGAGGCAAGGCCTGACAGCCCGGCCTTGACCGGTACAACCAGCATCACCGGCGCCTCAGAAGTGAGCGTGCGCTCTCTTGCAGGTGCTTGACTGGTCTTGTCCTTGCTGTCGGTCTTGGGCTTGTCGTCTTCCGGATCCGGCGGGTTGCCATCGTAGATCGCGTTCAGGCGCTGTTGCAGGTAGACGGTGCGGATGGCGTTGTATTTGTCGATGCCCATGCTGTCGAGCAGTTGCTCTGCACGCAACAGACTCGCCCGGGTATCGACGGCGCGCAACACCACCAGGCTCAGACGCGTGTTGTCGTCATTGATCTGGGTGATCGGGTTGTAGCCCAGGTCGGCCAGCAGCGAAGTGCTGTCGCGAACCGTGGACGGGCCGAAGATCGGCAGCACCAGATACGGGCCGGGCGGTACACCCCAGCGGCCCAGGGTCTCGCCGATGTCGGTGCGGTTGCGCTCAATGCCGAGTTCGGTGGCGATATCCACGCAGCCGCCGAAGCCGAACAGGGTGTTGAGCGTGAAGCGCGTGATGTCCTGGCAGAAGGACACCACCTTGCCCTGCAGCAGATTGTTCACCGCCGTCAGCGGCACCGACATGTTGTAGAAGAAGTTGCCCACGCAGGTGCGCACCGGCTCGGGCACCACGGCCTGGTAGCCCTTGGCAATCGGCTTGGTCACCGCGCGGTCCACGGTGTCATTGAACGCAAACACCTTGCGGTTGATCGGCTCCAGCGGATCAGCCGGATTGCTGCCCAGCGAGGCACAACCGCTGGCGAGTGCCAGCGCCAGCACGGCGGCAGCAACGCGCATGCAGCGTGCGGCCGTGGCAGACCAGCTCACTTCTTGTCTCCGCTGTCGCCGCCGGCGGCCGGCGTGGACGGGCCTTCAGCCGCCTTGCTGAACAGGAACTGGCTGATCAGGTTCTCCAGCACCAGTGCGGACTGGGTGCGTGCAAAGCGCTCGCCGGCCTTGAGGTTGTCCGGGTCGCCGCCGGCTTCCAGGCCGATGTACTGCTCGCCCAGCAGCCCGGCCGTGAGGATCTTGGCGGTGGTGTCCTTGGGGAACTGGAAGCGCGAATCCATGGCCAGTGTGACGGTGGCCTGGAAGGTCTGCGTGTCGAAGCGGATGTCCTTGATGCGGCCGACCACGACGCCGGCCGACTTCACCGGCGCCTTGTCCTTGAGCTGGCCGATGTTGTCGAAGCGGGCGGTGAGCTCGTAGCTGCTGCCCGAGCCCAGGCTGCTGGTCAGGTTGCCGGCGCGCAGGGCCAGGAAGGCCAGCGCCAGCAGGCCGGCCAGGACAAACAGGCCGACAAAGAAGTCATAGGACTTGCGTTCCATGATGGGCAATCCTTAGCGATGAATTTCAGGCAAACATGAAGGCGGTCAGGATGAAGTCCATCCCGAGCACCGCGAGCGAGGAGGCCACCACCGTGCGCGTCGTGGCATGGGCCACGCCTTCGGGCGTCGGGTTGGCTTCGTACCCTTCAAACAGCGCGATCGAAGTCACGATCAGGCCGAACACCACACTCTTGATCACGCCCTGACCGATGTCATCCCACCAGTCCACGCCGGACTGCATCTGGCTCCAGAAGGCGCCCGCATCGATGCCCACGAGCACCACGACGATCAGGTACGCGCCCAGGATGCCGGCCATGGCAAAGATCACCGACAGCACCGGCATGGCGATCAGCCCGCCCCAGAAGCGTGGTGCGACGATGCGCGCCATCGGGTTGACAGCCATCATGTCCAGTGCGGTGAGCTGCTCGCCGGACTTCATCAGACCGATTTCCGCCGTGAGCGAGGTGCCGGCCCGGCCGGCAAACAGCAGGGCCGTGACCACGGGCGCCAGTTCTCGCACCAGCGCAAGGTTCACTGCGAGGCCGGCCAGCTCGGCGCTGCCGTAGCGCGCCAGCAGGTTGTAGAGCTGCAGGGCCAGCACAAAGCCCACGAACAGGCCGCTGATGGCGATGATGATCAGCGAGTGATTGCCGATGAAGTGCACCTGCTTGACCACCAGGCGCGGGCGCAGCACCAGCCCGGCGGAGTTCAGCAGACTCTCCACCAGGAAGCGGGCGTAGCGGCCCATGGCGGTGATGAACAGGCGCACCGCGGCACCGAGATCACTGATGCGATGCACGAGCGCGTTCATGAGCCAAGGAAGTCCTGTTCGAGGGTGCGCGGTGCCGGCATGTGGAACTTGACCGGACCGTCGGGTTCGCCGTTGATGAACTGCGTCACGCGCGGGTCGGTGCTTGCGCGCAGCTCGGCCGGCGTGCCGTGGGCGGCAATCTGGCCATCGGCCACCAGCACGATGCGGTCCGCGATCAGGAAGGTCTCGGTGACGTCGTGCGAGACGATGATCGAGGTGGCGCCCAGGGCGTCATTCAGGTTGCGGATGAGCTGCGCCGTGATGCCCAGCGAGATCGGGTCCAGCCCGGCAAAGGGCTCGTCATACAGAATCAGTTCGGGGTCCAGCGCCACGGCGCGGGCCAGGGCCACGCGGCGTGCCATGCCGCCGGAGATCTGGCTGGGCATGAGTTCGGCCGCGCCGCGCAGGCCCACTGCGTGCAGCTTGAGCAGCACGAGGTCGCGGATCTGGCGTTCGGTGAGCTTGGTGTGTTCGCGCAGGGGGTAGGCCACGTTCTCGGCCACCGACAGGTCGGTGAACAGGGCGCCGAACTGGAACAGCATGCCCATGCGCTTGCGGATGGCGTACAGACCCGCCTTGTCCAGGGGGGCCAGGTCCTGGTCGAAGACCTTGACGGTGCCGGTGGTCGGTTTGACCAGGCCGCCGATCAGGCGCAGCAGCGTGGTCTTGCCGGAGCCCGATCCGCCCATGATGGCGACGAGTTCGCCCGGCTTGATGGTCAGGTCGATTCCGCGCAGGATCATGCGGCCGCCGGGGGTTCCGGGTCGGCCGTAGGCGAAATCAAGGGCGCTAATGTTGACGGACACGGTCGGATTCTAAATGACCCGTCGGTTATTTTCTGCAGCGCAACACACTGCAACTCAGATATGCATTCATGCTGACTTGCTGTGATCCCGCATTTATGGGCGTTTTCGCGCATCTCGCGGGACTTTGAGCAAACTTCAAGACCGATGTCGACAAACTCTTTGAACGTGCCCCGACTGTGGTGCGCAGCCGACGCCGGGGTCGGGCATGCGGCATGCCTTGTTGCCCGCGTGCTGCTTGCCGCCGCATGTGCACTGGGGGGCGCCGGTGGACCGGCGGCGGCCCAGCCGGCCTCGGCGACCCCCTCGGCCGCACCGCCTGCGCCGGCCGAGCCGGGAGCTTGCCAGGCGCTGGTTGAACGATTGGCGGCCTTCAAGCCGGTGGATTGCTCGCGCCTGGCGTTGCAGGCGGGCAACGGGCGCTCGGCCCGCGGCCGGCCGATCCTGATGCGCGACTTCGGAGCCCCGGGGACGGCAGACGGTGCCGCACTGCCGCCGGACCCGGCCGCGGCGAAACTCACTTTGGCGAGCGGTGCGGCGAATGCATCTGCGACTGCGCCCTCTGACACCCGTCCGATCCCTGCCCCGGCACCGGCCGGCACCCTGCGCAAGCCGCGGGTCCTGCTGGTGGGCGGCATCCATGGCGATGAGCTGACCGCCACGGTGACGGTGTTGCGCTGGGCAGACTGGCTGGCCCGCGATGCCGCTGCCGGGCGTGCGTTGCCGATCCACTGGCGCGTGGTGCCGGCCATGAACCCGGACGGCCTGCTGGCCCGCCCGGCCACGCGCGTGAACGCCAACGGCGTGGACCTGAACCGCAACTTCCCCACGCCGGGCTGGGAGCCCAAGGCGCGCCAGTGGTGGGAGGGCACGGCCCGCAAGGACCCGCGGCGTTTTCCCGGCCGCGCGGCGGCCAGTGAGCCCGAAACCCGCTGGCTGCTGGCCGAGATGGAGCGCTTTGCGCCAGACGTCATCGTGTCGGTGCATGCGCCCTTCGGGCTGCTGGACTACGACGGCCCCAAGCCGCAGAACCTCTCACCGCCGCGCAAGCTCGGCCGCCTGTATCTGGATCAGATCGGCGTCTATCCGGGCTCTTTGGGCAACTACGGCGGCGTACATCGGGGCATTGCGGTGCTCACGATCGAGCTGCCGCACGCCCTGGAGCTGCCGAATGATCTGGAGCTTGCGCGCATGTGGACCGACCTGCAGCGCTGGATTGCCGAATACATGCAGCGCAGTGCGGCGGCGCAGGCCGCGGCCGGGGCCGCGTCGCACCCGGCGCGTTGAGCCGCGCCCGGGGCAATGTGCGTGAACCGGCATCGCTTGTCTGGCGGGCGTTTCCAGGCGTTTTGTCCTGAAGAGGCGCACCATTGCTTGATCGGCCATTCAAGATGTCCATTTCATGCGCCTTTCCAGGCCAAAGTAGCTCAAGAAGCGCACCCATACAGCGAGACCGGCGTGCGCGCCCTGCGCTGGCCTACACCGCGACGACGATGTCCCAGCTCGCGCGTACCTCAGCCGGCGTGGTCTGCACGGTGGCGATCAGCCGCTCGCGCTGGGCGGCAGGCACGCTGCGGATGACGAAGTCGCCCGACAGGTCGTCGCCGCGCAGATAGACCTGCGTGGTGAGCAGGTCGCGGCGCGCGCCGCGTTCGGTCAGCGCCACCTTCACGTGCACGTGCGGCACCCGGCCGCCGTAGGGCACGGGGCGCAGGGTGCGGAAGGCATAGCGGCCCTGCGCGTCCGTGATGGTGCGGCCGAAGCCTTGGAAGCCCGGGTCGCCCTGGCGCAGGCTTTCGCTGGAATACAGATAGGTGCCACTGGCGTCGCACTGCCAGATTTCCACCAGCGCGCCGCCTACCCCCATGCCGTCCACCCGGAGCACGCGGCCCGACAGCGCCATCGGCGTGCCCCGCGCGCCGCTGCGGCTGCCGGCCACCTGCAGCAGGTCGGCATCCAGATCGCTGCGCTGCGCGAAGAAGCTCTGCTGCGGGTAGAACGGACCCTCGGTCTGGCGCGGCGTGAGCTGCAGCGCCGGTGTGCCGCTGGCGCCGGCCAGGCCGGGCAGGGCCAGCAGGGGCAGGCCGCTTGCGGCGAGGATCAGGCGCCGCCGGCCCGATTCGGCGCTGCCGTCAGGGTGGGCGTGGCCGGGCGGTGCGGCGTCAACACGGGGTAAGGAAGCCGACGAGGGCATCAGGAGGCGGGGGCGGGCAGGGCGGTTCATGGCCGTTTGGAGCGCCATGCTGCGCCAATGTTCAGCGCGCGCCCTCGGCACTTACCCGCAGCATGCGCGCGACTGGCGCGGGTTCAGCGGTTCAGCAGCCCGGACAGCGCCTGCAGCGCATCCGGAATGCCGCCCTGGGGCAGCTGGCCGCCGGGCGTGAGGTGATTGACGACGTCCGGCAGCATCTGGGACAGGTGGCCAGCCAGGTCCTGCTGACCCAGTCCGGTCTGCTGGGCCAGCTGCGCAAGCAGTCCGCCGGCACCGCCCGCAGCACCACCCGCGCCGCCCAGCGCCTGCATGATCTGGTCGGCTGAGACCGGCAGGTTCTGCCCGGTGCCGACCCAGGAGGCGACCTGATCGCCCAGGCCGCCTTGCTGAAGCTGCGCCAGCACGCCCTGCAGGCCCCCGGCGCTGCTGCCGTTGTTGAGCAAGCCCAGCACGGTATTGAGCACCGCGCCCTGGCCACTGCCCGCCGGGCTGCCCATCAGGTTGCCGACCACCTGTCCGAGTACGCCGTCCAGCAGTCCCATGGTCCTCTCCTCATTCCTTCCGGTGTGGGCCGCAGGTTTAGAGCAGGCGCCAGACGGCGGTCAACATCGACACCGCGGCGATGCCGGCGGTTTCGGTACGCAGCACGCGCGGACCGAGTCCCAGCCTTGCAAAGCCGTGATGGTCAAGGAGTGTCAACTCCTCGGCGGAGAAGTCGCCTTCGGGGCCGATGACGATGAGGGTTGCGGAACCTGCGGCAGGTTGGGGCAATTCATGCGGTGCCCGTTGCGTACCGATCGCCAGCGCCAGCCGATTCAGGCCTTCGTCGTGGGCCCGGCGGGCCACAGCGGCCAGCGGGGCGATGGGATGCACAACGGGCACGCGGTTCATGCCGCACTGCTCGCAGGCCGCGCGGGCCACGCCCTGCCAGTGCGCCAGGCGCTTCTCGGCGCGGGCGTCGTCGAGCTTGATGGTGCTGCGGGCCGCCGCAAAGGGCGCAATCTCGCTCACGCCCAGCTCCGTGGCCTTCTGGATCACCCAGTCCATCTTGTCCGCCGAAAGCAGGGCCTGGGCCAGCACGAAGCGATGCGCCGGCGTGCGGTCATCGGCCAGGAAGCTCTGCGTGCTGGCCGAGACCTTGCGGCCTGAGAAGGCCACCGTGGCGGTGTATTCGCCGCCGCTGCCGTTGAACAGCACCACCGGGTCGCCCTCGCGCAGGCGCAGGGCCTGCACGTGGCGCGCGCTGTCGTCCGGAAGTTGCAGGGTCTGGCCGACGGCCAGGGGCGTATCGATGAACAGCCGTGGCATGACCGGCGGTCAGTAGGTCATCGAGGCCGCATTCAGGATGCCCGCCGCCAGGGCGCAGACGCCCAGATAGATGCCGGCGGCGGCGCGGCCTGCCGGAATGTCATGGATCAGGTTGGGCAGCATCAGCCGCACCAGGAAGTACACGAGCACCTGGACCACGAAGGCCACGCCGCCCCAGATCAGCATGTCCATCCAGTTCACGCTGTGGGCAATGGCCGAGGCCAGGGGCAGCACATAGCCCAGGGTCGCACCCGACAGGCTGGCCGCGGCGGCGGGGTTGCCCTCGCGGATCAGCTTGAGCTCGGGGTAGGGCGTGATCTGCATGTAGACGATGACAAACACGATGGTCAGCGTGAGCGCCAGGCCCAGATGGATCAGGAAGGAGGGCAGGCCTTGCAGGGAGGTGAGCAGCATGGGAGCTCCGATTCGGTTGCGGCGATTCTGGCAGCGTGGGGCCAAAGAGTAAAATCCCGCGTTTTCGACAATCGCCCCAGAACCCACCCCGCAGTACTGCGGAACTCGACCTGAGCGTCATCAAGCGCAGGCGGTGTTCCGAGGGTTCGGGCACCCGGAGTCTTCCCATTCCCAGGCGCGTTGCCATGCGCCCCGCGGGCGGCGCGAGCGCCGGCCCCGGGGTCCGCCAGCCCTTGTTCAGCGGTCGGCGGGTGCAGCATCGTTTCTGCGGACCCGACTGCGGATGCCGGCGCCGCTCACCCGAGGCCCCCATGTCTGCCACGTCTGCCACTGCACTGAACACCCCGTCCTTCTCCAAGATGGCCAACGCCATTCGCGCACTGGCCATGGATGCCGTGCAGAAGGCCAATTCCGGCCACCCGGGCGCACCCATGGGCATGGCCGACATTGCGGTGGCGCTGTTTGCGCCGCAGTTCGGCCACATCAAGGTCAACCCGGCCGACCCGTCCTGGGCCGACCGCGACCGCTTCGTGCTCAGCAACGGCCACGGCAGCATGCTGCAGTACGCGCTGCTGCACCTCACGGGTTTCGATCTGCCGATGTCGGAGATCGAAAACTTCCGCCAGCTGCACAGCAAGACCGCCGGCCACCCCGAGGTCCACATCACCCCCGGCGTGGAAACGACCACTGGCCCGCTGGGCCAGGGTCTGGCCAACGGCGTGGGCATGGCGCTGGCCGAAAAGCTGCTGGCGGCCGAGTTCAACATCGACGGCCACCAGATCGTCGACCACCTGACCTGGGTGTTTGCCGGCGACGGCTGCCTGATGGAGGGCATCAGCCACGAGGCCTGCTCGCTGGCGGGCACGCTCAAGCTCTCCAAGCTGATCGTGGTCTATGACGACAACGGCATTTCGATCGACGGCGAGGTCAAGCACTGGTTCGGCGACGACACCGCCCGCCGCTTCGAGGCCTACGGCTGGAACGTGATCCGCGCCGTGGATGGCCACGACGTGTACGCCGTCGACGCCGCGCTCAAGCAGGCGAAGCTCAACGCCGCCACCGACCGCGGCCCCACCCTCATCTGCGCCCGCACCGTGATCGGCAAGGGCGCACCCAACATGGCTGGCACCGACAAGGTGCACGGTGCCGCGCTGGGTGACAAGGAAGTGGCCGCCACGCGCGAGGCCCTGGGCTGGGACTACCCGCCTTTCGTGGTGCCCGAAGACGTCTACGCCGGCTTCAGCCTGAAGGCACGCGGCGCCGCCGCGCAGGCGCAATGGGAGGCCCGCTTCGAGGCCTTCCGCAATGCCTTCCCGGACAAGGCCCGCCAGTTCAAGCGCCGTATGGCCGGCGAGCTGCCGCGCAAGTGGGACGACGCCGTGCTCGCCGCCGTCAGCGGCATGATCGAGCGTGGCGAGACCGTGGCCACCCGCAAGGCCAGCCAGCAGGCCATCACGGCCCTGGTCGAGGTGCTGCCCGAGATGGTGGGCGGCAGCGCCGACCTGACCGGCAGCAACTTCACCGACTGGAAGGGCGTGGTGCCCGTGCGCCGTACCGAAGCCGGCTTCCAGGCCGGCCGCCACATCAACTGGGGTGTGCGCGAATTTGCCATGAGCGCCGCCACCAACGGCATGGCCCTGCACGGTGGCGTGCTGCCCTTCTCCGGTACCTTCCTGACCTTTGCGGACTACTCGCGCAACGCCCTGCGCATGGCCGCGCTGATGAAGCTGCGCAACATCTTCGTCTTCACGCACGACTCGATCGGCCTGGGCGAAGACGGCCCCACCCACCAGTCGGTGGAGCATGTGGCCAGCCTGCGCCTGATTCCGAACATGGACCTCTGGCGCCCCTGTGACACCGTGGAGAGCATGGTGGCCTGGGCGGTTGCGTGTGAGCGCGTGACCGGTCCGACGTCCCTCATCTTTTCGCGCCAGAACCTGCCCTTCGTCAAGCGCGAAGGCTCGCCCGCCGAAGTGATGGCCCGCATCCGCAAGGGCGCCTACGTCATCAGCGAGGCGCCCGGCGGCCTGGGCAAGGCCCGCGCCGTGATCATCGGCACCGGCAGCGAGATCGCCCTGGCCCTGCAGGCGCAGGCCCAGCTGGCCGAGCAGGGCATTGCCGTGCGCGTGGTCTCCATGCCGAGCACCACCACCTTCGACAAGCAGACCACGGCCTACAAGGAACTCGTGCTGCCCGCCGGGCTGCCGCGGATTGCGGTGGAAGCCGGTGTGACCGACTTCTGGTGGAAGTACGGCTGCGCCGCCGTGGTCGGCATCGACACCTTCGGTGAAAGCGCCCCGGCCGGCGTGCTGTTCAAGCACTTCGGCTTCACCACCGAGAACGTGGTGCGCACGGTGAAGGACGCGATCGGCGCCTGAGTTGCATGACCGCCGCGCTGCGGCGATGACCTCGCTTCGCCTTGATGACGCCACTGTGCGGCATGACACAGGCGGCGAGGCAGATCGAGTGGTACTGGATTCAACGGTTCGTTTTTGTCTTTGATCTTCGGAGAGCTTCAATGGCCATCAAGGTAGGCATCAATGGTTTCGGTCGCATCGGTCGCATGGTGTTCCGTGCAGCGGTGCAAAACTTCGCGGACGACATCGAGATTGTCGGCATCAATGACCTGCTCGAGCCCGACTACCTGGCCTACATGCTGCAGTACGACAGCGTGCACGGCC
>JAIXTA010000050.1 GCA_027484405.1 Burkholderiales bacterium
GCCCGACGGCGTGGGCCTCAGGCCGGCTCGGCGTGCTCGATCTGCAGCTGCAGGCGGCTGGCGCCCATGTAGCGGTCGTGCACGAGCCGGTAGGCAATGCGTACGCGTGCAGGCAGTGTGTCTGCATGGTTGAACCAGATGCCGTCAAAGCCGGCATTGCCCTTGCGCAGCGCGAGCTTGAGGTGCTTGTCCTTGAGCAGGCGTTGGTTCAGGACCTCGAAGGTGTCGCAGAACACCGGCGCTGCGAAGCCCTGGCCCCAGACCTGTGCATCGATCAGGTCGGCGGTCTCCGGCTGGATCATGGGCAGGGGCAGAGGGCCGTCCGTCTCCAGCCGACGTGTGAGCGCCGCCTCGTCGAGCCACTCCCGGCACACGGTCTCGAAAGTCTGCCCGAAGAGTTCGACATGCTCATCAAGGATGGTGAGGCCCGCGGCCATGGCATGCCCGCCGAACTTGCGGATGACGCCGGGCAGGCGCTTGGCCACCAGATCCAGCGCATCGCGCAGGTGCAGTCCGGGGATCGAGCGGCCGGAGCCGCGCAGCTCCATTGCCCCGGCCGTCGGTGCGTCCACCGCCGGCGCAAAGGCGATCGTCGGGCGCCAGAACCGTTCCTTGATCCGTCCGGCCACGATGCCGACCACGCCCTGGTGCCATGCGGCGTCATAGAGCACGATGCCGGCGCGGTCGGCCAGGCCGTCCTGCTCGATCACCAGGCGGGCCACGTCCTGCATCTCGGCCTCGATGTCGCGGCGCTCCCGGTTGATGCTGTCGAGCTGCTGCGCCAGCCGGAGGGCTTCAGCTTCGTCGTCGGCCAGCAGGCAGGCAATGCCCAGGCTCATGTCGGCCAGTCGCCCGGCGGCATTGATGCGCGGGCCGAGCGCAAAGCCGAGATCGAAGGTGTTGGCCACGGCAGCGCTGCGGCCCGCCACCTTGAACAAGGCTGCGATGCCCGGCTGCATCTGCCCGCTGCGCATGCGCGCAATGCCCTGGGCGACCAGCCGGCGGTTGTTGGCGTCCAGCCGGACCACGTCAGCAACCGTACCCAGCGCGACCAGATCGAGCAGCCGATCCAGACGCGGCTGGGTGGCCTCGTCGAAGCGTCCGCGGGTGCGCAACTCAGCTCGCGTGGCCAGCAGCACGTAGAACATCACGCCCACACCGGCCAGATGCTTGCTGGGAAACCCGCAGCCGGGCTGGTTGGGGTTCACGATGCACGCTGCACGTGGCAGGTGCGGGCCGGGAAGATGATGGTCTGTGACCAGCACGCGGATGCCGCGCTCATTGGCCGCTTCCACGCCGTCCACACTGGCAATCCCGTTGTCCACGGTGATGATCCAGTCGGGCTTGCCCAGCCGCGGATGCTGCTCGACCAGTGTCACGACATCCGGGGACAGGCCATATCCCGTCTCGAAGCGGTTGGGCACGATGAAGTCGACCACTGCGCCGAGCATGCGCAGGCCGCGAACCGCGACGGCACACGCGGTTGCCCCGTCGCAGTCGTAGTCAGCCACGATGCACAGCCTTTCGCTGCGTTCGATCGCATCGGCCAGCAGACGCGCGGCGTCTGCCGCGTGGTCAAGGTCTGCCGGAGCAAGCAGGTGCTTGAGTTGCGCACTGGCTTGTGCTGCATCGGTC
Organism: Burkholderiales bacterium; assembly: GCA_027484405.1. GTDB lineage: Bacteria > Pseudomonadota > Gammaproteobacteria > Burkholderiales > Burkholderiaceae_C > Piscinibacterium. The sequence goes on from JAIXTA010000050.1 coordinate 1,636, forward strand.
AAGCCGCGTGCGGCATAGAGCCTTGCGAGCAGCGGGTGCAGCCCCTGCTGCTCCAGCATGAGCCGGGCACGTTCCGGCACGCTGCGCTCGCTGATCTCAATGCGGTTCATTCGAACAGGTGCTGCAGAAGCATGGTGGCGCCACTGCGCCGGCGAAGCCTGGTCAACAGCCTGCCAAAGCCGGTGGGCTGTGCGGCACTGTGGACGCACCTTGCCCCGTCCGGCCCGGTGACAGTCACGGTGACGGCCTGATGGCCGGGCACGGCCGCTAGCACTCGGCCCAGCAGCTGCAGATCAGCGCGTGCTGCAGCCGTGATCTCGGTCTGGCCTTGCAGCAACGCCTCGCGGACGCTTTCCAGCCACAGCAGGCGCTGGTCTGCGCCCGACGCAGCTGCATCAATGAGTCTGCGGCTGCGCCACCCGGGCGTCGGTATGAGCGCGGCTCTGGGCCGGGTCGGACCGATCGCAAGCGCCTTTGGTTGACCGCACAACCAGAGGGCATTGATGGGAGCGATGCCCGCCTGTGCCCGTGCTTCATTGACGGGATGATCGTGCCAGACCATCTGCAGGAGGTTGAAAAACTGCTTGGCGGCCACCGGCGTCTGGGCCATGGGCAGCAGGGCGCCGACATTTCGTCCCAGCGCACCGAGCGGACCGGGTGTGGCGAGGTCGAAATCCGCGCGCACGGCCCAGCAAGCATGGTCATCGCAATGCAGCTCGACGCCCTCAAGTACCTCGCGGGCGGACGCAAGCAGCGCAGCGGTCTCGCGGGGGGTAGGTTGCAGCGCTGGCTGCAGCAGCACATGGTCGCGCCCAGCCATCCAGTGGCAAGGCGTGGCCTCGTAGCCACCTGCCAGTGCGCAAGCCAGTCCTCGCTGATCGCCCAGTCCCAGAGCGTCACCCGCCAATGTGTAGGCGGGGTCTGCGCCAGCGGGCAGTTTTGGGGAGTCTGCAATCTGCCACGACCGACCGGCGTGTGCGGCAAGCACTGCGCCAAGCTCGGCGGGGGGCATCCAGCCACGCCAGCCGTCGAGCAGGATCTCGAGCGCGGGTACATCAGACATGGGGCGCGATTCTATGCCCCAGTGCAGCGGCGACCGCCGCGCCACGCCTCGCTTGTCAATCATCCGAATCTGCGATGCCAGTTGAGCAACTGATCATTTCCCGGCACAAGGCCTCGTGCCTAGCATCGGCGCCGCAGTCCGGGGCTCGATCGGGGCCTTGGAGAATCAAGCGGCTACTCCGATCCCGGGGTGCCGACCTGACTGCACACCATCAAGACCTGAGGGGAGTGATATGCAGCAAAGACGTTTCAGCCGTCCTGTTTTGCGCAGTCTTTCTTTGACCCTGGCACTGGCGCTTGGCGTCGTGGCCGGAGCGCAGGCAGGGGGCAAGCCGCAAACTGCGGACAGAAGTGCGATGCAACCGGTCACCGACCGCATCATCGTGAAGTACAAGGACGGCGCCATCGCACCCGCCATGGCAGCCAACGCAAGACTGGCTGGCCCGAGCGCTGCGCAGACGCGCACGATGAGCGACGCCGCCAACGAGGCAGGGCTGCGCATCAGCCACCTGCGTCGCAACGGCCTGCAGGCGCACGTGATGAAGCTTGAGCGCTTTGCCACCAAGCCGGAGCTTGATCGCGTTCTGGCGCGGATCAAGGCCGACCCCAACGTCGAGTACGCCGAGCCCGACCGCATCATGCAGATCATGTTCACGCCGAATGACACGCGCTATGGGGAGCAGTGGCACTATTTTGAAGCGACTGCAGGCATCAACCTCCCCGCCGCCTGGGACAAGGCGACCGGTGTCGGCATCAATGTCGCGGTGATCGATACCGGCTACCGAGCCCACCCCGACCTGGCCGCGAACATCGTCGGCGGCTACGACATGATCAACGACACCGCAGTCTCTGTGGATGGCAACGGTCGAGATGCAGACGCGACCGATCCGGGTGACTGGTACACCAACTCCGCCTGCGGCCCGGCCCCTGCACCACCATCGTCTGATTCCAGCTGGCATGGCACGCACGTGGCCGGCACGATCGCCGCAGTCACCAACAACGGGGTGGGCGTCGCCGGCGTTGCGTTCAACTCTAAGGTGGTGCCGATCCGTGCACTGGGTCGCTGTGGCGGCTACACCTCCGACATCGCCGACGGCATCATCTGGGCCTCCGGCGGCACGGTGGCCGGCTTGCCCGCCAACCCCAATCCTGCGCGGGTACTGAACCTGTCGCTCGGTGGCAGCGGTGCATGCGATACGACTTCGCAAAACGCCATCAACTCGGCGCGCTCACGCAATGCCGTGGTGGTGGTTGCTGCCGGTAACTCGAATGTGAACGCCTCCAACGCGTCCCCGGCGAACTGCCAGGGCGTGATCACGGTCGCCGCAGTCGGACGCAACGGCGGCAAAGCCAACTACTCCAACTTCGGTGCAGCCGTGGCGGTCGCGGCGCCAGGCGGCAACATGAGTGCCGGTACTGCGAATGGTGTGCTGTCCACGCTGAATGCTGGCGCGCAAGGTCCGGGTGCTGACAACTACGAGTTCTATCAGGGCACCTCAATGGCCACGCCACATGTGGCTGGCGTGGTCGCGCTGATGCTCTCCAAGAACGCCAGCCTGACGCCAGATCAGGTCAGGACCATCCTGCAGAACACCGCCCGTCCCTTCCCTGCGACATGTTCGCAGTGCGGCAGTGGCATTATTGATGCCAATGCAGCGGTGGACGCAGCGATGGGTAACGGTGGTGGAGGCGGCGGTGGTGGTACCGGAGGCGTGACCATCAACGAGACCACGGCAAGCAACAACACGCGGGGTTCCGCGCAGGCGATCACCAACCGCAACACCACGGTGAACGGCAGCATCAGCGCCACGACGGACACGGACTTCTACAGTGTGTCGCTGCCTGCCGGCGCAACTCTGACTGCAACGCTCACGCCCCCGACCAATGCGGACTATGACCTGCAGATCCAGAACAGTGCCGGTACGGTTATCGCGCGCAGCGAGCTGGGCACTGGCCAGATCGACACCGCTTCGGTGCGCAACAGCGGCACCACCGCGACGATCGTCTACGTGCGCGTCGTGTACTACAGCGGCGCAACCGGCACGACCAGTGGCCGTTACACGCTGAAGGTGACCTGGTAAGCCCTGGATCACGCTCTCACTGAGTGCAGGGGGCTGTCGACAAGGCAGCCCCCTTTTTTCGTTCATGGGCCGCCTCGGCAGTAGGCTCCTCGGGGCGATGGCATACTGCCCCACATGAGTTTCAAGCTCCCTTTCGAGTTGGCCGTCGGCCTGCGCTACACGCGTACCGGACGCCGTGGTCCACGCCGCAACCGCTTCATTTCATTCATCTCCGCGCTTTCGACCATCGGCATCGCGCTGGGGGTCATGGCGCTCATTCTTGTGCTGTCCGTCATGAGCGGGTTCCAGAAGGAAGTCCGCGACCGGATGCTGTCGGTCATTTCGCACATCGAGGTGAATGCGCTGGACGGCTCGCTTCCCGACTGGAAGCCGGCGGCTGAACTGGTGCGCAGACACCCGCAGGTCAGGGGTGTTGCACCGTTTGTCAGCGGTCAGGTCATGGTGGTTCGGGGGGAGACGCTGCGCGGGGCGGTGCTCCGGGGCATCGATCCGGCGCTTGAGCCGACGGTGTCGGACCTGGCGCGCAACACTGCCAGTGAGGCACTCCAAAGCCTCAGACCCGGTGAATTCAACCTGCTGATCGGCCGGGAGCTTGCCTACCAGCTGGACGTACGCATCGGTGACCGTATCACGTTGCTCGCACCCGAAGGCACCGTGACGCCTGCAGGCGTGGTCCCCCGGCCGAGGGTCTTCACGGTGTCCGGGCTGTTCGAGTCCGGTCACTTCGAGTTCGACAGTGGCATGGTGTTCACCCATATCGAAGATGCGGCAAGACTCATGCGGGTGGACGGCGCGAGCGGATTGCGCGTGCGAATCGACAACATGCAGCAGGCTCCCCGCGTCGCAGGCGAGATCGCTCAGGGCTTGCCACCAACACTGGCAGTACGGGACTGGTCCAAGATGAATGCAGTTTGGTTCGCCGCCACCCAGATCGAAAAGCGCATGATGTTCATCATCCTGACCCTCATCGTGGCCGTGGCAGCCTTCAACCTCGTGTCCATGCTGGTCATGACCGTGACCGAAAAGCAGGGCGACATTGCCATCCTTCGTACCTTGGGCGCGACGCCCGGCGCGATCCAGCGCATTTTCATGATCCAGGGCGTGCTGGTCGGCTTCATTGGAGTTGCCAGTGGCGTGCTGGTCGGCACCCTTCTGGCCTACAACGTCGATCGCGTCATGGCTGCCATCGAGGGCGCGTTCGGCTTCCAGGTGCTGCCCAAGGGCATCTATCTCATCAGCAGGCTGCCCTCCGACCCGCAGGCTGGCGAGATTGCGCTGATTGCTCTGGTGGCGTTTGGGCTGGCCTGGCTCGCGACGCTTTACCCGAGCTGGCGTGCCGCACGTGTCAACCCTGCGGAGGCTCTGCGCTATGAGTGACGTGGTTCTCCAGGCCACTGGCATTACGCGCAGTTTTGTGGACGCAGACACGCACGTGAATGTTCTGCGCGGGGTGGATCTCGAGCTGCGGCGCGGCGAGTGTGTCGCGCTCGTTGGTGCAAGTGGCTCAGGCAAGAGCACGCTGCTGCACATTCTGGGCGGCCTCGACCAGCCCAGCAGCGGGACCGTGCTGGCTGCGGGCAAGTCCTGGGTGCAGATGAGTGAGGCAGAGCGCAGCGGCCATCGCAATCGCCAGCTGGGCTTTGTGTACCAGTTCCATCATCTGCTGGCAGAGTTCACGGCGCTGGAGAACGTGGCGATGCCTCTGTTTGTCCGCAGGGTACCCATGGCGGAGGCCCAGGCAAGGGCTGCAGCTGTACTCGGCGCAGTCGGCTTGGCTCACCGTGTGGGTCATTCACCGGGCGAACTCTCGGGCGGCGAGCGTCAGCGAGTCGCTGTGGCGCGTGCGCTGGTCACCCAGCCAGCCTGCGTGCTGGCCGACGAGCCGACCGGCAACCTCGATCGGGAAAATGCCCGCGCTGTGTTTGCGCTGCTGCGCCAGCTGGCGCGCGAGCAGGGGACGAGCTTCCTGATCGCCACGCATGACATGGAGCTGGCTGCGCAGACCGACCGCATCGTTCGCATGAATGCGGGGCTGGTGTCTGCCGGCTGAGCGGCCGCAGCATGCTCATCGACTCGCACTGCCACCTGGATGCGCCGGAGTTCGATGTCGATCGCGAGGCGGTGATCCAGGCGGGTCGATCGGCAGGCGTCAGCGGCCTGCTGATTCCCGCGGTTGCGCCATTCAACTTCGATGCGGTACGTCGCCTCGCGCACTCGGTGGAGGGCGCGCACTACGCGCTGGGCATTCATCCCTTGTACGTGATGCCTCTGGACTTTGACGAGGCGTTCGCAGCGCTCGAGCACGCCGTTCTGGCAGCCATGACCGACCCGCGCTTTGTTGCCATTGGCGAGATCGGCCTGGATTTCTTCGTGCCAGGTCTGGATGCAGACAAGCAGGCAGCGTTCTACCGGGCGCAGCTGAAGTTGGCGAAACGACTGGACCTGCCCGTGATCCTGCATGTCAGGCGCTCTCAGGACCAGCTGCTCAAGGGGCTGCGTCAACACCCTGTACCCGGCGGCATCGCACACGCGTTCAACGGCAGCGAGGACCAGACCCGGCACTTTCTCGACCGCGGCTTTCGGCTTGGATTCGGGGGCGCGGCGACGTATCCCGGCTCCCAGCGCATCCGCCACCTGGCAGCCGCGGTACCGCTGCACGCCATGGTGATCGAGACCGACAGTCCCGACATCCCGCCGCAGTGGCTTGATGACGGGCAGGGACAGCGCGGCCGCAACAGCCCCGCGGAACTGCCGCAAATCTGCGAAGCCCTCGCTGCACTGCGTGGCCTGCCACCGTCCGAGTTCGGCCTGGCTTGCGCGCACAACACCCTTGCCGCCTTGCCGCGCTGGCAGCTGCAGGCATCGGCTTGAAGAACCAAGGCGTTGACGAGCATATGTCGACGCTCGCCTGGCTAGCGGATCTCGCTCGGCGCACGCTCGATCAGTACGGGTGGCCGATATGCGTTCTCGCGTGGGTTGCAGGTACCTGGCTTGCGCAGCAGCAGAGCGAGTTGCCGGCCTCCGGTGTGCTCTGGTTGGCTTGCGCAGGTGCGCTGGCGCTGGGTCTGTGCACCGCCATGCGCGTACCGGGTGGCCGGGGCAGCAGGTCCGGGGTCATCAAGCTGGTGGTGATCTCCCTGCTGATGACGACCACGGCGTTTTTCTGGACCAGCCTGGCGGGTGTCCACGCCTTGGCGGGCAGTCTTCATACGCAGGACGAGGCACGCAATCTGCAGGTGATCGGACGCATCGCCAGCCTGCCTGACCGCGTTGAGCGTGGGCTGCGCTTCACCTTCGAAGTACAGGACTGCGGCGGCTGCTCCGTACAGGGGCGGGCCGTGCTCCTCGGCTGGTATGCCGATGAGGCTTCAGCGGCGCCAAGCGTCCCGGTGCTGCGTGCCGGGCAGCGCTGGCAGTTCACGGTGCAGCTCAAGCGGCGCTACGGGGCCGTGAATCCCCATGGTTTCGACACGGAACTCTGGCTGCTGGAGCAAGGCGTCGCCGCCACGGGCAGCGTCCGGCCGCGTGAAGGCTTTGCGCTGGTCGAAGAGCATGCAGCGGGCTTCAGCCGCATCGCGATTGAACGTCTGCGAGGCCGAATGCGGGCCGCCATCGAGCAAGGCCTCGAACCGTCACTTGAACGCGGCGTGGTCGTGGCGCTGGCCCTGGGTGACCAGCAGTCCGTGCCGCCAAGCGCCTGGGCGGTCTACAACGCCACGGGCGTCGGTCACTTGCTGTCGATCTCCGGTTTGCACATCACCATGGTCGCGAGCCTGCTCGGTGGCCTCGCCGCCTGGTGCTGGAGGCGCAGCCGAACGCTGATCCACAGGCTGCCTGCGCCTGAGGTGTTCTGGCTGATCTCGGCCGTCAGCGCACTGGCCTATGCGCTGCTTGCAGGGTGGTCGGTGCCCGCACAGCGCACCGTCTGGATGCTCCTTGCTGCGGTGGTCGCCCGCCTGATCGCACGCCAGGCCAGTGCAGGCCATGTGCTGGCCAGTGCAGCGCTTGTCGTCCTGATCATCGATCCCTTCGCCGTGCTGTCTCCGGGCGCCTGGTTCTCATTCGGCGCTGTGGCGTTCCTGATGCTCGCCGGGCAGCGCATCCCGGAGCAGGGCGCGCGCGCGGCCGCCGAAACACAATCGGGCTGGCCTGAGCGCTTGCGGCAGGCCGCAGCTGCTCAGTGGGCCGTGAGCCTGGGTACCTTGCCGCTGGCCGTGCTCTTCTTCTCCACCGTGTCGCTTGTGAGTCCGTTGGCCAATGCGCTGGCCATTCCCTGGGTCAGCCTGCTCGTCACGCCCCTGGCCTTGCTCGGTGCGTTGCTGGTGCTGCTCGTCGAGCCTCTGGGGCAGGGGGTTCTGTCCGCTGCCGCGGCATTGATGGTGCCGCTGAACGCTGCACTGTCATGGGCTGGCAGTCAGGCCTGGGCAACCATGAGCCTCCCCGCGCCAAGTGCGTGGATGCTTGTGCTGGCGTTCCTGGGCGGCATCGGTCTGGTCATCTTGCGCGGGTGGGCGCGGCTGTTTGCGCTGCCTCTGGTGCTACCGCTCCTGCTGAACCCCGGATATCGGCCGGCGGAGGACGTCTGGCGCACGACCTTCATCGATGTGGGCCAGGGCATGGCCGTGCTGATCCAGCGCGGCGAGCGCGCATGGCTCTATGACACGGGTGCGCTCTACTCGGAGCAGAGCAACGCAGGCCAGCGCATCGTCGTGCCGCTGCTGAAGGCCTGGGGGGTACGGCGTCTTGACGGACTGATCGTGTCGCACGCTGACTCGGACCATTCAGGCGGCGCAGCCGCGGTGCTGCAGGCTCTGCCTGTGGCCTGGATGGCCTCCAGTCTGTCGCCTGAGCACGCGCTGCCTGCGCTCGCGCGCCGCCTGGGCATCAAGTCGCTCCCTTGTGCGCAGGGGCAGGGCTTCGCGGTTGCCGGGCTCCAGATGGAATTCCTGCATCCACCTGCCGAGTGGCTCGAGGGACCGCTGATCAGGACCAATGCCCTGTCATGCACTCTGCGGGTGCGGGATGGACGGCGCACGCTGCTGCTCACGGGCGATATTGAGGCGCCGCAGGAGGCGCGGCTGCTCGCGTGGGATGCAGCAGGCTTGAAGAGCGATGTTCTGCTTGTGCCCCACCACGGCAGCAAGACCTCGTCGACACAGGGCTTCATTGCGGCAACGGCGCCGCAGGTGGCGGTCGTGCAGGCGGGTTGGCGCAATCGCTTCGGTCATCCCCACCCAGACGTGCTGCAACGCTATGCAGCCGCTGGCGTGCAAGTGTTGAACACTGCAGAGACGGGGGCCATCGAATTGGCAGTGGATGCATCCGGCCAGATGCGCTGGATTCGCCACCGGGATGTGCGGATACCCTATTGGCGCACACGCGCCGGTCTGCCCGCGGCATTGAACGTCCCGGCTGAAGGCGAAAAACTTGAGCCGGCGCGCGGGCGCTGAGAAACTTGGCACGATTCTCGCTGCGCTTGGCAGCGAGACGATGGGAGTGCAGATGCAGGTGTACGACGAGATGTGGGCGCAGCCGCCGGCCGCAGGGGTGCCGAGTGCCGTCAGCCTCAAGAGCAGTGACGTGCGTGACCACTATGCACGTTTTGCCCGCTGGTTGTCAGAGCAGACCGGTAACAGCATGGACCGCAAGCGCGCCGAGGCCGACCTGATCTTTCGCCGGGTCGGCATCACCTTCGCGGTCTATGGCGATGACGCCGGCACCGAGCGTCTGATCCCCTTCGACGTGATCCCACGCATCATCCCGCAGGGCGAGTGGGCCATGCTGGAGCGCGGTCTCAAGCAGCGCGTCCGGGCGCTGAACATGTTCCTCACCGACATCTATCACGATCAGCGCATCGTGGCCGCCGGCATCATCCCGCCGGAGCAGGTGTTCATGAATGCGCAGTACCGCCCGGAAATGCAGGGTGTGGATGTGCCCAGCAATATCTACAGCCATATCGCAGGCATCGACGTGGTGCGCGCCGGGGAGGGCGAGTACTACGTGCTCGAGGACAACCTGCGCGTGCCCAGCGGCGTGAGCTACATGCTCGAGAACCGCAAGATGATGATGCGCCTGTTCCCGGATCTGTTCAGCCGTCACCGCGTGGCGCCGGTGGCGCACTACCCCGACGTGCTGCTGGAAAATCTGCGCACCGTCTCGCCGCGTGGCATCGACGACCCCACGGTCGTACTTCTGACCCCCGGCATGTACAACAGCGCCTACTTCGAGCACGCCTTCCTCGCCCAGCAGATGGGCATTGAGCTGGTGGAGGGGCGCGACCTCTTCGTGGATGGTGACTATCTCTACATGCGTACCACGCGCGGCCCGCAGCGCGTGGACGTGATCTATCGCCGCATTGACGACGACTTCCTCGATCCGCTTGTGTTCCGCACGGACAGCCAGCTGGGCGTGCCCGGCCTGCTGAACGTCTACCGTGCGGGCAATGTCACCCTGGCCAATGCCATCGGCACCGGCGTGGCGGACGACAAGTCCGTCTACCCCTTTGTGCCGGACATGATCCGCTTCTACCTGCAGGAGGAGCCGGTCATCAACAACGTGCCCACCTGGCAGTGCAGAAAGCCTGCGGAGCTGTCCCATGTGCTCGCCAATCTCAAGGATCTGGTGGTCAAGGAGGTGCATGGCGCAGGCGGCTACGGCATGCTCATCGGCCCGGCTGCCACGCAGGCGGAGATTGAGGACTTTCGCGCCAAGATCGTGGCCCAGCCCGCGGGCTACATCGCCCAGCCGACGCTGTCCCTGTCCGCCTGCCCCACCTATGTCGAGTCCGGCATTGCGCCGCGCCATATCGATCTGCGCCCCTTCGTGCTCTCCGGGCGCGACATCCAGATCGTCCCGGGCGGCTTGACCCGGGTGGCCCTGCGCGAAGGCTCGCTGGTCGTCAACTCATCGCAAGGCGGCGGCACCAAGGACACCTGGGTGCTGGAAGGCTGAGGAGAACGGAACATGCTTTCAAGAACCGCAGACCACCTGTTCTGGATGGCTCGCTACACCGAGCGGGCTGACGCCGCTTGCGGCGGGGCGATGCTCACTTTGCGCCGGGCGCAAAGTGAAACCGCGCCAGCGGCGTGCAGAGACCAGAACATGCCGGGCGCGAAGCGGCCGGGTTCGCAGCCCGCCATCGCATAGGAAGAGACCATGCTTTCAAGAACCGCAGACCACCTGTTCTGGATGGCTCGCTACACCGAGCGGGCTGAGAACATCGCCCGCATGCTGGATGTCAACGTCCAGATGAGCCTGCTGCCCACCATGGCTGACAGCGTGCCCAACCAGGGCTGGGACGGCATGCTGGTCATCTCCGAACTCGTGCCGCAATTCAAGTCGCGCTATGGCGAGGTCACGGCGCAGAACGTCCTCGACTTCATGGTCAAGGACACCTCCAACCCCTCGTCCATCGTGTCCTGCCTGCAGGCGGCGCGCGAGAACGCCCGGGCGGTGCGTTTCTCGATCACCACGGAAGTCTGGGAAACGCTCAACACCACCTGGCTGGAGATGGGCAAGCTGCTCAAGGATGGCGCGCTGGAGCGCGACCCCGGCGAGTTCTTTGAGTGGGTCAAGTACCGCTCGCACCTCTCGCGCGGCGTCACCATCGGCACCATGCTCAAGGACGAGGCGTTCTACTTTGCACGCCTGGGTACCTTTCTCGAGCGCTCGGACGCCACGGCGCGCATCCTTGATGTGAAGTACCACTCCCTGGTGCCGCAGACGGGCATTGCGCAGCGCGGCACCACCGTGCGGCTGAATGAACCGCACGACGTCCAGCGCGACTTCTATCACTGGGCGGCGGTGCTGCGCAGCGTCTCGGCCTTCGAGATCTATCGCAAGGTCTATCGCGACGTCATCACGCCGGCGCGTGTGGCCGAGCTGCTGATGCTGCGGCCGGACATGCCGCGTTCCTTGATTGCCTCGCTCAACGAGCTGGTCTCCAACATCGAGCAGGTGGCCAACGACCGCAGCCGCGAGACCCAGCGCCGCGCCGGGCTGCTGCGCGCCGAGCTGCAGTACAGCCGCATCGACGACATCCTGGCCACGGGCCTGCACACCTACCTCACGACCTTCCTGGAGCGTGTGGCCGACATCGGCAACCGGATCTCGCGCGACTTCCTGGTGCCGATCGCAGCGTAAGGGCTTGCAAAATCGGACATAATTTTAGGTAAGCAAGAACGCATCGAGAAGTCCGACAATCAAGCGAGAAGCGGAACTTTTAAATGAATAAATAATTCATATTCGGCCAGAATATGCAGCTGACCATCCACCACGAAACCCTCTACCGCTACGAGCAGATGCAGACCTACAGCATCCAGCTCGTGCGCCTGTTTCCGGCCAGCGGTCCCACACAGACCGTGATGGACTGGTCGGTTACCGCCCCCGGCATCAAGTCGCCGTCCGTGGATGCCTACGGCAATTTGGTGCAGCAGATCAGCCTGTCGGGTGCACACGCGAACATTCGCCTCGTGGCCCACGGCCGCGTGCAGACGGTAGCGGCCGACGCGCCCGGCGTGGTGCTGCCCAATCTGTCGGCGGCCGATCCGTGGATCTTCCGCCAAAGCACCCCGCTGACCGAGGCGGATACCGCGCTGGCCGAGTTTGCCGCCCGCGTGCTGCCCCAGGGTCTGCGCAGCCGCAGCGATGCACTGCAGCTGGCCGAGGCCGTCTGTGATCGTGTCAGCTACCTCACCGGCAGCACCGATGTGGCCTTCTCGGCCAAGGAGGCCTTTGCGCTGGGCCGCGGCGTCTGCCAGGACCACGCCCACATTGCGCTGGCGCTGTGCCGGGCGCTGGGTGTGCCGGCGCGCTATGTGAGCGGCTATTTCCACACGGATTCCGAGCACCATCTGGCCACCCACGCCTGGGTCGATGTCGCCCTGCCGGATGCCGGCGGGCAGCTGTTCTGGTGGCCGCTCGATGTGACGCACCGCTGCGGGCAGGATGAACGCCATGTGCGCCTGGCCGTCGGGCGCGACTACGCCAGTGCATCGCCGATCCGCGGCGTGCGCGTCGGCCATGGCGAGGAGCAGATGGACGCCAAGGTCATCGTCGGCAGCGCGGCGGTTCGCGCGGCAGAGCAGCAATAGACCGCGGGTTCGCGTTGCAGCATCAATCTGCAGTTCGCGCGCATCGGGCACGGTCCAGCTCGCACGAGCGCGCAGAGGAATGCCCGACCTTTGCGCCGCATTTCCCGGGCCGGCGTGCAGTGTGCGCTGTTCTAGACTTGCCTTGAACAAACCTTGCACCGCCCATGACCTATTGCGTCGCACTGCATCTGCATGAAGGCCTTGTGTTCCTGTCCGACTCGCGCACCAACGCCGGCGTCGATCAGATCAGCACCTACCGCAAGATGACGGTCTATGAAGCGCCGGGTGACCGCGTGCTGGTGCTCATGACCGCCGGCAACCTCGCCATCACCCAGGCTGCGCGCGAGGCTTTTGCGGAGGCCGCACGCGAGGACGGCAAGACCATCTGGAACGTGAGCCGCATGAACGAGGCCGCCATGCTGCTGGGCGATGCCATTCGCCGCGTGTATGACCGTGATGCGGAGGCGCTCAAGGGCTTCGGTGTCGACTTCAACGCCAACTTCATCCTCGGCGGCCAGATCAAGGGCGAGAAGCCGCGCCTGTTCAACGTGTACTCGGCCGGCAACTACGTCGAGGCCCAGGAGGACGTGCCGTACTTCCAGATTGGCGAATCCAAGTACGGCAAGCCCATCATCGACCGCGTCATCACCATGGATACGCCGCTGGATGAGGCGGCCAAATGCGCGCTCATCAGCATGGACAGCACCTTGCGCTCGAACATCAGCGTGGGTCTGCCCTTGGACCTCATGGTCTACGCCACCGACAGCCTGGCCGTCACGCGTTTCGCCCGGCTTGATGAGCGCAACGAGTACTACCAGATGATCCGCACCACCTGGGGCAAGCGCCTGCGCCAAGTGTTCGAGGAGATTCCAGACCCCGTCTGGGTCGATCGCCCGGCCGACGCACCCACTGAGCGCGGTGCGCCGCTGCGCGTGGTCTCGCCCACGCCGGACAACGACCCTGTGCCCGCGCAGACGCTTGCGCAGCAGATGTAGAGGGCAGGCTCGACGCGCCGAGGTTCTGCACAGCCGGTGTGCCCCTTACGCGCAGCTACGCTGCCGTGCATGAATGTTCCGCCCAGCCCGCCCTGCATCGCCTTTGCGCACGCCAACAGCTACCCGGCCGCCAGCTACACCCCGCTGCTGAATCAGCTGCGCGCCGAGCGCGAGCTGATTGCCTTCCCCAAGTTCGGCCACGACCCGCGCTTTCCCGTCACAAACCGCTGGCCGCATCTGGTGACGCAGTACCGGCGGTGGCTGGAGCAGCAGGGCAGTGGGCCGTACCTGCTCATCGGCCACTCGCTGGGCGGCTTTCTGAGCCTGATGGTGGCCGAGCAGGCCCCCGAACTGGCGGCCGGCGTGATCCTGCTCGATTCGCCCATCATCGGTGGCTGGAAGGCGCTGCTGCTGGGCGCGGTGCAGCGCACGCCGCTCGTCTGGAAGTTCAGCCCCGCGCGCTTTGCCAAGACGCGGCGCAAGCACTTTCCTTCCCTGGATGAGGCCTTTGCGCATTACCGCAGCAAGACTGTGTTCAAGGACTTCAGCGACGAATCGCTTTGGCACTACGTGCGTGCCGGCACCGAACCCGCACCGAATGCCACGGACGGCAGCCTGCACCTGGCCTTTGATCGCATGGAAGAGGCACGCATCTACAACGGCCTGCCGGATCACATTCCGGGCGTGCTCAAGCGCCTGAAGGCCAAGCGGCCGGACCTGCCACTCGGTTTGCTCTATGGCACGGCCAGCGCCGAGGCGAAGACGGTGGGCCTGGTGCACTCACGGCGCTTCATCCCGGCGGATCGGATCATCCCGGTGGACGGGACGCATCTGTTTCCGCTGGAGCGGCCGGAGGCAACGGCGGCAGCGATTGCTCGACTGCTGCCGCGGAGCTCGTGTACAGACGCCTAAGTGGCCCGCTTAAGCACCACGACCACCGCTTCGATTGTGCGGCCGATGGCGTCCAAGCCCGCAAAAGCCAAAGCCAGCGCAACGGCAAGGCCCACGACCGCGATTGCGTCAAGCGCCAATCGCTCCCAAAAAGAGCTGAGCTCGTCGACAGCCGCGTCATCGACGCTGCGAGGAAATGGGGCCGGGCGGTTGCCCAGTCGCTCGCACAGGTAGAACGCCGGCCACGCGCCCAGAACGAGAGCGGCGATTGCGTCGCTTGTAGGAACCCAGCCCGTCAGCCATACGAGGAGCAACGCCACAGCCAACCCGCTCAAGATCAACCAGCGCGCGCGAATGCTCAGGCCAACATTCGGAACCAGCGACCACGTGCTGTACGACAGCCGCGCTTCAGGCTGCCAAGTGCTGAAGAACGGGCGGCGCCTTCGTCTCACGCAAACTCCGCCAACACCGGCGCATGATCCGACGGCTGCTTGTTCTTGCGCGGCTGGCGGTCGATCCAGCTGCGTTTGCAGCCGGAGGCGAGTGCGGGGCTGGCGAGGATGTGGTCGATGCGCAGACCCTGGTTCTTCTGGAAGCCGAGGTTGCGGTAGTCCCACCAGCTGAAGAGCTTGGGTGCCTGCTCGAACAGGCGGAAGGTGTCCTTCAGGCCGAGCTCCTCGGTGAAGCGGAAGAAGCGCGCGCGTTCCTGCGGCGAGACATGCAGGCCTTCGCCCCAGAGCGCGGGGTCGTGCACGTCGGCATCGGCCGGGGCGATATTGAAGTCGCCGCAGAGCACGAGCTTGTCGTGCCGCGTGAGTTCTTCGCGCACCTGCTCGATCAGCGCGTCCAGCCAGGCGAGCTTGTAGGCGTACTTGTCGCTGCCGACTTCCTGGCCGTTGGGGAAGTAGCCGTTGATGATGCGCACGCCGCCCACCGTGGCGGCCACCAGGCGCCGCTGCTCGTCGGCAAAGCGTGGGTTGTTGAGCACCACGTCTTCAAGCGGCTGGCGCGACAGGATGGCCACGCCGTTGTAGGTCTTCTGGCCGGTGAAGGCCATGTGCCATCCGAGTTGCTCGAAGGCTTCGCGCGGGAACTTGTCGTCCGTGAGCTTGAGCTCCTGCAGGCAGAGCACGTCCACGGGCGCGGTGGCCTGCTGGGCCGCAAGCCAGTCGAGCACCTGGGGCAGGCGGACGTTGAGCGAGTTGACGTTCCAGGTGCATATGATCATTGTTAACCTAAGTATTTGATTTGAAACGAGCTTATCGCGTCATTGGGTGGTTGGCTACGCATCTGGCTACGCACTTGCGGCGGGCTGGCCTGAGACGTGTTGCGACAGACTGACACATCCGGCCCCAGCGTCGGGAATCGGCTGCATCGGATCGTAGCGGCGTGGGTGGGCGCGCCAGCGTGCTGCTGATTCTCCTCATCAGCGCCTCCGGCACCGCCAGGCGCACCGTGCCCGCCACGGCCGCCGCCTCGCCCGTGATCTGCTCGGCGGCAGTTAGCAACTGCGCCTCTATCGCCTCCGCATGGCCGCGCAACACCTGCCCCGCCGCCGTGAGCGTGAGCCCCGCGCGGCTGCGCTCAAACAGCGGCC
>JAIXTA010000188.1 GCA_027484405.1 Burkholderiales bacterium
CCCTCTGATCCCCCCGCCAAGCGGGGGGAGGCTTGCGCCTCCCCTCCGGGGTTTGGGTGAGCACCCCCCTCTGATCCCCCCGCCAAGCGGGGGGAGGCTTGCGCCTCCCCTCCGGGGTTTGGGTGAGCACCCCCCTCTGATCCCCCCGCCAAGCGGGGGGAAGTGTGCTGCGCGTATAGCTCGGTGGTACTCATGCGTGGCTTTCTTGCTTGATCGGAATGATGTGCAGGCCGCATTCCTTGCTGTCGCTGCTCTCCCACCACCAGCGGCCAGCCCGCGGATCCTCGCCGGGCTTGATGGCACGTGTGCAGGGTTCGCACCCGATGCTCGGGTAGCCGCGTGAATGCAGCGCATTGACCGGGACGTCGAACGCCCTGATGTAGGCACGCACGTCTGCGTCAGACCACTCGGTGAGTGGGTTGAACTTGGGCAGGTCGTGGGTGCTGTCGAAATCCTCGATCTTCAGGTCGGTGCGCGTGACGGACTGCGCACGCCGCTGGCCGGTCACCCAAGCCGGCCGGTCACGCAAAGCCCTCGCCAGCGGCTCCACCTTCCGGATGCCGCAGCAGATCTTGCGCAGATCCACGCTCTCGTAGAAAGCGTTCATGCCGTGCTGACGCACGTACTGCGCCACCTTGGTCTCCTGGGGCTGGTAGATCTCCACCTCAATCGCATAGCGCTCCTTGACCCGGCTGACCATGGCGAGCGTCTCGCTGTGCAAGCGCCCGGTATCCAGCATGAAGATGGCCAGCGGAAGCTTCAAGCGCCCGACGACGTCTGTCAGGATCATGTCCTCCATCTGCATGGAAGATGCGATGGCTGCGCCCGGATAGCGCTTGGCGATCCCCGTCAACATGGCGTGCAGGGCACCGGTCTTCAGGTCAGACATGGGTGTGCTCCAGTTCGGCTCGCGCAAACAGGGGGCGGGGCTCATCGGCCGACGCCTGGTAAGGCGCGGAGAAGTCACGCAGACTGGCCAGTGCGGCATGCAGGTCCTGACCGGCGCGCAAGCTCATGGCGTCAAAGCCGACCCGCGCCAGGGGCTGCAGCTGGTCGCGGACCAGCGGGCCGATCGCCCGTAGCTCGCCTCGCCAGCCCAGCCGGGTGCGCAGCAGATACCCGAGCGAAAAGCCGCGACCATCGGTCATGCTCGGAAAGCTCACTGCTAGCAGATCAAGGTGCTTGAAGAAGGCTTTCGCAGCTGCGGGGTCGGCATCTGCCGCCAGCAACAGGCCGCGTCGAGCACTGCGCTTGATCAGCGCTTCGGGCGCTGCCTGCCAAACCGCCAGCGACGCCAGAACATCCTGACGAGCACTCACCGACGCGAGCGCCTCCAGGCTGTCCACCGTGATGAAGGTGTCGGGTACGACCGTGCCGCGCACGATGAGCTCAGGCATGGGTAGCCTCCCGATCCCGATGAGCCGGCAAGTCGCCGTAGACGGCCGTCTTGAAGGGCGCCAGTCCGATCCGGTCGAATGTGTCGATGAAGCGCTCATCTTCGTGGCGCGCACTCACGAAGGTATCGAGCAGCTTGGCGAGCACATCGGGGACCTGCTCTGCAGAGAACGAGGGCCCGATGATCTGCCCGATGCGTGTGTCGTTGCTCGTGCCTTCACCGGAGCGTCCGCCGATCGAGACCTGATAGAACTCCTGGTCGTTCTTGTCCACGCCCAGGATGCCGATATGCCCGTTGTGGTGATGTCCGCAGGAATTGATGCACCCCGAGATGTTGAGCTTGAGCTCGCCGAGGTCGTAGACATAGTCGAGGTCATCAAATCGCTGCTGAATGCTCTCGGCAATCGGAATCGAACGGGCATTGGCCAGCGAGCAGAAGTCGCCGCCGGGGCAGGCAATCATGTCTGTGAGCAGGTTGAGCGTCGGGTTGGCGAGGCCAAGCGCACGGGCCTCGCGCCACAGTGCCGGAAGCTGGTCGCGCGGCACATCCGAGAGCACCAGATTCTGGCGATGGCTCACGCGCAGCTCGCCAAAGCTGTAGCGCTCCGCCAGATCGGCCACCTTGTCCATCTCATCGGCTGTCGCATCGCCCGGGGCGATGGCCGCGCGCTTCAGTGACAGGGTGACCGCGGCATAGCCTGGCTGCCGGTGCGGCGCAACGTTGCGCTCCACCCAGCGTGCAAATCCAGGCTCTGCGGACAAGGTGCGTTCGAACTCTGTGCCATGTGCTTGCACGAGGCGATACTCGGGTGCGCTGAAGTGCTGCGCGACACGTGCCCGTTCGGCGTCGGTAAAGGTCTGCGGGCCGCCCTCGATGTGCGCGAATTCAGCATCCACCTGCTGTGCAAAGGCCTCCACGCCAAGCGCCTTTACCAGAATCTTGATGCGTGCCTTGTACTTGTTGTCACGCCGACCGTGCAGGTTGTAGACGCGCAGCACGGCTTCACAGTAGGACATCAGGTGCTGCCAGGGAAGCGCTTCGCGCAGGACCGGCGCAACGATCGGGGTGCGCCCCATGCCGCCACCGACATAGACACGTGCAAGCACCTCGTTGTGACTGCCCAGATAGAGTTCGATGCCGATGTCATGCAGACGCACGACCGCGCGATCCACCTGGCTGCCGGACACTGCGATCTTGAATTTGCGCGGCAGGAAGGCGAACTCCGGATGGAAGGTGCTCCATTGGCGCAGCAACTCGCAGTACGGCCGCGGGTCGACGATCTCGTCTGGCGCAATGCCTGCAAACGCATCGGTGGTGATATTGCGCACACAGTTGCCGCTGGTCTGAATGGCATGCATCTCCACACCGGCGAGCTCGGCCAGGATGTCGGGTACACGCTCCAGCGCAGGCCAGTTGAACTGGATGTTCTGGCGCGTGGTGAAGTGGCCGTAGCCCCGGTCGTAGGTTCGTGCGATGTGGGCGAGCTTGCGCAGCTGCACGGAGGACAGCAGCCCGTAGGGAATGGCCACTCGAAGCATGGGCGCATGTCGCTGCAGGTACAGGCCATTCTGCAGACGCAGGGGGCGAAACTCGTCCTCGGTCAACTCACCCGAAAGGAAACGCTCGGTCTGGCTGCGAAACTGGGCAACCCGTTCGGCGACGATGCGTCGGTCGTACTCGTTGTAGCGATACATGGTCTTTTTCTCAGAACACCATCTTGGTTCCCGCGGCAGTGAGCACCACGGCCAGCAACGCACGGGACAAACGCTCGGGCAGACGCCGCGAAATGGCGCTTCCCACGGCGATTGCCGGCAAGCTGCCCACCAGCAGGCCTGCCAGAAGAAAGAGATCTACGGTGCCGAGTGCAAGGTGCCCGGCGCCCGCAACTGCGGTCAGCGGCACCGCATAGGCAATGTCCGTGCCCGCCACCTCGGCCGGCTCCCAGTGCGGGTGCAGCCAGAACAGGATGCTGGCGCCCAGGGCACCCGCACCGATGGATGAGACGGTCACGAGCGCGCCCAGCAGCAAACCTGCCAGCAGGAGCGTTGCATCCCGGCCGCGCCCTTGGATCTGAAGCTCGGGCCGGGCGCGGATCCACGCCATGAGCCGTCCGCGAAACACCAGAGCAATGGCGGTCAGAAGCACTGACACACCCACGCTCTTGCGAATGAAGCCCGCCAGCGCCGGATTGGCTGCCCCGTGGGCATGCAGCCAGGCCAGCGCGGCGAACGAAGCCAGCAGGCTGCCGACCAGCAGCCATGTCAGGGCCCGCCACTGAACAGTGCCGGCCCATCCGTGCACTGCCGTCCCAACGCCCTTGGTGATGGATGCAAACACCAGATCGGTGCCGACCGCAATGGCCGGGGCGATGCCGAAGGGCCCGCTCAGGATGGGGGTCATCAGCGAACCGCCGCCGACGCCCGTCAACCCGACGATCAGGCCAACGGCGAGTCCGACGATTGCATAGCTGGCGACCACGCTGAGCGATTCCATGCTCTGCATCGTCGGCGATCCGGACTCGGGTTACCCCTGAATCCGGCACAAAGCTTTTTCCAAAAGGCCGGATCGCGGGCTCAGCCCTGAAGCCAAGGCAGTCCGTGCAGGCGCCATCCATTGCGCCGTCCGCGCTGGTTCGCCTCGTCCAGGTCGCCCTCGAAGCCCTCAAGAATGTTGAACGCTGCCCGCCATCCGGCCGATGCTGCGGCTTGTGCCGCGGCATGGGAACGCAGGCCGCTACGACACAGAAAGAGTACCGGCTGGGTCTTGGCAACCTGCGCAGCCAGCTGCTCAAGAAACTGCGGATTCGGCTGATTGTCCGGATAGGTTCGCCACGGTATCAGTGCGACGTCCGGTAGGCGGCCCACGTAGTTCCATTCAGCATGGGTGCGGACATCGATGATCACGGCATGCCCGCTGGAGGCAAGACGCCATGCCTCGGGCGGCGTGACCG
>JAIXTA010000205.1 GCA_027484405.1 Burkholderiales bacterium
GAAGCCCGGCCAGTTGGTGCCGAACTGGAAGCTCATGGTGATGCCGCTGACCACGCCCAAGGCAAAGGTGACGGCAAAGACCTTGACCCAGAACTTGTAGGCGTCCATCCACTTCTCGTCGCCGGTCTTGTTGAAGCGCAGCTTGAAGAAGAGCAGTACCCACGCCAGCGCAATGGTGATGGTGGGGAACAGGATGTGGAAGGTGATGTTGGCGCCGAACTGGATGCGTGCGAGCAGGGTCGGATCGAGCATGGTGAGCTGCCTGTGAGGAGGGCGCACCACGCAGGGTGGGGCGCATGACCGTCAGTCTGACCCGGTTTTCGGCCGAAGTTTGGCGAGTATGCGCCCGCTGCGCCGCCGTGTCGCACAGATGCACTCTAGGCGTGCGACACGCCGCCGCTTCGGTCTGCAGCGTGCACTAGTTGCATCGCCGGCCTGCACGCCGGCGCGCGGGCACGTCAGGACGGCGCGCTTCGCCCGCCGCCGGATGAGCGCAGCGGAATCCGCAGGTCGTCGAGGTAGTCGCGTGCGATGTTGACCGTGCCGCGCTCGCCCAGCGCCGAGTGGTTGCGCTGCAGCCACTCGCGCCCCGCGGCCAGGCCCAGGGCATGCAGCTCGTTGATGAAGGCGCCGTCGGTGGCCAGCTTGCTGGCGGCGCCGAACTGCGCGAGCTCATCGCCGCCGATGCGGTGCAGCAGCACGTTCTTGTAGCGCGCCGGGTCGAGCTTGCCATCCTTGAGCAGGCGCGCCACGAAGTCGATGGCGCGCATCTCGGCCAGCAGACTGGCGTTGAAGGTGATCTCGTTCATCCGGTCCAGGATGTCCCGGCTGTTGGTGGGCAGGTCTTCGCGCACCACCGGGTTGATCTGCACCAGCACGATGTCGGCGCTCTTGCACTCGTAGATGAGTGGATGCAGGGCCGGGTTGCCGGCAAAGCCGCCATCCCAGAACCAGTCGTCCTCCACTTCCACGGCCTGGAAGAGCATGGGCAGGCAGGCGCTGGCGGCCACAGCCTCCGGGCACAGGCGCTTGCCCGAGAAGATCTCGGCCTTGCCGGTACGCACGCGGGTGGCGGCCACGAAGACCTTGGGTGCCAGCGGTGTGGCCAGGGCGTCGAAGTCCACGTGCTGCTTGAGCAGCTCGCGCACTGGGTTGATGTCCAGCGGATTGAACTGGTAGGGCGAGAAGGTCTTGGCAAAGGTCTCGGCCCAGAACTGGGCCGGGTTGTCCTGCACGCCCCAGAGGCCGAAGAGCGTGTCCATAGGTGCGCGCTTGACCGGGTTCAGCGAGGAGTACGCGCTGATGCTGCGCCAGAACTGCGCCAGCGCGTCGATGCCTGCCGAGCGCGCCTTGGCGCAGTAGCTACCGGCGCCGCGGCTGTTGTGCTGGCCAATGGCTGCGGCCAGGACCACGGCGTTCATCGCCCCCGCGCTGGTGCCGCTGATGCCCTCGATCTCGACGCGCTCGTCCTCGAGCACGGCTTCGAGCACGCCCCATGTGAATGCGCCATGCGAGCCGCCGCCCTGCAGGGCGAGGTTGACGCGGCGTGCAGGCGCTGCGATGGCCATGGCGGCGCTCAGGCGCGGGCCTGCGCGATCAGAGTCTCGAGCTTGCGCGTGTCGGCGGCAAACAGGCGGATGCCCTCGGCCAGCTTCTCGGTGGCCATCGCGTCCTCGTTCAGCGCAAAGCGAAAGCCCGCTTCGTCATAGCTCAGGCGCTCGATGTCCTGCGAGGCCGCTTCAACGGGGTGCAGTTGCCGCGGCACCGGCGCGTCCATTGCGGCCAGCTGGCCGAGCAGGTCCGGCGAGATCGTCAGCAGGTCGCAGCCGGCCAGGGCCAGGATCTCGCCGGTGTTGCGGAAACTGGCGCCCATGACCTCGGTGCCATGGCCGAACTTCTTGTAGTAGGCGTAGATGCGCCGTACCGAGAGCACGCCGGGGTCGGTCTCGGCCGTGTACTCCTGCCCGGTCGACTTCTTGTACCAGTCCAGGATGCGGCCCACGAAGGGCGAGATCAGCCGTGCATCGGCCTGGGCGCAGGCCACCGCCTGCGGCAGGCTGAACAGCAGGGTCATGTTGCAGGTGATGCCTTCGCGTTCCAGCACCTCTGCGGCGCGGATGCCCTCCCAGGTGGAGGCGATCTTGATCAGTACGCGCGTGGTGTCGATGCCTGTGGCGCGGTACAGGCCGATGATCTCGCGCGCCTTGGCAAGGGTGGCGGCGGTGTCGAAGGACAGGCGCGCATCGACTTCGGTGGACACGCGGCCCGGCACGATCTTGAGAATCTCCTGCCCGAAGGCCACCAGCAGGCGGTCGATCACCTCGCCGGTGCCGGCGCCCGGGTGGTCGCGCAGCACCTGATCGAGCAGGGCGCGGTACTCGGGCTTGGCCACGGCCTTGAGGATCAATGAGGGGTTGGTCGTGGCATCGCGCGGGGCGTAGGCGCGCATGCTCTCGAAGTCGCCGGTATCGGCCACCACCACGGTGTGTTGCTTGAGTTGCTCCAGTGCGTTCATGCTGCGCTTGCTCCTTGCCTGCCTGCAGATGCGTGGAATGTAGCGAACGAAAAAAAGGCCCCGCGTCATGCGGGGCCCTAAAGCTCACTTCAGGGGAAAAGCGAGCACTGGAGACTTAAGTGTTGGCACCATAGGCGGCTCCCCCGATGCCCGCCAATACTGCGTTTGTGTGAGTGAGTGAGCTCCGTGCACAGCGGAAGCCCGCCGCCCTGCAAAGCACATCTGCATCAGACGCATGCAGATTCCGCAGTGAGCGCAGCGGGAGGCGCATGTGCCGGGCTGGTAAACTCATGAAAATCCCCCCAACGTGCACCCAACCCGCGCTCGCCGAATGGCGAAATGGCGTGGGGGCAGCGTGCGCCGTTCGCAGACACAAGAACATGCCTCTGAATCTCACACACACGCGGCTGAGCTTCCAACGTCCTCAGGCTGCGCTGGTGCTGGCCGACGGGACGGTCTTTCGCGGCTACAGCATCGGTGCCGCCGGTGCCACCGTCGGGGAGGTGGTGTTCAACACTGCCATCACCGGTTACCAGGAGATCCTGACCGACCCAAGCTATTGCGGGCAGATTGTCACGTTGACTTATCCGCACATCGGCAATGTCGGTGTCAATGAACAGGATGAGGAAGCCCCGCGCATTTGGGCCAAGGGGCTGGTGATTCGCGATCTGTCTGCCGTTGTGTCGAACTTCCGCGCACAGGACGCCCTGTCGACCTATCTCAAGAACGAGAACGTGGTCGGGATAGCCGGACTGGACACACGCAAGCTGACGCGCGTACTGCGTGAAAAGGGCGCGCAGAACGGCTGCATCGTCGCTGCGGGCGAGGGCGAAACCCTCACCGACGCACATCTGGCCGACGCCGCTGAGCGTGCCAAGTCCGCGCCGAGCATGGCCGGGCAGGATCTGGCCAAAGTGGTCAGCACGCGCGAAGCCTACGAGTGGACCGAAGGCTCATGGCGTCTGTTTGACGATGGTTCGTCAGAGTTTCCGGAACTGGCCGAGCCGAAGTTCCATGTGGTGGCCTACGACTTTGGCGTCAAGCGCAACATCCTGCGCTTGCTGAGCGATCGCGGCTGCCGCGTGACGGTGGTGCCGGCCCAGACGCCGGCTGCAGACGTGATCGCGATGAATCCGGACGGCGTGTTCCTGTCCAACGGACCTGGTGATCCCGAGCCCTGCGACTACGCCGTCGCTGCGGCACGCGAATTCATGGCGCGCAAGATCCCGACCTTCGGCATCTGCCTGGGCCACCAGATCATGGGCCTGGCCAGCGGCGCAAAGACGCTGAAGATGAAGTTCGGCCACCATGGTGGCAACCACCCGGTGCAGGACCTGGATTCCAAGCGGGTCTACATCACCAGCCAGAACCACGGCTTTGCCGTGGATGAGAAGACCCTGCCGGCCAACATGCGTGTGACGCACATCTCGCTGTTCGATGGATCGATCCAGGGTCTCGAGCGCACGGACGTGCCTGCCTTCTGCTTCCAGGGCCACCCCGAGGCCAGTCCCGGCCCGCACGACATTGGCGACCTGTTCGACAAGTTCGTTGCGCTGATGGAGAAGAACTGAGATGGCAAAGCGTACAGACATCAAGAGCATTCTCATCATCGGCGCAGGCCCGATCATCATCGGTCAGGCCTGCGAGTTCGACTACTCCGGCGCACAGGCCTGCAAGGCCTTGCGTGAAGAGGGCTACAAGGTCATCCTGGTCAACAGCAATCCGGCCACGATCATGACCGATCCGGAGATGGCCGATGTGACCTACATTGAGCCCATCACCTGGCAGGTGGTCGAGCGCATCA